>DATANP010000510.1:0-30147 GCA_036266195.1 Thermoanaerobaculia bacterium | reverse complement strand
CCGGTGAGTTGGGGTTGCCGGCCACGGTCTGCGCCACCAGGCTGCGCGCCATGGTGACCATGCGCTGGTTCTCGGTCTCCTTGAACGACCATGGATCGCGGACCGCCTCCGCGTTCGGCGGCGGCGCCGCGGCCGCGACCTCGGTTTTGAGGCGGGTCAGCAGCTCGGCCGGCAGGACGCCCGGATACTGGAGCGCGATGCGCTGCAGCGGGAGCTGGGCGCGGGCGCACTTGCCATTGCCCCACCGGTGGTCGCAGGCGTCGAGCGCGCCGGTGGCCCAGCGGACGGCATCCTCGCGGCGCTGGGCCGCGTCGGCGCGGCCTTCGGAGGCCAGTGCGGCGGAGGCCAGCGCACCGGACGCGAGGTTCTGCTGGAACTCGGGTCCCAGCCTGCCGTGCTTGCCCTCCATCCGCCGGAGCTGCTCGATGCCGAGCTCCAGGTAACGCGTCTCCCTGGAGGTCAGGGCCGGGCGGGCCTGCAGGGCGAGGCCCGCGGTGGTCAGGGAGAGAACCAGGACCGCCAAACCGGCCTGGAGGATGCCAGCCCGGCGCGACCGGGGACGGAGAGTGTCGTGCTTCATCGTGTCCTTCGGGTCCATCCAGTCTTCCTCATCGTGTCTGAAGCGTGCCATGCAGGATCGAGGCCTGCCGCACATGGTTCTTGCAAGGTGTACGGACCGGGGCCCTGTTCCGTTGGGTCTTCGGCCCCGAAAGGCAAAGCCATGGAGCTCATCGACCTGCTCAAAATCCTCGGCGTGCTGATGTTCGTCGCCCTGATCCTCGGTCTGGCGATCCTCGCGACCGCGGTCCGCAAGCTGCGCCGCATCCGCCTCCCGGCCGACGCCGACTTCTTCACCGCGGTCCGCGCGGTCCCGCTCAGCCTGGTGGTGGGGCTCGACCTGCTGGACTTCGCGCTCGACGTGTTCTCCGCGCCGATCATGTGGGTGCTCCTCAACCGCACCGGCCTCCAGGCGCTGCGCAACACGGCGGCCATCGAGGCGCTCATCCCCATCACCGGCCCGATCCCGACCCTGACCATCGCCTGGTTCGCGGCCCGGCTGCTCAAACTCGGCCGGCCCTACGACCCGGACGTGATCGAGACCGTCCAGGTGGGCCCGAACGAGTTCGCGCCCAGATGAGGACCTGGGTCATCGTCAATCCGAACGCGGGCAGCGTCGGGGAGGCCGGGGTCCTGGAGGAGGCCCTCGAACGCCTGCCCGGCACGTCGGTCAAGGTGACCGGGCAGGCCGGCGACGCCGAGCGCCTCGCCCGAGAGGCCCTGGAGTGCGGCGTGGAGCGAGTGGTGGCCGCGGGCGGCGACGGCACGCTCAACGAGGTGGTCAACGGCCTCTCGGCGGACTTCGACCGGGTCTGCCTCGGCCTCCTCCCCCTGGGCACCGGCAACGACTTCGCGCGCACCATCGGCGTGCCGAACGACCTCGGAGGGGCGCTCGCCGTCCTCGACGAAGGACGGGTACGGACCGTCGACGTGGCCCGCGCCGACGTGAACGGCCAAGTCCGCTGCTTCCTGAACGTGTCGGCCGGCGGCTTCAGCGGCGAGGTCAGCGAACGGGCGGGCGAGGCCAAGGAGCGCTGGGGTCCGCTGGCCTACATGCGGGCCGCGATCGGAGCGCTGCCGGAGCTCAAGGGGTTCCTGGCCCGGATCACCCTGAACGGGGCCGAGACCCTGGAGCTGGAGACCTACAACCTCGTGGTCTCGAACGGCCGCTACGTGGCCTCGGGCATCCCGGTGGCGCCCAGGGCGGTGCTGGACGACGGCCTCCTGGACGTGATGATCGCGCCGGCCACCACCATCCCGCAGCTCGCGGTCCTGGTGCCGACCGTGCTGCTGGGCCGGCACGCGGACAGCGACCTGCTGCTCTTCCGCAAGGCCACGCGCGTGGAGGTCGAAGGCGATCCGCCGATGGCCTTCAACGTGGACGGCGAGATCCTCGGAGAGGGCCCGGCCCGCTTCGAGATCCTCCCGCGGGCTCTCCGGATGATCGTCGGCCTCGCGGAGGAGGGGACCTTCTGCGCGCCCGAAACCTCAGGGCAGGAGGTGCGCGGACCAGAACCCCCGCACGCCGCCCGGCTGGAGCGCCAGGCCGCTCTGGATTGACCGGCCCCTCGCGATTCCCGCGAACGCCGGATGGGTGTCGCTGCGGACCGAGAAGAGCAGGAGCGATCCGCTCTGCGTCCAGGTGCCGCTGTAGCCGTCGCTGCTGGAGAACGTACCGTCGCCGTTCAGCGTCCACGTGACCTTGACCGGCGCCCGGTCGTGCCAGCGGATGTTGACCTCCCACGGCCCTTCGACCGGCTGCGCGGAGGCGTCCCCGGCCATGCCGGCGGCCACCCCGAGCAGCCCCGCGGTCCTCAAGAACTCCCTGCGGCTCTGTCCTGGCATGTGTCTCCTCCGTGCAGAGGTTTACGGATGAACGGGTGCGGGCGTCCAGGGATATCCTATCCGCCATGCCCATCCCTCTCCTGACGCCTCGGTTGGAGCTTCGAGACTTCCGTCCGGACGACTTCGCGGCTGTCCATGCCTACGGGTCCGACCCGAAGGTGACGCTCTACACCGCGTTCGGGCCCAACACCGAGGAGCAGACGCGAGCCTTCCTGGACCGGGTGGCCGAGGAGAGCGCCGCCGAGCCCCGGGAGCACCACAACCTGGCGGTGGTCGACCGCGAGTCCGGCGCGCTCTTCGGCGGCTGCGGCCTGATCGGTCGGGGAGAGCGCACTCACGAGATCGGCTACGTGCTGCACCGCGACTGGTGGGGCCGCGGCTTCGCGACCGAGATCGTCCGCGCCCTGCTCGACTTCGGGTTCGGCGAGCTGGCGGCGCACCGGATCTACGCCCGTGTCGCTCCGGAGAACGAAGCGTCCAGCCGCGTGCTCCTCAAGCACGGCTTCCGCCTCGAAGGCCACCTCCGGAAGGAGTGTTTCGTCCGCGGTGAGTGGCAGGACTCTCTCCTCTACGCCATCCTGGAGGAGGACAGAGGTGAACTCCAGCCTAGGGGGTTGACACCTGGCCTGCTATGATTTCCTCTCTTGGATGACGCTACGGATGATCTACAAACTACCGCTTGTCCTTTCCCCTCAGCCTGAAGGCGGCTTCACGGTCACATCTCCGGTGCTGCCGGAGCTCGTGACCGAAGGTGACACCGTCAATGAAGCTCTGGCCAACGTCCAGGACGCGCTTGCAGCGGTGATCGAAATTTATCAGGATCTCGGTCGTCCCCTGCCCGCCAGTGTCCAGATGCCCGAGACCACTCCCCTCTGGCTGGAAACCCTCGTCGTGGCCTGAAGCCGTTCATCCGCGATCAAAATCGGCCCACTCCAGGCCGAGCTGACGGACCGCGGCCCTCACAGTCCCTAGCTTGAGGTCGCGGCCGCCCCAGTCGGGCAGAACCGTGGCGCGCCCGTTGGCAGGATTCAGCCACCGCCGGTGTGAACCACCACCTCGACGCGGGATCTCCTCACATCCGAGCTCAACCAGCTTCCGGCTGACCTCCCTATAGTTCATCCTACCCCCGCGCCAGCTCCGCGAGCGTCTCCGTCAGCAGCCGGTAGAACGGCCCTACCGTATCCACTTTCACCCGTTCGTCCGGCGAGTGGGCGCCTTCGATCTGCGGCCCGAAGGAGATCATGTCCATGCCCGGGAACTTCTCGCCGATCACGCCGCACTCCAGGCCGGCGTGGACCGCCACCAGCTCGGCCTCCTCGCCCGCCACGCGCTCGTGGACCTTCTGGAACCGTGCGAGCAGGGCGGAGTCCGGGTTCGGCCTCCAGGCGGGATAGCCCTCGTTCTCCTCCACCTGCGCTCCTACCAGATCGGCAAAGGCCCGCAGGCGGTGGCGCTGCGCGCGCAACGCCGAGCCCACCGAGCTGCGGACGCTCAGAAGAACGACCACGCTGGACTTCTCCTCCGAGACCGCGGCGAGGTTGACGCTCGTCTCCACCAGGCCCTCGAGATCGTGGCTCATCGCCAGCACTCCGTGGGGCAGGCCGTTCAGCAGCAGCAGGAGACGCTCGCCCAGAGCCTGGCTCCACACCGATCCGCTGACGCCGCCGCCGGAAACCTCGAACTGCAGATCGGGCTCCGTGTGCTTGTACTCCGCCTTGATCCCTTCGATCTCCTTCTCGACCGCCTCCACGAACGCGGCCCGATCCTGGACGATCACCCGGGCCACGGCCTCGCGGGCGAGCGCGTTCTGCTTGTTGCCGCCGCGGAACGACGCGAGATGGACCGGCCGGCCTTGGGCTGCGGAATAGACCGCGCGCGCCAGGAGCTGGACGGCATTGCCGCGCTGAAGCTTGATGTCCAGGCCGGAATGTCCTCCCCGAAGCCCCGACAGCCGGAGGTCCAGCGCCTCGCCGGCGGGGGCCGGAGCGGTCTCCAGCGGCAGCAGGAGACGCGTCACGGCGCCGCCGGCGCAGCCGATCGTCACCGTCCCCACCTCCTCGGAATCCAGGTTGAGCAGCAGGCGGCCGCGCAGCGCGATGGCCTCGGGGTCGAGCGCGACCGCGCCGGTCAAGCCGGTCTCCTCGTCCACCGTGAACAGCAGCTCCAGCGGACCGTGCTGGAGATCGTCGGCCATCATCACGGCCAGGATGGCGGCCACGCCGATGCCGTTGTCCGAGCCCAGCGTGGTGCCCGTGGCCTTGACCCAGCCGTCGTCCCGGCGCGGCACGATCGGATCGCGTTCAAAGTCGTGCTCCACGCCGGCGTTCTTCTCGGTCACCATGTCGAGGTGCCCCTGGAGCACCACGGTCGGTGCGCCCTCCAGGCCGGGCGAGGCGGGCTTCTCGATCACCAGATTGCCGGTCGCATCCTCGCGGTGGCGCAGCCCCTTCCGGCCGGCGAGGTCGAGGACGTACTGCCGCGCCGCCTCCTCCCGGGTGGACGGGCGCGGGATGGCGAGGATCTCGTCGAAGCGCTGCCAGAGCGCGGTGGGTTCAAGCTCGGACACGAACGTAGACATAGGGGGCCCCCTTCCTGGTCGAAGGAAGGATATAGAATCGGCGCCATGCGAGCCAAGAAAGTGATCGTGGAGTCGCTCGGCCGCCTGCCCGCCTTCTGCCACGCGGTCGTGGCCGGGGACTTCATCTACGTCTCCGGCACCCTGGGCACCCTGCCCGGCGGTCTGGACCTGGTCGAGGGCGGCACCCGCGAGCAGACCGCCCAGACCCTGCGCAACATCGAGACCATCCTCCGGGAGTGCGGCGCCTCGCTGGCCGACCTCGTGAAGGTCAACGTCTTCCTCTCCGACATGAAGACCTTCCCGGAGATGAACGCCGCCTACCTGGAGATCATCGGCTCCGATCCGCCGGCCCGCATCACGGTCGGCCGCGCGGAGCTGGCCCTCGGAGCCGCCGTCGAGATCGACGCCGTCGCCTACAAACCCCGGACCTGACCATGCTCCCCCTATCCCTGATGCTCCTCCTCGCCGCCGCTCCGGCTGGCGACATCCACAAGACCGACTTCCGCAGCTTCACCTACCGTCCGGCCTGCGCCGACTTCGAATCGAGCGAAGCGAACGTGCCGATCCAGGTAACCGGCGGCCGTTTCGAAGGCAAGGCCGGGACCGACCTGGAAGGGACGTACTTCGAAGTCCAGGAGATCGTCTATGGAGACTTGAACGGCGATGGACAGGACGAGGCCGTGGTGCGGACGATCTGCAACACCGGCGGCACCGGCCAGTTCGACGAGGGTTTCGTCTTCGGGATGAAGGACGGCAGACCCGCGCTCCTCGGCCGCATCCAAGGGGGCGACCGGGCTTCGGGAGGAGTCCGCTGCGTCCGTTTCGAGAACGGAGCCCTGAAGGTCGAGCGGGTCGGCAACGACTCCGGCGCGGCCAGCGGCATCGACTTCGTGGACACCGAGACCTGGAAGCTCCAGGCCGGCGGCCTCGCGGAATCCGGCCAGGCCGTCCACCGCCGGCTGACCACGGACAAGCCCGGGAAGCCGATCCGCTTCGCGAAGGGCAAGTCCTCCGGCACCGTCACCGGCAAGACCAGCGGCGTCGACGAGTATTCGCTGGGAGCCCGCGAAGGCCAGACCATGACGATGCACATCACCTCGCCGGACCGGAACGCGGCCTTCGAGGTCATGATCGACGACTACACCCTGACCTGTCGTACGACCGACTGGACCGGCGAGCTGCCGGCCAGCGGCAAGTACCGGATTTTCGTCCTATCCACGAAGGGGACGGCGAGCTACACGCTGGCGGTGGGGATCCGGTAGCACAGGCGCTGACTTTGTGGCCCAGCCGGATCGGCTCCGTTGCGATCCACCCCGAGCTCGCGGGCGTCGACCCCGCGAGATGGACGGTCAACCCCAGGGGGTGAACGGCTCACCCCCGGCTCGCAACGGCTTCCCCCGCGGGGTGGATGGCTCGACCCAAGCTCGCGACGACTCAACCCCCGGGGTAGACGATCGCTTTCCAGGGGCGCATCTCCCAGAGCTGGGGGTGAAGCGCTTCCACCGCGGGTTTGGAGACTCACCCCCGGGGGTCGACGGTCCAGGATTCGGGGGAAGCGATCCGTGGCGCGCCGCGGGGCCCGCCAGATCCTCTGCCCCCTCTCGCGAGCGGGCCCGGGTGCGCTAAACTAGTCGGGCTTCGAGGAACATCCTCGCGGATGGCCGGCCATCGCCGGAATGGGACCGCTCGCTTGAAGAAGGAACCAAGTGGCCAAACCGAACTACCAGTTTGAAAAGCGCAAGAAGGACTTGGAGAGGAAGAAGAAGCAGGACGAGAAGCGCCAGCGCAAGGCGGAGAAGGCTGCGGCCAGGGCGCGGGGCGAGGTCGTGCCGGACGATCCCGAAGACGCTGAGGATGGCGACGAAGAGAGCCCGTCCTGAAGGTCACTCCCGCGTCACGGCTTCGCAGCCCTTGCGCCGGAGGTCCACCTTCCAGAGGCCCTCGTAGCCCTCGATCAGGAGCCCGTCCTTGCTGTCGCCGTCGACGATAATTCCCAGGCGGGCGTAGCACTCGGGGCCTGCTCCGAGCAGCACCAGGAGACGGGGGATGGTGTTGGAGTGCCCGACGATCAGCACCGCGGCATCTCCGGCATGCTTCTCGCGCAGCCGCGCGAGGAAGCCCGGCATGTCCGCCGCATGGATGCTCGCCTCGTCGGCCGTGACCGGAACGCGCAGGCGCGCCACCAGCGGCATGGCCGTGGCCAGCGTCCGCGTGGTGCGGCTCGTGTAGATGGCCGTGATGCCCGTTTTCTCCAGGCGCCCGGCGAGCGCTTCGGCGCGGACGGTGCCGGCGGGCGAGAGCGGCCAGAAGGCGTCGAGATCCTTGTCCTGCACCCACGGGTCGGCCTTCTCGGCGTGCCGGACGAGGTAAACCGTAACCAGACCCACCGCGGGCAGCGCGACAACCAGAAGGAAGGCCCAGGCGCGGAGGAGGCGGACGAGCCGGCCCCCTCCGGCCGGTTGGCGGAGGTGCGGGTTCATGGGACGGTCTCCTTTTGCGGATCAGTCCATCTGCTTCCTCAGCACCGTCGGGATGTCGTAGTCGTCCACGTTCGACCAGTTCGGCCCGAAGCCGCCCGGGTCGTCGCCGCGGCCGTGCGCGATCGCCTTGCGGTAGAACGGCACGTCGAGCGGCTCGCGCTCGGGCTCCTCGCGCTCCGGCGCGGCGGCCGGTGTGAAGCTCGGCACGCTCGGCACGGGCGTCGGCCGGCTGATCGGCATGGAGACCGGCATCGGCGTGCGCGGACGATCCTCCATGCCGCGGTCGAACCCGGTGGCGATCACCGTCACCTTCATCGCCTCCTCCAGGTTCGGGTCGATGACCATGCCGGAGATGATGTTGGCGTCCGGATCGACGGAGTCGGAGATGATGCGCGCGGCCTCGGCCACCTCGTGCAGCGTGAGGTCGTAGCCGCCCGAGATGTTGATCAGCACGCCGCGGGCGCCCTGGATCGAGGTCTCCTCCAGGAGCGGCGAGGAGATGGCGCGCTGCGCGGCTTCGAGCGCCCGGTGCTCGCCCTTGGCGATGCCGGTGCCCATGAGCGCCATGCCCATGCCGGTCATGATCGAGCGCACGTCCGCGAAGTCGACGTTGACCTCGCCCGGAATCGTGATCAGGTCGCTGATGCCCTGCACCGCCTGGCGCAGCACGTCGTCGGCGATGCGGAACGCCTCGGAGAGCGGCGTGCCGCGCTCCACGAAGTTGAGCAGGCGCTCGTTGGGGATCGTGATCAGCGTGTCGACCGCGTTCCTCAGCTCCTCCACCCCGCGCTCGGCCTGCTGCATGCGGCGCCGGCCCTCGAAGCCGAACGGCTTGGTGACCACGGCCACGGTGAGGGCGCCGATCTCGGCGGCCAGCGAGGCGATGATCGGCACCGCGCCGGTGCCCGTGCCGCCGCCCAGGCCGGCGGTCAGGAAGACCATGTCCGCGCCTTCCAGGGTCTCGAGAATACGCTCGGTGTCCTCCAGCGCCGCCTTGCGCCCGACGTCCGGGTCGGCGCCGGCGCCGAGACCCTTGGTGAGCAGGCCGCCGATCTGCAGCTTGATCGGCGCCCGGCACTTGTGGAGCGCCTGCAGGTCGGTGTTGGCGGTGATGAACTCGATGCCGCGGAGCTGGGCGTCGATCATGCGGTTCACCGCATTGCCGCCGCCTCCCCCAACCCCGATGACCTTGATGCGGGCGGGCGTCGACTCCGCCTCGTGGACGCGGAGGGACGCCTCGCGCGTCGTCTCCGGAGCGTCCTGGTCGTCGAACAGAATCATGATGCACCCCCTTTTCGGGTTGAAGTGGATTCCTCAGAGCAGGTCCGAAAACATTCCGCGCAGACTGCCCATCACGCTGCGCATGCTGAAACCCGACCGCTTCGGTTGGAGCTTGCCCTGGTTCTCCTCGGCGGCAAGGCCGTAGAGGAGAAGGCCCGAGGCCGTGGACCACGACGGGCTGCTGATCACGTCCACCAGTCCGCCGAGCCCGCGCGGCAGACCATACCTCACGCCCGCGTCGAAGATCTGCTCGGCCAATTCGAGAAGACCGTCGAGCTGCGCGCCGCCGCCGGTGAGCACCACGCCGCCGCGCAGGCCGTCGTCCGAGACGTGCTTGGACAGGTCCTCGCGGATCAGGTTGAACAGCTCCTCGGCGCGCGGCTGCAGGATCTCGCACAGCTCGCGCTTCGGCACCACGCGCGAGGTGCCGCCGGCCACGGTGGGCACCGCGATCCCTTCCTCCTCGGTGACCATGCTCGGCAGGCAGCAGCCCTGCTTGATCTTGATCCGCTCGGCCTCGGAGAACGGCGTGCGCAGCACCATGGCGAGGTCGTTGGTGAAGTGCCCGGCGCCGATCGGCGCCACGGCGCTGTACTGGATCTCGCCCTCGGCGAAGTAGGCGTACTCGGTGGTGCCGGCGCCGATGTCGACGAGCAGCACGCCGAGCTCGCGCTCGTCCTGCGACAGGATCGCCTCGGCGGTCGCGAGCGGCTCGAAGACCATCTCGACGACCTCGATGCCGGCCCGGTTCACGCAGGTGAGCAGCGTGCGCGAGCGGGTGACGTTCGCGGTCACGAGATGGACCATGACCTCGACGCGGGTGCCGAGCATGCCGAGCGGATCGTCGATGCCGCCCTGCTCGTCGACAATGAACTCCTGCGGCACGGCGTGGAGGATCTCGCGGTCGGACGGCAGGGCCGCGGACTGCGCGGCTTCGAGCACGCGCTGGATGTCCTGGCGCGTGATCTCGCGGTCCTTGCGGGCGACCGAAACCATGCCGCGCGAGTTGACGCTGCGGATGTCGGGGCCGGACAGGCCGACGTACGCGCGCGAGATCTCGACGCCCGCCATGACCTCCGCCTCCTCGCTCGCCTGCTTGAGCGCCTCGACAGTGGCCTCGACGTTGACGATGTTCCCTTTGCGCGTTCCGCGGTTCGGAGCCAGGCCCTTGCCGACCACTTCGATACCGCCTTTGTCGTCGCGCTGTCCGATGAGCACCCCCACTTTCGAGGATCCGATGTCGATGCCTACGAAGTAAGGTTCTGGTTTGGCCATAGGCTGGTTCCTTCTCCTCAGTAGATAAAATGACTTCTATGACCCAAGCGCCGGCTGCACCACGATGCGACGCGAAAACCGGAGATCCACGGCCTGGATCGCCGCATAACGGCGGTCCAGCTCGGGAAGCAGCTCCTTCAGCTTCTCCACCTTCGGCCCGACCTGGCCGCGCGTGACCAGGAGCGGGAAGCGCAGGGCGTCCGTGTGGAGCCGGAAGTCCTGCTCGCCCAGCACTTCGATGCGCGACAGGGCCGCGGCCCAGTCGGGCTGCACCCGGCCGAGCTCGCCCGCCACCTCCAGGGCCTCCCCCACCCCCTCCGACGCCGACAGCTCGCGGTGGACGAACGAGACCACCACGAGCTTGGCCTTGCGCGCCGCTTCCAGCTCGCTTCCCACTGGCGCGATCGGCTTGCCCTCCTGGTCGGCGTAGACCAGGCCGGTCCCTCTCTCCAGCAGCGCTACCGGCCGCCTCTCCGTGACCTCGATACGCAGCCGGTCCGGCAGCTCCTTCGAGATCTTGACCGAGTCAACCCATGGATTGCGCCGGATGGCGGCCTCGACGCTCCCGAGCGGCAGCAGGACCAGGTTCTCGCCCTGGAACGAAGCCAGAATCTCACGCAGTCCGGCGGCCGGAACCCGTGGCGTGGCGGCCTCCACGGAGAGATCCTTGAGATCGAACTGAGGCGAGGTCACGACCCAGGTCACCAGTCCGGCGGGCACGGCGACCAGGCCAAGCGAGACCGCCAGAGGCTGGAGCAGCGCCAGGAAAGGGTTCCTGCGCTTGCGGCGCGGCGGTGCCCCGGCGCGACGGAAGTCGCCGTCCATGGGTTGGGCCATGGGGGACTCGAGCGCGAGCGTCACTGTCCCTCCTCCACAAGCTGCTTTCCGAGCCGGTTCACGTCGCCCGCGCCGAGCGTGACGATCACGTCGCCTTCCCGCACGGTTTCGCCGAGCATCTCGCGCGCATCCTTCCAGGCCGGGCAGTAGCGCACGTTGCGGTGGCCGCTGCGGCGCGCGGCATCGACCACCAGCTCGCCGGTGACGCCCGGGATCGGCTGCTCGCGCGACGGATAGACGTCGTTGATCACCGCGAGGTCGGCGCCCAGAAGCGCGCTGCCGAACCCTTCGGCCTGGTCGAGCGTGCGCGAGAAGAGATGCGGCTGGAACACGGCCAGCACGCGGCCGCGCGGATAGCTCTGGCGCGCGGCTTCGAGAGTCGCGGCAACCTCGGTCGGATGGTGCGCGTAGTCGTCGATCACGGCCGCGCCGCGCCAGGTGCCGAGAAGCTCGAAGCGGCGGTGGACCCCTTCGAAGCCGGCGATGGCTTTCGCCATGGCGTCCATGGGGACGCGCAGCGAGAGGCCGACGCCGACCGCGGCCAGGGCGTTGAGCACGTTGTGGCGGCCGGGCATCGGCAGGTCGATCTCGCCGAGAATGCCCTCGCGGCCCTCGCGCAGGACGCGGACCGAGAAGCGGGTGCCGCCGTGGCGCGGCTGGATGTCCACCGCGGACAGCTCGGCCTGCGGCGAGAAGCCATAGGTGAGGATGCGGCGGTCGGCGATGCGCGGCAGGATCTGGCGGACGTTCGGGTCGTCCAGGCAGACGATGACGCGGCCGAAGAACGGCACCCGGCTCGCGAAGGTGACGAACGCCTCCATGATGTCCGCCAGGTCGCGGTAGGTATCCAGGTGGTCGCGGTCGATGGTGGTGATCACCGCGACGACCGGGGTCAGGCGCAGGAAGCTGCGGTCGAACTCGTCGGCCTCCGCCACCATGTACTGGCTGCGGCCGAGGCGCGCGCCCGTGCCGAGCAGGCGCAGTCGGCCGCCGACGATCACGGTCGGGTCGAGCCCGGCCTCGGTCATCATGGTGCCGACGAGCGAGGTCGTGGTGGTCTTGCCGTGGGTGCCGGCCACGGCGATGCCGTAGCGCAGGCGCATCAGCTCGCCGAGGATCTCGGCCCGGCGCACCACCGGGATGCCGCGGTGCCGCGCCTCGCGCACCTCCTCGTTCTCCTCGGACACGGCCGACGAGATCACCACCAGCTCGACCCCTTCGAGGTGGTCGACGGAGTGGCCCCTGCGCACGTCGATGCCGATCGACTGGAGGTGCTGGGTGACCTCGCTCGCCGACTGGTCGCAGCCGCTCACGTCGAGATCCGCCAGCTCGTAGTTGCAGAGGATCTCGGCGATGCCGCTCATGCCGGCGCCGCCGATGCCGACGAAGTGGATGCGCCGCAGGTCCGCGAAGGGGTTGAACATCAGCGCACCCCTCCCAGCATCTCCATCCGGTCCGCAATCTCGGCCACGGCGCCGGCCCGGGCGAGCCCGCGCGCGGCCTTGCCCATGGCCGACAGCCTCTCATAGGCGTCCGGTCCGCTCAGAAGGCTGAGCAGCACGTCCCCCAGCTTCCCGGCCTCGACCTGGTCGGACAGCAGCAGCTCGGCGGCCCCGGCGTCGGCGATCAGGCGGGCGTTGTCCACCTGGTGGCCGAGGGAGATCGAGAGCGGCATCAGCACCGAGGGCCGGCCCGCGGCGCAGATCTCGGCCAGCGTGATGGCGCCGGCGCGCGAGACGAGCAGGTGGGCCCAAGCCATGGCGCCGGCCACGTCCTCGACGAACGGCACGACCTGGACCTGGGGCTCGCCGAGGCCGGCCTTCGAGTAGGCCTCGCGCGCCTCTTCCAGGTTGCGGTGGCCGGCCTGATGGATGATCCGCGTCTCCGGCAGACGCTCCAGCAGACGCCTGGCCGCGGCGGGCATGGCCTCGTTGATCTGCTGCGCACCCTGGCTGCCGCCGAGGACGAGCACGTGCGGCGAATCCAGGGGAGGCAGCTCGGCCGGCACGTTCGAGAACGCGGCGCGCACGGGCACGCCGGTCACCCAGGCCGGACACTTGAGGTCGTGCGCGGTCTCGGCGTAGCCGATCGCGGCGCCCGAGGCGAAGCGCGACAGCCAGCGGTTCGCAACGCCGGCGCGGGCGTTCGGCTCCAGGAGCAGGACCGGCCGGCCCGCCAGGCGCGCGCCGACCACGGCCGGCGCCGACACATAGCCGCCGGTGCCGAGCACGACGTCCACCTCGAGGTTGCGGATCAGGCGCGCGGCGGCGCGGCCGGACGCGGCCAGGGTCGTCAATGCCTGGACCTTGCCCGCGATCCCGCGGCCGACGAGCGGCCGGGCCGGCAGGGCATGGAAGGGGATGCCCCGTTCAGGCACGATCCGCGCCTCCAGGCCGTTCTCCGCGCCGGCGAAGCTCACTCGCCACGCCCTCCGCCCGAGCTCTTCCGCCACCGCCAGAGCGGGGAAGATGTGACCACCCGTGCCACCGCCCGCCAGGAGCGCGTGAAGCGTGCGTGCCGTAGATACCGATGTCGTCCGTGCGATCTCATCATCTCGGGTCATCTCCTGTTCATCCGTGCTGTGAGATGTTGAGCAGGACACCGCACGCGCACAGCGTCACCACCAGGGACGAGCCGCCGTACGAGATGAACGGCAGGGGGATGCCCTTGGTGGGGAACAGCGCGATGGTGACGCTGACGTTGATGAGCGCCTGCATGACGAGGACGCCGGTGATGCCCCAGCCGAGATAGCGGCCGAACGTGTCGGGCGCCTTGGCGCCCGCGGCCATGCCGCGCCAGGCGAGCACGGCGAACACCGCGACGAGCGCGAGCGCGCCGATCATGCCCAGCTCCTCGGCCACGATCGAATAGATGAAGTCCGATTCCGGGTGCGGCAGGAAGTAAAGCTTCTGCACGCTCTTGCCCGCGCCGAGCCCGAACACGCCGCCCGAGCCCACGGCGATCAGCGACTGGAGCGCCTGGAAGCCGCTGCCGAGGGGGTCCTTTTCGGGGTCGAGGAACGCGAAGAAGCGCTCGCGGCGGTAGGGCTCGGCGAGCACCAGCGCGATCAGGATCGGCGGCACCGCGGCGAGCGAGCCCAGGATGAAGCGCCAGGACAGGCCCGCCAGGAAGACCATGAGGAACGCGGTGCCGGCGAGGAGCACGGCCGTGCCCATGTCCGGCTCGACCAGGATGAGCGTGGCGAGCAGCCCGGTGAACAGGCCGGCCGGCACCAGGAACGACGCCTGGTTGACCCGCTCCTCCTTCTTCTCGATCAGGTAGGCCAGGAACGGGATCAGCGCGAGCTTCGCGAACTCGGACGGCTGCACCGACATGCCGCCCAGGTAGAACCAGCGGTGGGTGGCGTTGCGCTGCGGAGCGAACAGGACCGCGACCAGGATCAGCAGGATGCCGCCGAGCAGCGAATAGACGACGCCCGGCCGGCGCAGGGTCCGGTAGTCCATGAGCATGAGGGTGACCATGAGCACCAGCCCGAGCCCGGCGGCCACGGCCTGCTTGACCAGGTAGGGGTTGAAGGCCATGGAGTGGCCGCCCGCGAGCGCGGCGCTCGCCGAGTAGACCATCACCAGGCCGAACGCCAGCAGCAGAGCGACCGCGGTGAAGAGGACCTTGTCAAAGGCCAGCTTCTTCGCCATGCGGCCCTCCTTCCAGCTGCTTGCGGACGAGGTCCTGGAAGACCTGGCCGCGATGGACGAAGTTGCGAAACTGGTCGAAGCTCGCGCAGGCCGGCGAGAGCACCACGGACTCTCCCGCCTTGGCCGATGCCGCCGCGGAGGCCACGGCGCGGTCCATGGTGCCGGAGCGCTCGAAGTCCACGACTCCCCGGAGCACCGGCTCGAATTCGTCGGCCGCCTCGCCGATCAGGTAGGCGCGGCGCACCTTGTCGCGGAGCAGGGGGATCAGCGAGGCGAGGTCCGCGCCCTTGTTCCGGCCGCCGAGGATGAGGTGCACGGTGCCGGCCTCGAACCCTTCGAGCGACTTGGCAGTCGCGCCCGGGTTCGTGCCCTTGGAGTCGTCGTACCAGATCACGCCGCCCTGCTCGCCCACCCGCTCCATGCGGTGCGGCAGGCCCTTGAACCCGGCGAGGCCGGCGCGCAGCTCGGCCGGCTCGGCGCCGATCGCCCGCGCGAGCAGCGCCGCGGCCATGGCGTTTTCCAGGTTGTGGACGCCCGCGAGCGGCACGTCGGAGGCTCTGAAGAGGTCCACGTCCGGCTCGCCCGGCGTCACTTCGACGACACGGCCCTCATGTGAATAGCAGCCATCCTCGACCCGGATCTTCCGGGAGAAGTAACGCTTGCGGGCCTGGGTCTCGACGTTCGAGGCTTCCGGATCGTCGGCGTTGAGCACGGCGATGCCGTTGGCGTCCTGGTTCATGAACAGCCGCTTCTTGGACGCGGCGTAGGCCGCCATCGAGCCATAGCGGTCCAGGTGGTCTTCAGAAAGGTTTAAAAGCGCCGCGGCGCGGGGCTTGAGCGTGACGATGCCGTCGATCTGGAAGCTCGACAGCTCGACCACGAACACGCGTCCGGGCTGGCCTTCGATCTTGCCCACCAGGGGCTCGCCGATGTTGCCGCAGACCTCCACCTTGTGACCCGCGGCGCGCAGCATGGCGCCGGTCAGAGCGGTCGTCGTGCTCTTGCCGTTGCTGCCGGTGATGCCGACGATCGGGCCGTTGAGGAACGGTGCAGCCAGCTCGACCTCCGCGATCACAGGAACGCCGCGGCGGCGGGCGTCCTCCAGGAGAGGCCGGTCCATGGGCACGCCGGGCGAGACGATTACCGCGTCGATGCTCCCGGCAGGCGCCGGCAGCTCCTGCGGCTCACCGCCCGAAAGCAGCTCGAACCGCGCCTTCTCCGTTGCGGCGGCTTCGAGGTCGGACACGTCGATCCCGGGCTTGGCGTCGACCGCCACCACGGAGACGCCGCGGGAGAGCAGCATGGCCGTCGCCGCGCGCCCGGACATGCCGAGGCCGTAGACCAGGACCCGCTCGAAGCGGCCGTTGCCCCAAGGGACTCTCATCTTAGTTTGAGGGTCGAGAGCGAGAGCAGGGCGAAGAGGATCGACAGGATCCAGAACCTGACGATCACTTTCGGCTCGGCCCAGCCGCTCAGCTCGAAGTGATGGTGGAGCGGCGACATGCGGAACACCCGCTTGCCGCGCAGCTTGAACGAGGCCACCTGGATGATGACCGAGAGCGCCTCCATGACGAACACGCCACCCACGAGCACCAGCAGGATCTCCTGCTTGGCGAGGACCGCCACGCTGCCGATGCCCGCGCCGAGCGCCAGCGACCCGACGTCGCCCATGAACACCTCGGCCGGGTGCGCGTTGTACCAGAGAAAGCCGAGACCGGAGCCGACCAGCGCGCCGCAGAACACCGCCACCTCGCCGACCCCCGGCACGTGGGAGATCTGGAGATAGTTGGCGATCACCCGGTTGCCGGCCAGGTACGTGAAGACCGCGTAGGTGGCCGCCGCCACCGACGTCGTTCCGATCGCCAGGCCGTCGAGCCCGTCGGTCAGGTTGACCGCGTTCGAGGCGCCGACGAGAACGATCACGACGAACGGGATGTAAAAGATTCCCAGATCGATCACGAGCCGCTTGAGGAACGGGAACGTGAGCTGCGAATCGAAATTCGGCAGGATGAACAGGGCCAGCCCCATGAGGGCGCCGGCCAGGATCTGGAGGCCCATCTTGGCGCGCGCGGTCAGGCCCAGGCTGCGCCGCTTGCGGACCTTGATGTAGTCGTCCGCAAAACCGATCGCGCCGAACGCGGCGGTGACCAGGACGACCACCCAGACGTAGAGGTTCGACAGGTTGCCCCAGAGCAGCGTCGCGCCCAGGCAGGCGAACAGGATCAGGATGCCGCCCATGGTCGGCGTCCCGGATTTGACCTGGTGGGCCGACGGACCGACGTCGCGGATGTTCTGTCCGACGGACAAGGCGCGCAGGCGGCGGATGAACCAGGGGCCGAGCAGCCACGAGAGCAGCAGGGCCGTCACGATCGCCGCAGCCACCCGGAACGTGATGTACCGGAAGACATTGAAGGCCGGGATCACGTCCCGGAGCGGGTAGAGCAGGTAGTAGAGCATCTAGTGGGCCTCCTCCCCGCTCCCTGGGCGATTGTCTGGGATAAGGCGGCGGACCACCGCATCGAGCCCCACTCCGCGCGACGCCTTGACCAGCACCAGATCGCCAAGCTGAACCTGCTTTGCCGCCCACTCCGCGGCTGCCGCGGCGTCGGCCACCCAGTGAGCCTCGGCGCCCGCGGCCCGCGCGCCGGCGGTCAGCTCGCGCGACAGCTCGCCGACCCCGAGGATGGGCGAGAAGCCGAGCCGGGCCGCCACCTCGCCGGACTCGCGATGGAAGCGCGGCCCCTCGGGCCCCAGCTCACGCATGTCGCCCAGCACCGCCACCCGGCGCCGGCCGGGTCCAACCGGCAGCCGCGCCGCGGACTCCAGGGCTTTGGCGAGCGCGGCCGGGTTCGAGTTGTAGGAGTCGTCCACCAGCGTGAAGCCGCCGCGGTGGACCACGCCGCGCATCGAGGCCGGCTTGACCTCGCGCACCGAGGCGGCGATCTCCTCAAGCGACATCCCGAGAGCCCAGGCGCAGGCCGCGGCGGCGAGGCAGTTCTCCGCGTTGTAAAGGCCGTGGAGCGGCAGCTCGAAGCCGGCCGCCTGACCTCCTGCATGGATGCGGAAGCGGCTGCCGGCGCCCTCGGGTCCGGGCGCGAGGTCAGTCAGCCGGACGTCCACGGCCGACGACTCCACCCCGTACCAGACCACTTTCTTCCCATGGCGCTTCGCGATCCGCGTCACCTCCGGGTCGTCGGCGTTGGCGATCACCGGCCCATCCGGAGCGAGGCCGGCGAGCAGCTCGGACTTGGCCTCGGCGATGTCGCTCACGCTGGCGAAGAATTCGAGGTGGACCGGCCGCACCACCGTGAACACGGCCGCGTCCGGCCGGCCCATGAGGCTCAGCTCGCGCAGCTCGCCCGCGGTGGACATGCCCATCTCGGCCACCATCCACTCGGTGCCGTCCGGCACGTTGAGCAGGCTGAGCGGGTAACCGATCAGGTTGTTCAGGTTCCCAATCGTCTTCGAGGTCCGGAACCGCGAGCCGAGCATGGCCGCGAGCAGCTCCTTGGTCGTGGTCTTGCCCATCGAGCCGGTGATCCCGACAAGCTTCTGCGGCACGCCCGAGGCGCGCACGTGGCGGGCCAGGTCCTGGAGCGCCTTCAGCGAGTCCTCGACCCGGATGATGGCCGTCTCAGCCGAGACATCCTCCTGGACCACGACCGCGCCCGCGCCCTGCGCCGCGGCGGTGCCGACGAAGCGGTGGCCGTCCGTGCGGGTGCCGGGCAGGGCGAAGAAGATCTCGCCTCCCTCGATCTTCCGGGAGTCGATGGCCGCGCCGCTGCACTCCGAGCGGGGATCGCCGGAGACGATCCTGCCGTTCGCGGCGCGCGCGATCTCTTCGACGGTCAGGCGTGCCAAAGCCGCTCCTCCAGGGCCTTTTCGATCTCTTCGAAGTCGGAGAACGGGATCTTCCGGTCGCCGACGATCTGCTCCCTCTCGTGCCCCTTGCCCGCCACCAGCACGGCCCAGCCCGGGCCGGCGGATGCGATGGCCTCGCGGATCGCCGCGCGGCGGTCGGGCACGAGCCGATAATTCATGTTGCCGCTCGCCTTCACGCCCTCTTCGATCGCGGCGAGGATCGCGAGAGGGTCCTCGCTGCGCGGGTTGTCCGAGGTGAGGATCGGCAGCTCGGCCATCTCGCCCACCACGCGGCCCATGAGCGGACGCTTGCCGCGATCGCGGTCGCCGCCGCAGCCGAAGACCACCGCGACCTTGCCCTCACTCGCAATCTCGCGCACCGAGCGCACGGCCGCGTCGAGCGCCGCGTCGGTATGCGCGTAGTCCACGAACACCGGGAACGGCTGGCCGCGGTCCACCGGCTCCAGCCGGCCCGGCACCGGCCGCTGCGCGGCGAGCGCCTTGACGATCGCCGCATGCGGCACGTTCAGGGCTTCGGCGGTAGCCGCCGCGGCGAGCAGGTTCAGTAGGTTGTAGCGGCCGAGGAGCGGCGTCGAGAACTCCACCTCGCCGCGCGGAGTCACCAGGATTCCTCGCGTGCCGGAGGCGGTCATCTCCACGTCCCTGGCCCACACCTGTCCACCCTCGCCAAACGTCACCGCGCCAGGGATCTCGGCGGCGAGCCGCTTTCCATACTCGTCCTCGACGTTCACCACCGCCTTGCCGTCGGGCTTGAGCATGCCGAACAGCCGGCGCTTGGCCTGGAAGTAGCTCTCCATGTCCGGGTGGTAGTCCAGGTGGTCCCGGCTCAGGTTCGTGAACACGGCCGCGTCGAAGGTCGCGCCGGCGGCCCGGCCCATGTCGAGCGCGTGCGAGGAGACCTCCATGGCCACGGCGCGCGCCCCGGCGTCGCGCATCCGGCGGAGCGTCCGGAACAGGTCCGAGGCTTCAGGCGTGGTGTGTCCGCCCGGGAACGTCCGGTCGCGGAAGCGGTAGCCCAGCGTGCCGATGAACCCCGCCGGCAGGTCGGCCGCGTCGAGGATCGCCGAGACGACCGTCGCCGTGGTGGACTTGCCGTTCGTGCCGGTGACGCCCACCAGGACCAGCTCCTGGTCCGGATGGCCGTAGACCACGGCCGAGAGCGGGCCCAGGACCGAGCGCGGATCCTCGACCGGGACCCAGGGCACGGTCAGGTCCGGAGGCGCCGGATCCGGACCCGCGACGGCCACAGCACCGCGCTCGACCGCGGCCGGAGCGAAGATGCGGCCGTCGAAGCGCTGGCCCACCAGCGCCACGAACAGGTCGCCCGGCTCCACGGCTCGGGAGTCGTGCGCCACTCCGGTCACCTCGGTATCCGCGACCAAAGCTCCGCTCATGGCCATGGCCGGCACCTCCTTCATCACCTCAGAAAGGCGCATGAGAGCGACCTCCTTGATGGTTTGGAGATGCGCTCTCGCTGGTCGGCTCGGTCCCGGCCGGTATCGGCGGCATGGCAGGCGGATCGCCGGGCGGCGGCAGGTCCTCGAAATCTCCTTCGTTCAGGACCGGCGGCGGACCCGCGGGCGGAGCCTCGGCGCTCGCGAGCACCATCTGGCCCGGCCAGACGCCGGGCCGCTCGCGCTCCGGCCGGATGCCCAGGTAGAGCATCACCTGTCGGGCAATGGCCCCGAACACCGGCGCCGCCACCTGTCCGCCGTGGTACTCGAACCCCTTGGGCTCGGCGATCGCCACCAGCCCGACGATCTCCGGCCGGTCCGCGGGCGCGAAGCCGACGAAGCTCGGCAGGTAGCCGTTGTGCGAGTAGCCGCCGGCCACCGGGATCTGCGCCGTGCCGGTCTTGCCGGCCACCCGGTAGCCCTCGACCCCGGCGCCGCGCCCGGTGCCACCCGTGACCACCCCTTCGAGGAGGCGCGTCAGCTCGCGCGCCGTGGCCGGCTGGACCGGATGCCCGGCCACCGCCCCCCCGGCGAAGCTCGCCTGCACCAGGTCGCCCCGGCCCACGCCCGCCACCACGTGCGGCTTGAGCAGGGTGCCGCCGTTCGCCACTGCGGTCACCGCGGTCGCGAGTTGGAGCGGCGTCACCGAGACCCCCTGGCCAAATGCGATGTAGGCCTTGCCGCGCATCCCCCAGCGCTCCATGGGATGGAGGATGCCGGAGCCCTCGCCGGGCAGGTCGATGCCGGTCGGCCGGCCGAAGCCCAGCCCCTTGATCGTGGTATAGAGCCGCTGGTCGCCGATGATCAGCGCGGCCTTGATCACCCCGACGTTGCTCGACTTGGCGAGCACCTCGGCGAACGTCAGGCGGCCGAACGGCTTGTGGTCGCGGATGCGCTTGCCATAGACCGTGATGCCGCCCATCTCGCAGTCGAACACGTCCTCGGCGCGGACCATCCCCGAGCCGAGCGCCGCCGCGGCGGTCACGATCTTGAAGGTCGAGCCCGGCTCGTAGACGTCCATGATCGCCCGGTTGCGCCAGCGGTCCGAGCTGTAGCGGCCGAACTCATTGGGATCGAACCCGGGGTAGGACGCCATGGCCAGCACGCCGCCGGTCCGCGGGTCGAGGAACACCGCGATGCCGCGGCTCGCGCCGTGCTCGTGCACCGCCTTCTCCAGCTCGCGCTCCACGATGTGCTGGATGGCGGCGTCGAGCGTCAGGTGCAGATCCTGCCCGGGCTCGGCCTCGGCGAACGAGAGCCCCGGCGCCATCACGGTTCCCTGCCGCGCGTCGCGCAGCACCGTGCGCACGCCCGGCTTGCCCGCGACCTTCCGGTCGTAGAGCAGCTCGAGGCCGGCCAGGCCGTGGTTGTCGGTGCCGACGTAGCCGAGCACCTGCGCGGCCAGCTCGCGCATCGGGTAGTAGCGCTTGCTCTCCGGCACGAAGTGGATGCCGTCGAGGTCGAGCGCCTTGACCGCCTCGGCCACCGGCGGGTCGAGCTTGCGCGCCACCCAGACGAACTCGCGGTCGGCGGAGAGGCTCTTGGCGAGCTTCTTGGCGTCGAGGCCGGGCACGGCACGGGCGATCTTCGCGGCCGTGTCCACCGGGTCCTCGATCTCCGGCGGAACGGCATAGGCCGAATCGACCTGCACGGAGACCGCCAGCTCGCGTCCGCGGGCGTCATAGATCGTGCCCCGCGGCGGATCGAGCTTGATCACGCGCTGCTGCTGGCGGGCGGCCTTGGCCGTGTAGTGCTCGTAGCGGACCACCTGAAGCTGGTACAGCCGGCCCGCAATCGCCAGGATCCAGACCACGCCGACGATGGCCGCGATCTTCACGCGGGGGAAGCGGCTCTTCCGTCCGACAAAAGACGCCTGGGGCGTCACGGCAGCTCCTCCCAGAACACCACCTGCTCCAGCGTGGGCGGTTGCATGCCCAGCTCCTCGACGGCGCGGCGCTCGACCTGCGACGGGCTCGCCAGGTAGGCGGCCTCCAGGCGGAGCTGGCGCTCCTTGCGGGTCAGCTCGGCGTGCTCCTTCTCCAGCTCGTCGATGCGGTAGCCCGTGCTCAGCACCTGGAGGTGAATGCCGATATAGGCTACGAGCCCGCCGCCCAGGCCGAACACGACCAGCAGCACGAGACCCAGCTCGCGCGTGCGGCGGCGGTCCCGCTCGCGCACGAGATAGGTGTTGGCCACCGGCCGCCGGAGGGCGTAGGCGTTCCGCAAGAGGGTCAGATCCTCCGGGCCGCGCGCAGGCGCGCCGAGCGGGACCGTGGGTTGCGCTCCACCTCGGCCTCGGTCGGCCGCAGCGGCTTGCGGGTGAGCACCTCGATGAGCTGCGTCTCGGACCGCGCGCGGCCGGTCACCGGGTCGATCTCGCCCCGCGCCGCGTCGCGCAGGGAGTTCTTGACGATGCGGTCCTCCAGGCTGTGGTAGGAGATGACGACCAGCCGCCCGTCGGCCTCCAGGAGGTCGATCGTCTGTTCCATGAAGCTCTCCAGCCCGGAAAGCTCCTCGTTGACCGCGATGCGCAGCGCCTGGAACACGCGCGTCGCGGGATCGACGCGGCCTTCGCGGTTACCGGGCCGGCTGCCCTTGACGCGGTCGATGAGCCGCTTGAGCTGGCCGGTGGTCTCGATGCGGCCCTCCTCCTCCCGGACACGGACGATCGCGCGCGCGATCCGCCTCGCCTGCATCTCCTCGCCGAAGTCTCGGATCATCATCTCCAGCTCCCCCTCCGAAGCTTCATTGACCAGGTCGGCCGCCGTGCGTTCGGCGAGCCCCATGCGCATGTCGAGCGGCGCGTCGAAGCGGAAGCTGAAGCCCCGCTCCGGCGTGTCGAGCTGCATCGACGAGACGCCCAGGTCCGCCAGGACGCCCGCGACTTTGTGAACCCCGCCGATACCAAGGCCGGCCAGGGCCGGTTGAATCTGGTGAAAGTTGGCGTGCGCGAAGCGGACCCGGTCTCCGAACCGGGCCAGCCGCTGCCCTGCCAGCTCGAGAGCCCGCGGGTCGCGGTCGATTCCGACGAGCCGGGCGTCCGGAGAGGCCGCGAGGATCGCCTCGGAGTGGCCGCCCAGCCCGAGCGTGGCGTCGACGAACAGGCCGCCCCGTCCCGCCTCCAGGAGCTGGAGGGTCTCCGCGACCATGACGGGCAGGTGCGCGTCCACTTAGATGCCCAGGTCGCTGAGGGCACGGTAGTCATCCTCCGTGAACGGCTGGTCGGTCAACCGCGCCCGGAACCGCTCGTGGTTCCAGATCACCAGGTGGTCGAGCTCTCCCATGACCACCACATCTCCATTCATCCCGGCGCTCTCCCGCAGGAGCTGCGGGATCAGGATGCGGCCCTGAACGTCGAGCTGCGTCTGCTGCCCGTAGTAGCTCACCCGCTCCTGGTAGCGCTTCCTCGCCGGATGCGTGGAGGGCAACGCCGACAGCCTGGATTCGACGGCCTCCCAGACCGGCAGCGGATAGATCAGCGCGGAATCCCCTTCGACGGAGGTGACGAAGAGGTCCAGGGTCCCATGACGCTCCTCCAGCACCCGGCGGAATTCCGTCGGGATCTTCAACCTTCCCTTGTCATCGATCTTGGCCGGTGAGCTTCCACGGAACATACAGGGGACCCCTCCCCGAGGTACTGCTGTCTGGGGTGGGATCTTAGCAATCTGCTCCACTTTTGTCCATTTTCTCCCACTTTCTTCCACCAGATCGCGCCCGCGATCCACTGGGGCCCACTCAAATGGCGAAAATAGAGCGAAAGAAGAAAGGCAAAAGGGACTGCAAGGGCATCAAGGACCAAAGTCCCTGGTCCCCTGCAGTCCCTGCAGTCCTTATGTCCCTTTACCGGAACGGCGGAGGCGGAGGAGGGGCCTCCTCGTTCGGCGGCTCTTCCACCACCGGCGGGACCGTGTTCGTGATCGGCTTGGGCTCGGGCAGCGCGCCCGGCTCGCCACCCACGGGCGTGTCGGGGCTCAGGTTGGGAGTTGTGTCGGTGGCAGGCGTCAGGCCGAGCTTCTCGTCCTGGGTCTTGGGGCGCACGCCGATCTGGCGGCGGAAGTTCACGGCATCGGCGGGCGGCTCGGTCACGATCAGCGACTTCTTCTCCAGCTCGGCCATGTAGCGGCCGATCTCATCCTGCATCTTGAGGCGCTGCTCGCGCTGGCGGATCTGCTCCTGCACCTCGGAGAAGGGCGGGATGCGCGCCTCCTTGCGGTCCACCACCTGCATGACGTGGAGGCCGCCGCGGCCGGCGACCGGCTCGCTCACCGCGCCCGGCGCCAGCTTCCAGACCGCCGCCTCCAGGGCCGGGTCGAGGTCGCCGGGCGTGACCCAGCCGACCTCGATCACGCCGCTCGTCTGACCCTTGCCGGAGGTCTGGGCCACGGCGTCGGCCAGCGACTTGCCGCCGGCCACGGTGGCGCGGATCTGGGCTGCGAGCTGCTGGCGCTCGCCGGCGCTCGGCAGACCGCCCTCCTCCAGCACGACGATCTCGCGGATCTGCACCTGCTCCGGCTGCTTGAACTGATCCCGGTCACGCTGGTAGATGCGCCGCAGGTCGTCCTCGTCGAGCTTGATGCGGCTCTGGACCTCGCGGCCCATGACCTCGCGGGCCCGCAGGTCGCGGCGCAGGCGCTCGCGGAGCTGCGCCTCGCTCAGGCCCGACTGCGCCAGCGCCGCCGCGAACTCCTCGTCGGACTGGATGCCGAAGTTCTGCTTCATCTGGGCCATCTGCTGGTTGATCTCGGCATCCCCGATGTTGATGTCGAGCTGCTGGGCGCGCGACTCGACGAGCAGCTCCTCGTAGAGATCCTTGTAGGCAAGCTCGCCGATCTCCGAGAGCAGCTTCGTGCGCTCCTGCTGGTCCAGGTCGGGCTGGCGCAGGAGCTCGCGGGCCATGTTCGAGCGGCGCAGCTCGTAGTCGTAGAGCGTCGCGATCTGGTCGTTGATCCGGAGGACGACCCGGTTGACGACCTCGGCGCGCAGGGCCGGCGGAATCGACAGGAGTGCGAGGAAGAGGATTGGGAGGAACGGTCTTGGTCTGCTCATCAGAGATAAGAACCCTGGTAGTTGAAGGGAAGATTCCGTCGGTGGACCACGACATTGTATTGTTTGCGCCCTTCCCTGACCAGATCGGCCAGGAGGCGGTCCGCGCGCTGCTCCCGCAGGCGCTCGCGGATCTCGTCCCGGGCCTCCTCCAGCGGCACGGAGCCGGCCGGGATGTGCTCCAGGACCTGGAAGACGTGGAACCCGTAGTCGGCCGGCACGACCTTGCTCACCTCGCCGGGCTGGAGGGCGAAGATGACGTCCGCGAACGCCGGGGGGAGGTTGTCGCGCGACAGCTCTCCCTGGTAGCCGCCGGTCGCCGCGCTCGGGTCCTTCGAGAGCCGCTTCGCCACGTCCGCGAAGTCGGCACCGGCCATGATCTCCTGGAGCGCCCTCTCGGCCGAGGCGCGGTCCTCGGTCAGGATCTGCCGCAGCCGCACCCTCTCGGGACGGACGAAGTCCTGCCGGTGCGCCTCGTACCAGGCAGAGATCTCCTGGTCGGTGGGCTCGCTCTTGTCCAGGTCCCGGAGCAGGGCGTCCATGGCCTCGCGCGGTCCTCCGCCACTGGGCAGCAGCTTGCGGTCCGCGGCCATGCGCACCAGGACCTTCTCATCGAGGAACTGATCGAAGAGCTGCGACAGCACGTCGCTCCCCAGCACGCCGTCCGAGTCGTCGGCCGTCCTCTTCATGTACTCCTCGAACTCGGAGTAGCGGACCTCCTGCTCGCCGATCTGCGCCGCCACGTCCGGCGCCAGGGGCTCGGCCTTGCGGCAGGCCAGCGCGAGCAGCAGCAGGAGGGAGATCCGGCACGCCTGTCTCATTGCGCCAGGCCCTCCAGGACCTCGCGCGCCACGCCGACCATCTCCCGTCCGCGGCCGGCCGCGAGCGTCAGCACGCCGGTCGGGCTGAACGCCGCGCCGGGCCGGGTGGAAATCATTTCGATCAGCCGGTCCACGTCGATCCGCGAGTCGTTGCGCATGCGGATGATCAATTCGCTCCCCTTGCTGGAGATCGACTGCACGCGCAGGCTCTCGGCCAGCCGCTTCAGACCCGCGACCTCGATCAGCGTGGCCACGGCCGGCGGCGGCGGGCCGAAGCGGTCGGTCAGCTCGGCCAGGATCTCGCTCTGCGCATCCTCGGCCGCGCCGATCTTGCGGTAGATCTCCATGCGGAGGTTCGCATCCTCGACGTATTCCTGCGGGATCGACATGGGCACCGGCAGATCGATCGCGACCGACGGCGCCTCCTCGACCGTCTCGCCGCGCAGCTCGCGCACGGTCTCTTCGAGGAGCTTCAGATAGGTTTCGATACCAACCGCGCCGATGTGGCCGCTCTGCTCGCCGCCGAGGAGGTTGCCGGCGCCCCGGATCTCCAGGTCGCGGGCCGCGATGCGGAAGCCGGCGCCCAGCTCGGTGAACTCGCGGATCGCCGCCAGACGCTTGCGCGCCGGCTCGGAGAGGATGCGGTCCTCGTCCACCAGCAGATAACAATACGCGAGCTGGTTGCTCCGCCCCACCCGGCCGCGGAGCTGGTAGAGCTGGGCCAAACCGAAACGATCGGCACGGTGGACGATCATGGTGTTCACGTTCGGGATGTCGATGCCGTTCTCGATAATCGTGGTGGCGAGCAGGAGATCGAACTCGCGATTCGAAAACGCGTGCATTCGGCGGTAGAGCTCTTCCTCGTTGAGCTGGCCGTGGCCCACGGTGATCCGCACGCCGGGGACCAGCTCGCGCAGCACGACCAGCATCTTTTCGATGGTCTCGACCCGGTTGTAAACATAATAAACCTGTCCGCCGCGCTCGATCTCATGCTCGATCGCCTCGCGGATCAGCTCCGGGTTGAACGGCAGGATCGCGGTCTCGACCGCCATGCGGTCCTTGGGCGGCGTTTCGATCACCGACAGGTCGCGCACCCCGGCGAGCGAGAGCTGGAGCGTGCGCGGCACGGGGGTGGCCGACATCGCGAGCACGTGAACGTTCTTCTTGAACTGCTTGAGCCGCTCCTTCTGGGCCACGCCGAAGCGCTGCTCTTCATCCACGATCATGAGGCCGAGCTTCGGCATCACGATGTCTTTCGAAAGCAGTCGGTGGGTGCCGATCAGGATGTCGATCTTGCCGTCCGACAGCCGCTTCTTGAGTTCCCGCATGTCCTGCCCGGAGCGGAAGCGCGAAACCATTTCGACCGTGATCGGAAAGCCCGCGAAACGCTTGCGGAAGACCTCCAGGTGCTGGTCCGCGAGGATGGTCGTGGGCGCGAGCACCGCCACCTGGTAGCCGCTGTCCACCGCCTTGAACGCGGCGCGCATGGCGACCTCCGTTTTTCCATAGCCCACGTCGCCGCACAGCAGGCGGTCCATGGGGCGCTCGCGCTGGAGGTCCTCCTTGATGACCGCGATCGCCTCGAGCTGGTCGGGGGTCTCCTCGTAGGGGAAGGCAGCTTCGAACTGGTGCAGGAAGTCCGAGTCCGGCGGGAAGGCCGGGGCCTTGGCGACCTGGCGCTCGGCGTACAGCTTGAGCAGCTCGCCGGCCATGTCGCGCATGCCGCTCTTGACCCGCGCCTTGGTGCGGTTCCACGACGTGCCGCCGAGCTGGTCGAGGCGCGGCGCCAGACCTTCGATGCCGCTGTACTTCTGGACCTGGTCCAGCCGGCTCAGTGGGAGGAGCAGGCGCTTGCCGCCCGCGTAGGCGATCTCCATCACCTCGGTATCCCCCGCAGTCGCAGGCCCCGCCGCCTCGCGCAGCGCCGGAGGGAGGTGGGCCTGGCCGTCGCCGTCGCCGCCAACGCTCCGCAGGGCCACGAACTGGCCGATGCCATGGTCCTGGTGGACTACGAAGTCCCCCACCCGCAGGTCGCGCAGGCCGGAGACGAATGGCCCGTAGCGAGTGCGCGCCGCACGCCGCTGCATGCGGGCCTGGGGCAGGAGCTGCTGCTCGCCGTAGACCGCCACGCCGGCCGAAGGGAGCCGGAAGCCGCGCCCCAGCTCGCCCGTCACCAGCTCGACGCCGCCGCGGCCGAGTGGGATCTCGCGGCCTTCGAGCAGCTCCTCGATGCGCCGCCGGTGGGCCGTCGAGACCAGGACCAGGCAGCGCTCGCCGCGGGCCCGCGACACCGCCACCTCCTGCGGGAAGCGCGGGAGCTGGCCATGGAAGAGATCGGTCAGCGAGCCGTGGAAGTCGATCCCCCCTCCGGTCCCGGAAAGGACCAGATCGCGGATGCGCACCCCGGCGCGCTCCAGCGTCTCGTGGACCTGATCCTCGGGGATCTCCAGGCTCTCCGGAGGCAGGGCCAGCCGGCGGTGGGACTGCCGGGCCTCGAACTCCAGCCGCATGCGCTCGCCGTGGTGCGAGACCTCGGACTCCAGAGCCGGCGGGTCCACGGCCAGCACCAGGGGGTTGTTCAGGAGACCCGCCAGGTCCGTCGTGCCCGAGGCGAGAAGAGGCAGGTAGTGCTCCCAGCCCGGGAAGCCGCCACGCGTGCGCAGGGCCTCCAGCATCTCCTCGGCCTCCGGCCCCCAGTCCAGCTCCGCCGCCGGACCGCCGGAGAGCAGGTCGGCCAGGAGAGCAGCCTCGTCCCGGCCGCCGGGGAACAGGAGAAGAGGAAGGATGCAGACCGAGTCGAGCGTGTCCTCGGATCTCTGGGAGTGGGCGTCGAACCAGCGGATCGACTCCACCGTGTCGCCGAAGAAGTCGAGGCGGACGGGCGACTCCTCTCCCGGAGGATAGAGATCGACCAGGCCGCCGCGGACCGCGAAGTCTCCGACCTCATAGACCAGGTCGGTGCGCCGGAAGCCGTAGCGCAGCAGGCGCTCGGTCAGCTCCTCGATGGGGTGGTCCTCGCCGGGCCGGATCTCCAGCGCCGCGTCCGCGTAATCTTCAGGCTGCGGCAGGCGCCGGAAGAGGGCCCGCGGGGTTGCCACCACCGTGGTGACGCGGCCCGAGGCGAGCCGGTGAATCGCGGCCGACTCCTGGGCGCGGACCAGCAGCGAGGTCTCGGCCTCCTGGTAGGGGGTCAACGACGGGGCTGGGAAATAGACCACGCCCTCCTCGTGCCCAAACAGCCGGGCAGCCTCCATCCAGGCCAGGGCGTCGGCCTCGCGCGGCACGATCACAAGGAGAGGCCGCTTGAGATCCTGGGCCAGCAGCTCGCCCACCCAGGCCGCGGCCGGCACGGGCAGGCGCACCACGTCCCCGAGCCCCTGGAGGAGGCTCTTGTAGGGCGCACCACTGCGCAGCGTCCGGGAGAGCTCCTCCCATACGCGGTCAGCCACGGGGAGAGTCTATAGCGTCCCCCGGCTTCCCGGACGCGCTGGAATTCAACCGATGGACCGGGCCCGCCGCCGCGAGGCCTCGATCCGCGCCGCCACCCACACCGATCCGCGGACCAGGGCCGGCGGGACGATCAGGCACGCCAGCACGCCGGACAGGAGCTGGGTCATCCACTCGGCCCAGGAGATCTCCTGGGGGCCGAGCACGAAGCCGCGCAGGCTCACGCCGATGCCCCAGAGAAGCGCCACCAGGATGCCACCGCAGAGGGCCGATTCCGTTGCCGATTCGAGTCTCTTTTCCACCGCCGAACCCTCCAACTATCAGGCCGCACTCTGCGGCCCCTGTCTTCCTATACGGCAAAGGGCGTGCCAATCCCTCACCTCGCCCACGCTGTGGTAGGTTTCGCCGCGGACCCCGGGGCCGCCTTGTGCTACGCTCCCGGCGCTTTCCTACGGAGGGATCCACTATGCCTGACCGCTTTCCCCAGGAGGCCGTGCTCCGGGATGGGCGACGCCTCATGCTTCGCCTGTTCACCGCCAACGACGTGGACGCGCTCTACCACTTCTTCCAGCAGCTGCCGGAAGACGTGCGGCGCTTCGCCTGGGACCGCATCGACAGCCGCTCCCTGGTCGAGACCTGGGGCCGCGAGCTCGACTACGCCAAGGTGCTGCCCGTCCTGGCCTACGACGGCCACCGCGTCGTGGCCGACGCCACCCTCCACCGCCGCGAGGGCAGCCCGCTCCGCCTGGTCGGCCGCATCAAGTGGCTCATCGACCCCGAATACCGCGGCCACGGGCTCGGCACCATCCTGGTGAACAACTTCATCTCCGTCGCCCGGAACAACGGCCTGCGCCACCTCACCTGTATGCTGATCTCCGACCTGGAGGCCGATGCCGTCAAGACCCTGAGCGACCTGGGCTTCGAGGGCTACACCGTCCCGGGCTACGGCACTGACCCCGACGGCAACCAGCACGACATGATCAAGATGGT
>DATANP010000509.1:0-18713 GCA_036266195.1 Thermoanaerobaculia bacterium | reverse complement strand
GGTTTTTAAAAACGAAACCGCCGGCGAGGCGCCGGCGGTCCCAGGATGGGGCGCTACGAACGCCTTGCCCCGAAACTCCTCCCTCGGACCGACGAGGAGCCAGTCGCGGAGCTGGCCGGAGGGGAAGATCAGGCTTCCGGCGCGATCCAGCATGGTGTCCAGGAACCGCTCCTGGCGGCGGCGGGAGAGGGGGCCGACGGTGAAGCGGTACGGCTCCGGATAGAGATGGTGCGGCCAGGGATCGCTGAAGTAGGCGCACCATGGGAGGTCGATCCTCTCCAGGACGGCCAGCGCCGCGAGATGGCTCGACGCCGGATTGAGGCGGCTGTGGAGCACGTCGAACGGCCCCAGCTCCGAGGCCCGGCGCGCCACGGCCCGGACCCAGCCGGCCTCCTCCACCGTGCAGCCGCGCAGCAGGTGCGGGATCGCGCCGACCCGGCCCCAGCGGTCCATCGCGCGGCTGAGCCGGTCGAAGGCGCCCGGCGGGTCCGGCTCCACCCGGTGGACCTCGACCCCTTCGAGATCGGGCGCGGTCCTGGTCAGAAGGGTCACCTCGTGGCCGTGCCGGGCCAGGGCCTCCGCCACCCGCGCCGCGACCAGGCCTTCGGCGGTGCCGTTGCGGCAGTGCCAGGAGACGAGGAGCACCTTCACCCGAACAGCTCCCGGGCTCTCGCGGCGAAGAGCGGATAGGCGAAGTCTTCGGCGCGTCGCCGGGCCGCTGCGCACAGGCGGGCCCGCAGCGCCTCGTCGTGACAGAGACGCCAGGTCTGCTCGGCGCACTGCTCGAAGGTCTCCCAGAGCAGGCCCGCGCCCTCCCCGACAATCTCCGGCTGGCCGCCTCTGGCCACCACCACCGGCACGGCCCCGGCGCTCATGGCTTCGACCGTGGCGATGCCGAAGTGCTCCATCCGTTCCGGCCATGCCTCGGGGTCCTCCAGCGCGCCGGTGAAGTGCCAGAAGACCGACGCCGCGCCGCAGACCTCCTCCAGCTCCTGCCGCGAGGCGTCCAGGTGGACCGTCACCGGCAGGTCCCGGGCGGCCTCCACGACGCGGCGCACCGACTCCGGGTCCTGCCCCGTTCCGACGAGGTGCAGCTCCCAGCCGCCGAGCCCGCGCTCGATCAGCCCCCGGAAGACCTCCACCATCTCGAGCTGGCGCTTGGACCGGCCGCCGCCGGCAAAGCGCCCCACGGCCACGATCCACGGCCGCTTCCCACGCGGCTCGATTGGAAAGACAGGCGGGTGGAGGACCCGCACCGGCCGGCCCCATCGCCGTTCGATCCAGCCCGCGGTGTAGGCCGAGTTCGCCACCACGGACCGGAACCGCGAGAGCCGCAGCCTGGACGTCCATCCGAGCTGGCGCTGGAAGGGGAACTCGCAGACCAGGTGCGCGTTGCGCAGCCCCCGCAGGCGCGGCACCTCGGTCGCCTGCACCACCACCCTGCCGACCGCGAAGCCGGCCAGCACGTCCGCCAGCTCCCGCCCCAGGGTGGACCGCCGCGCATCGTGCTCCAGCTTCAACCCGTCGAGGGGGACCGGAAAGAGCCGCTTCGCGAGATCCACGTGGAGCGGCGCCGGGAACCGGACGCGCACCTCGCCTTCTTCCCCGAGTGCCGCGGCAATGGCCAGCACGTAGGGCAGCCCACCGCCCTGCCGCGGATCGGTCACGTTGGAGTACACCACGGTGGTCATCGCCGGCGTCGCTCGCCGATCCGGCCGAGGAGCGACGCGGCCAGGCGGCGGCCGGACTGGCCGTCCAGAGGGCCGCACCAGAGCTCCGCCACCCGGCGGCGCCCCTCCCGGTCGAGCCCGGGGTCCCGGAGATAGTCCGTGATCCGCGCGGACAGCTCCTCGGGCGAGCGGGCCAGCCGCACCGCCCCGTGCTCGACCACGGTCCGGTAATGGTCGTAGTCCGTGTAGTACTTGTCCACCGTCCGGGCGAGGGAGCCCTGCGGCTGCGGGTCGAAGGCGACGTTGACCACCGGCCGGTCGCAGACCGCCGCATCGAGAGTCAGGGTGGAGGCCAGGTTCACGACCACGTCCGCGTGCTGGATGGTGCTCACCATCTCCCGATTCTCCTCGTCCGTCGGACAGTAGCCGTCGATCCTGCCCTTCCCCCGCTGCCCCGGGATCTGCAGCGCGAAGAAGTTTGACTTCAGATCCAGGAACCGTCCGCCGTCGTCGCCGGGGTGGGTCCTCACCAGGAGCTGCGTCTCCGTCGCCGCCAGATCGCGCGCCAGCCTCTCCACCACCAGGTGCTCCGACGGCGCCAGGTGGGGCGTGGCCGCTCCGTAGAGCACCAGCGGCCGGCGCGGATCGAAGCCGTAGGCGGCGAAAAGCTCCTCCCGCGGCATCAGCATGGAGTCCTGGCGGTACCAGTCGAAGTGCGGCACGCCGGTCACGTCCACCGTGGCCGGCCCGGCTTCCGGATAGTAGCGGAGCAGCTCGGAGCGCACCCGCTCCGACCAGACGAAGTAGTGGTCGTAGCCCGTGTAGTAGGCCGGCTTCGAGGTGAGGTTGTCCCACGAGTTGATCCAGGCCGCGGTACGGATGCCCAGGTGCCGGGCCACGATCGCCGGCGGGGCCTCCTCGTGCGCGTGCGGCAGGGTCGAGACCACCAGGTCCGCGCCGTGCTCGCGCAGCCGCCGCTCGTACTCCGCCGCCTGGGGCGCGTGGAGATGATCGCGCAGCAGGAGCCGCCGCTCCCTCTCCATCATGGCCGGCAGGCCCTCCCGGCGGGCGAAGAGCCGCGCGTCCAGCTCCAGCAGGTCGAAGGACAGGCGCTTGAGGCCCTTGAGAGTCCGCCGGTAGTCGGCCTGCTTGAGCCGCCGCGTCCCGGTCGAGGCGAGGCGCAGGAAGCGGTGGTTGCGCCGCCGGTAGGCCCGGCCGTAGGCGCCGGCCTTGGGGTCGAACGGGTGCAGGGGTTCGACCGGAACGTCCTCCCCCAGCCGCTCCCGCAGGGCGGGGGCGAGGTCGGGCGAGGCGAACACCACGACCCGGCCGTGGCACTGCAGCACCGGCAGGACGTCCGTCTGGAGAAACGTCCGCACGCCCCAGCCGCTGCTCACCAGGAGAACGATCGTCAGGGGCTTGTTCAGGGGCATGTCACGTCTTCCCTGGCCAGCACCTCGACGGAGTGGCGCACCAGGAAGGGGCCGGAGTCCGCCGGCAGCGCAACCCCTCTGCCGAAGAAGTCGCCGCCCGCGACGGTCAGCTCGACCGCATCCACGACCTGGTCCTCCAGCTCCCGGCCGCTCTTGAGCCAGGCCTGGATGCGGTAGGTGCCCTGGTGGAGCGGCAGGTCCGGGATCGCGATCCGGATCGTGCCCGACGGCCCGGTCAGCTCCAGCGGCGCGCCGGAGGTATCGCTCATGCAGACGAATAGCGTGTCGCCCAGCAGGTTCGTCCAGGCCACCCGGATGCGCATGCCGCGGACCGGCTCGGCAGTGTCCTCGACGTGGTAGTCGAAGAGCAGCTCGACCCGCGAGCCGGACGTCAGGTGGACCGCCGGCCGACCGTCGCACAGGACGCGGACGCGCGTGAACCGGACCCGGCCGCGGCCCGGGCGGCGCGCCGCCTCGGCGAGCATCCCCTCGGCACCTGGACCGTTCTGGAGATAGCGCTCGATGGCGTCGGCCGTCGGCCCCTGGAACGAGATGCGGCCGTGGTCGAGGAGGAGCGCCTGGTCGCACAGCCGCTCGACCGCGCTCAGGTTGTGACTGACGAAGATGACCGTCCGCCCCTCCTGCGCCACCTCGCCGATCTTGCCCAGGCAGCGCTTCTGGAAGGCGGCGTCGCCGACCGCCAGGACCTCGTCGACGAGCAGGATCTCCGGCTCCAGGTGGGCCGCGACCGCGAAGGCCAGCCGCAGGTACATGCCCGAGGAGTAGTGCTTCACCGGCGTATCCACGAACGACTCGACCTCGGCGAAGGAGACGATGCGGTCGAACTGCCGCGCGATCTCCGCCCGTCTCATTCCCAGGATGGCGCCGTTCAAGAAGATGTTCTCGCGCCCGCTCAGCTCGCCGTGAAAGCCGGTGCCCACCTCCAGCAGGCTCCCGACGCGGCCGTGCAGGACCGCGCGCCCCTCGGTCGGCTCGGTGATGCGGGAGAGGATCTTGAGCAGCGTGCTCTTGCCCGCGCCGTTGGCGCCGATCAGGCCGAGCACCTGGCCGCTGCGCAACTCGAAGGAGATGTCGCGGAGCGCCCAGAACGTGCCGGCGCGCTCGCCCCGGCGCAGCCAGGAGCCCTTGGCGAGCCCGGCAAGGCTGTCGCGCAGGGTGCGGTAGGACCCCCGCCGGCCGCCCAGGCGGTAGCGCTTGGACAGGCGGTCGACCTGGATCACGGCGTCAGTCAAGAGACCGCCCTCCCGCCAGCAGGCCCAGGCCGATCCACTGCCAGGCGAAGAAGCTGTTGTCGCTCTCGCCGGCGCAGTAGCTCCGCCACTCCCGGCGCACGGCCTCCGCGTCGAGCCAGTCCGGGAACGCCGCGAGCGCGCGCTCGATCTCGCCCTCGGCCCAGCCCCGCAGCGGACCGCGCAGCCACTCCCGCTGCGGCGTCTGGACCGGCCTCTTCGGCGCCTGCACCACGCCGCGCGGCAGCAGCTCACCCACCCGGTCGCGGAGCATCCGCTTCTGCCGCCCGTCGCGGATCTTCCGCTCCGCGGGCTGGCGCAGGGCCAGCTCCACCACCCGGTGGTCGAGGAACGGCTCGCGCAGCTCGGTCGACGAGCTCATGGAGATCCGGTCGTTGAAACGCAGCGCCCGCGGCAGCTTGGTATAGCGCAGATCGCGGTACTGGAGATTGCGCAGGGCGTCCGGGAATGGGGCCGGGAAGGCCGGCGCATCCGCGAAGGCCAGGAGGTATGGGGTCAGGCAGGCGGACCGCACCGGGCTCTGGCCGGTCCCCTGGACGATTCCCTGGACCAGCCCGGCCGAGCCGTTCACGGCCGCCTGGTAGTAATCGTAGCCCGCCCACTGCTCGTCCATCCCCTGGCCGTCGAGGAGCACGACCACGCCCATCTCCCGCGCGCGCTCGAACACCCGGGCGTAGGCGAGCGTCGGGAGGCCACCGAACGGCTCGTCCTGCGCCCGGGCCACGGACTCGGCCAGGGCCGGCACCTCCTCCGGCGTGAGCATGCAGAGGACCAGCGGGTGGCGGGTGCGCGCCAGCATCATCCCGACCCAGGGGAGCTCGTCGTAGTCCGGATCGCCGGTTACAAAGGTGAAGGCCTGGATGTCGCTCTCCGGGCCTTGGACCTGCTGGACCAGGCCGAGCAGGATCGACGAGTCGAGCCCGCCGCTCAAATTGATGCCGACCGGCACATCCGAGCGGAAGCGCAGCCGCACGGCGTCCTCCAGGAGCCCGCGGTACTCCTCCCAGACCACGTCCTCCGGCCGGGTGTCGAAGCCCTCGCCGACCCGCGCGGCCAGGTCGTACCACCGGGAGACCGACGTCCGGCCGTCCTTCCAGGTCAGCGAGCAGCCCGGCGGCAGGCTCCGGATCCCCTCCCAGAACGTGTGAACCGAATGCTCGTAGAGCCCGTAGGCCAGGTACCCGGCCCACGTCCGGGCATCCGGCCTCGCCGGCACGCCCGCGGCGTGCAGGGCCTTGATCTCGCTCGCCGCGAGCAGCGCCCCATCCTGCCGCTCGTACAGGTAGAGCGGCTTGACCCCGAAGCGGTCGCGGGCCCCGAACAGCCGCCGCTCCTTGCGGTCCCAGACCAGGAAGGCGAACATGCCGATCAGCCGGTCCAGGCAGGCCGGGCCCCAGGCGAGATACGCCGCCAGCAGCACCTCGGTATCCGAGTGCGTGCGGAACTCCCAGGACCCGGCCAGCTCGCACCGCAGCTCCACGTAGTTGTAGATCTCGCCGTTGAACACCAGCCACCAGCGGCCCGTGGGATCGGACATGGGCTGGCGGCCGTCGTCCGACAGGTCGATGATCGCGAGCCGCGTGTGGCCGAGCGCCGCCCGGCCGGCGGGGTCGAGTTGGAAGCCGTCGCCGTCCGGCCCGCGGTGGCCGAGCGTGCGCACCATCTCCTCCAGCCCCGAGGGCGGCCCGCCGAAGATGCCCGCGATCCCGCACATCTCAGAGAAGCCTCTCCGCCCGCTCCCAGTCGGCCGGGGTGTCGAGGTTCACGCCCGCTTTCGGCATCACGTAGCCGCCGAGGCGCCGGCCATACAGGCTCCCCCTCATCACCACTTCGCGCCGGGTCACATAGACCGAGCCGTCGCGGTGGAAGGCCGGCGGCAGCTCCTGGCGGCGCGGGATCGGCTGCTCCTCGCCGGTCGCGAGGCGCAGCAGGCCGCCGTCCTCGAAGTACACCCAGTGGGGATTGTGCTCCGCCGGCACCGGCAGGACCGAGACCACCGCGTCCAGGTCCCGCTCCTCCAGCATGGCGATGCAGGCGTCGATGTCCTCGTCGCGGCGGAACGGGCTCGTGGGCTGGAGCAGGCAGACCGCGTCGAACCCCTTCAGCTCCTCCAGCGCGTGCCGCACGACCGGCAGGGTCGGCGTGTCGTCGCGCGCCAGCTCGGCCGGGCGGAGGAACGGAACGTCCAGGCCGCACTGCCGGCCGACCTCCGCGATCGCCTCGTCGTCGGTCGACAGCACCACCCGCGACAGCCGGCGGGCGGCGAGAGCGGCCTCGGCGGTCCAGGCGAGCAGCGGCCGGCCGCCCAAAGGCCGGACGTTCTTGCCCGGGATCCCCTTGGAGCCGCCGCGCGCCGGAATCAGGCCGAGGACCTTCATCAGTAGGTGAGCCTCTTCTCGATCTCCAGCGGCTGGCGCGCGAGCAGATCGGCGATGCGCTCGCCCGCCCGGCCGTGGCCGTAGATCGGGTCGCTCTCATAGCGCCCGTTCGCGAGATGGCGCCGGATCGCGGCCACGATCGCCGCCCGGCTGTGGTCCACGTCGATCACGTTGCGGCCGCGGTCCCGGCCGGACTGGCGCGAGCCGATGTTCACCGTGGGCACGCCGAGGTAGGCGCACTCCCGGATGCCGACGCTGGAGTTGCCGACCAGGCAGCGCGAGCCGACCAGCAGGCGGAGGAAGTCGGTCGGCTCCATGTTCTTGAAGAAGTGGATGTTGCGCGGGTTGTGCAGCTCGCGGAAGGAGCGGATGGCGTTCGACGTGCCGTCCGAGCCCGCGTCCACGTTCGGCCAGAACCAGAGCGTCGGCAGCCCGAGGTCGGCGATCTCGGAAATGGCCTGGAGCGTCTCCATCGCCTGGTCGCGCGCCTCCTGGTACTCCGTGGTCACCGGGTGCTGGAGCACCACCAGGTAGCCGCCCGAGAGGTCCATGGACGCGCCGACGCCGCCGTACTTTTCGAACGGGTCGAAGTCCATGGCGGGCCGTTCCATGACTTCGACCGCGAGGTCGATCGACGGGCAGCCGGTGACGAACACCTTGGCCGGCTCCTCCCCCATGCGGATCACCCGCTCGGCGGCCTTGCCGCTCGACACGAAGTGGAGGTCCGCGAGCTTGGTCACGGCGTGGCGCACCTTCTCGTCGATCGAGCCCGTGACCTCGCCGCCCTGGACGTGCGCCACCGGGATGTTCATGTAGGAGGCCGCGACCGCGGTCGAGAGCGTCTCGTAGCGGTCGGCCACCGTGACCACCACGTCGGGCTTGAGGTTGTCGAATACCGTGGCCAGCTCCAGGAGACCCAGACCGGTCGTCTTTGCCATGGCCGCGAGGTTCTCGCCCTCCAGCACCATGTACACCCGGGCCGCGACGTCGAAGCCATCGGCCTCGATCGTGCGCACGGCCGTGCCGTAGCGGTCGAGCAGGGCCGAGGCCGCGACCACGAGCTGCAGCTCCAGCTCCGGATGGTCCTGGATCGCCTGGAGCGCCGTCTTGATCCGGCTGTAGCTCGGCCGCGCGGTGACCACCACGCAGACCTTCCGCCGTTCTGGTTTCACTTCACTGCTCACCTTCTCTCCCCCTGTAACAGCCGTCCTCGACCGGCTCCTTCCCGAACACCTCGACCGGCACGGCCGCGCGCGGACCGCCCGTCCTCTTCGCCGCCCCCAGCACCCGCAGGCAGGCGGGCGGCCGGTAGTCGATCACGATCCCGTCCCCGGCCGCCGCCCCCACCCGGATCTCGCAGTCTCCGCGGTGACCCGGGTACATCCAGTTGACCGGCACCGCGAGCGCGTGATCGGCGGTGTAGGCCATCGCCTGGCCGCCCAGCGACACCCGCAGCCGGGCGCCGCAGCCGACCTCCGGCAGCCTCCGGCTCAACTGCCAGAAGAAGCTCTTCTGGGCCTCCCAGTCGTGGCGGTAGCCGTTCGCGTTGCGCACGTGGAGCCCGGCCGCGAGGCCGACCAGGACCATGGCGCAGGCGGCCTGCTGGCGCGGCGTGCGCAGAAGCCCGGCGATCAGACCGGTCACGACCAGCGCCGAGCCGAACGCCGCGGGCAAGGCGTAGCGGTCGAACAGGGTGCCGAGCCGGACCTCGCGCCCGGAGAGCCAGAACGGGAGCTGGCCCAGGCAGACCGCGGCCAGGCCCAGCAGCAGCCCCTCGCGCGCCCACGCCGTGTCGGGATCCTCTCTTTGACGGAAGAGCAGGACGCCCGAGGCCAGTGCCGCCAGCCCCGCGATCCCCCAGGCGAGCAGGACCGCGCGCGGCGACTCCCAGCCGACCGGCAGGGCGTCCGGTTCCAGGACGCGGGCCCAGGCCATGGGCACCAGCCGCACCAGGTCCGCGAGCGCGATGCGCGCCCGCCCCGCCAGGGCCGCGATCGGATGGTTGAGGAAGGCCGACGCCACGCTGCCGGTGTCGTAGCGCGCCGGGGCCGCGAAGAAGAACAGCCGCCAGACCAGGTAGGCCGACAGCACCGCCAGGTACGGCGACCAGCGGAGCACGGCCTTCCGCGGCGAATCCTTGAGGGTCATCCAGATCAGGAGGGGCCGCAGAAGCTCCAGCCCGACGAAGTACTCGCTGAGCGCGAGGCTGCCGGCGAGCAGCGCGGCCGAGAGCACGATCGAGGGGACGATCAGGTTGGGCCGCCGGAGGCCGTGGACCATGACGGCGAAGCTCGCGAGATGGAGCGCGAGCTGCAACAGGATGTGGCCGTAGATCGCGCCCAGGGGCTGGCCGCTGAACCCGGGGTAGACCAGGAACAGCAGGGCCGCCATGACCGTCTCGCGCCGGCGCGCCGGCCACAGGCCGTCGAGGAGTGCCCAGCAGGCGACCGCAGTCAGCCAGCGGGCCACGAGCGCGAGCAGGTGCCAGCCGAGAGGCCGTGCGCCGAGCGCCAGGCCGGTCAGCTCGCGCGCCTCCCAGAGCAGGGGGCGGTCCTGGTGCGCCACCGCGTCGAAGCTCAGACCGCGGGAGAACACCAGCCAGTCGTCCCAGTAGTAGCCCAGCCACGGGATCAGCACCCCGTAGGCCAGGGCGGCCACGAGCAGGAGCCCGGCGGCGACGGCGACCGGCCGTCTCACGGCATGGTCTCGACGAGGCGGATCACCCGGTCCTGCTCCTCGTCCGTGAGATCGTTGAAGAACGGGAGGCGCACCAGCCGATCGCTGACGTCCTCGGTCACCGGGCAGTCGCCCGGCCGGCCGCCCAGGCGCTGGCCCATCTGGGAGAGGTGGAGCGGCACGTAGTGGAACACCGCCAGCACGCCGTTGCGGCGCAGGTGGCCGATCAGCTCGGTGCGCGCGGCGAGGCTCGGCATCAGGAGATGGAACAGGTGGTAGGCCGGCTCGCAGCCCTCCGGCACCTCCGGCACGCGGACGCCGCGCTCCGCGGCCCACGGCGCCAGCCCTTCCAGGTAGCGCTCCCAGATCCGACGCCGCCGCGCCTGGATGCGCTCGCGCTCCTCGAGCTGGGCATAGAGGAAGGCGGCCAGGAGGTCCGAAGGCACGTAGCTCGACCCCAGGTCGACCCAGGTGTACTTGTCCACCTGGCCGCGGAAGAACCGGCTGCGGTCCGTGCCCTTCTCGCGCAGGATCTCGGCCCGGTCCTGGAGGCCGGGGTCGTTGATCAGCAGCGCGCCGCCCTCGCCGCAGGTGAAGTTCTTGGTCTCGTGGAAGCTCAGCGAAGCCAGGGCGCCGAAGGTGCCCAGCCAGCGCTCCCGGTAGCGGCCGAAGAGGCCGTGGGCGTTGTCCTCGACCACGGCCAGGCCGTGCCGCCGCGCCACGTCGAGGATCGGCTCCATGGCACAGCCGATCCCGGCATAGTGGACGGGCACGACCGCCTTCGTGCGCGGCGTGACCAGCGCCTCCAGCCGCGACTCGTCCAGGTTGAGCGTGTCGGGCCGCACGTCCACGAACACCGGCAGCGCGCCGCGCAGCGCGAACGCATTGGCCGTGGAGACGAAGGTGAACGAGGGCATCAGCACCTCGTCCCCCGGGCCGACGTCGAGGAGCAGCGCGGCCATCTCCAGGGCGTGGGTGCAGGAGGTGGTCAGCAGCACCCTGGGCACACCCAGCTCGCGCTCCAGCAGCTCCTGGCAGAGCCGGGTGTAGGCGCCGTCGCCCGCCGAGTGGCCGCGGCGGATCACGTCCTGGATGTACTCCAGCTCGCGGCCCGCCAGGACCGGGCGGTTGAACGGGATCGAAACGGCGTCGCTCATCGTCAGGCCCCCAGGGTCCGGCTCGGACTGTCGAGGATCTCCGAAGCGCAGACCACGGGGCCGCCCTCCTCCTGCACGCGGGTCAGGAGCAGCGCGCCGTCGCCGGTCAGAACCATCGTCCCCTCTCCCCGCCGCACCTCCACCACCCGCCCGGGCACCGCGCCCACGTAGCGCGGCTCCGGCGCGGGCCGCCGGGCCTCCCAGACGCGCAGCTTGCGGCCCTTCAGAAAGGTGTAGGCGCCGGGATAGGGCGCGCCCACTGCCCGCACCAAGTTGTAGATGCGCGCCGACGGCCAGCTCCAGTCGATCCGGTTGTCCTCCGGCAGCCGCTTGCAGGTGTACGTGGCCCGCGTATGGTCCTGCGGCCGGCGGGCGGCCGTGCCGCGCAGCAGCGGCTCCAGGTTGCGCGCGAGCAGCTTCAGGTAGACCTCGGTCACGGCCTCCAGCACCTCCGCGATGGTCTGGTCCGGACCGATCGCCACCCTCTGCTGGTCCACGACATCCCCCGCATCCACCTCCTCGGAGATCTCGAACAGGGTCACGCCGGTGTGGTCCTCGCCGTTGACGATCGACCACACGGTCGGCGAAAACCCGCGGTAGGCGGGCAGCAGCGAGTCGTGGAACACGAACGTGCCGAGGCGCGGCCGGCTGTAGACCTCGCGCGGGATGAGATACCGCCAGCTCACCACGAACAGCAGGTCGGCCTCCAGGGCCTCCAGCTTCCTCCCGGCCACGAAGCGCCCGCCCCGGCGCTCGGCGATCTCCCGCAGGTCGTCGAAGTAGCGCGGCTCCCAGGGCTCCTCCGGGAAGCTCGCCACGGTCAGCTCCGCCTCCGGCGCCAGGTCCGCCAGGGCCTCGACGAAGCGGCAGCCGCGGCGCGTGGCGCAGGCCACGGCCAGGCGGAGATCACTTCCCGGCCTCAAGGGACCTCCGCACCACGTAGGCCGGCTTCTCCATCAGCCGGAAGTGCATGCGGGCGAGATACTCGCCCAGGATGCCGAGCGCGAAGAGCTGCGCGCCGGAAAAGATCGCGATGATCGAGGCCAGGAACGGGAAGCCCGGCACGCTGCCGCCCTGGATCAGGTAGCGGCCGATCACGTAGGCCAGCACGCCCATGCCGAACAGGGTGAAGACGAAGCCGATGACGCTCGCGAGCTGGAGCGGCAGGGTGCCGAACCCGGTCATCATGTTGAGGGCGTGCGTCACCAGCTTGCGCAGCGTATAGCTGGAGGTCCCGATCCGCCGCGGCTCGTGGCGCACCGTGACGCTGCCGAAGCGAGTCGTGCCCCAGGTCAGGAGCACGTCGATCGACACGAACGGTCCCAGGTCGGTCTTGAACGCCTCGCGCAGCTCGGTGCGGAAGGCGCGGAAGGCGCTCACATTGCGCGCCGCCTCCACGCCCATGGCGCTCTGGAGGGCGAGCTTGGTGAGCTGCGACGCCAGGTCGCGCCACAGCCCGTGGTGCTCGGCGTCGGGCCTGCCGTAGACCACGTCCCGCCCTTCGAGGTGCGCCAGCAGCCGGGGGATCTCCTCGGGAGGGTGTTGCAGGTCGTCGTCCATGGTCACGACGACGCCCCCCCGGGCCTCGCGGATGCCGCACAGCAGGGCGTTGTGCTGGCCGTAGTTGCGCATCAGGTCCAGGCAGCGCATCCAGGGGCGCGCCGCGGCCAGCTCCTGGAGAACCTCCCAGCTCCGGTCGCGGCTGCCGTCGTTGACGAAGACCACCTCGGTGCCCTCGCCCAGCGCGGGCAGGACGGGCGCGAGGCGTTCGCAGAGGACCGGCAGCACGTCGGCGCTGTTGTAGACCGGGATGACGATCGAAACCGCAGTCGTCGCGGCCATCGCAGTCATGGCTCCAGGTCCTCCGGACGCAGCGCCTCGTCCGCGCCCACGGACCGCCCCAGCCGCCGGCCGATCAGCTCCGCCATCCGGGCCGCCGGAATGCCGCCGCCCGGCTTCTTCACCGCGAGATGCTCCTGCGCCAGCACCGTCCCGGCCGCCAGATCCATCCGCGCCACCACGCTCTTGGTGAACATGCGGCGCAGCGGCTCCATCTCGGCCGCCATGCCGTCCTTGTCCACCGGGTTGGCGAGCGCCCGCTCCAGGAAACGGACGCCCTCGACGAGCTGGCGCAGCTCGCCGGTCGTGAGCGAGGCCGGCACGTCCGGCCCGAACGCCTCGCGGCTCAACGTGACATGGACCTCCAGCACCTCCGCACCCAGGGTTACGGCCGCGAGCCCCGGATAGATGGTTCCCGAGTGGTCCGAAAGCCCCACGGCGCAGCCCCAGCGCTCCCGGAACGCGGCGAGCAGGTTCAGGCCGGTCTTCTCCGGCGGGCACGGATAGGCGGTCGTACACTGGAGCACGGCGAGCGGCACGTTCCTCTCCCGGACCCGGAGGACCGCCTCGTCGATCTCGGCGAGCGGGCTCATGCCGGTCGACAGAAGGACCGGCTTGCCGGTCTCGAGGATCGCGTCGAACAGTACCGGGTTCGACACCTCGCCCGAGGCCACCTTCCAGGCCTTCATGCCGATTCGTTCGAGCAGGCGGACGGCCTCGACCGAAAACGGTGAGCTCAAAAACAGGAGCCCGCGCTCCTCGGCGTGCCGCGCGAGGCCGGCCCACTGCTCCTCCGTGAATTCCATCCTCTTCCAGTACTCGTAGCGGGTGGCGTCCTGCGGGCTGAAGCGGACCCGCCACGGCTCTCCCGGCGTGCTCTCCGCGGCCGCGATGTGGGTCTGGAACTTGACCGCGTCCGCGCCGGCCGCGGCGATCGCGTCGATGAACGCGTGCGCCGTGCCCAGGCTGCCGTCGTGAGCCTGCGCGACCTCGCCGATCACCAGGCACCCAGGTACGTCCTTGAACAGGTCTCTCATCTCACACCACGTCCGCGAACGTGCGCTCCATCCGCCGGAAGTAGAACAGGCCGCCGGCCAGGAGCACCACGGTCACCACCGCGCCCGCGGCGGTCAGGGCCCAGGGGTCTCCCGAGCCCAGGATTGCCCAGCGGAACCCCTGGAGCACGCCCGCCATGGGGTTCAGCCCATAGAGCCACCCGGGCACGCCCATGGCCTCCAGCTTGGCCGTCACCCGGCTCGCCGGGTAGATCACCGGCGTCACGAACAGCAGGAGCTGGATGAAGAACGGCATCACGTGCCGGACGTCCCGGAACTCGACGTTGAGCGCCGAGAGCCACAGCCCCGTGCCCAGGGCCGCGCCGAACGCCAGGACCAGGAACACCGGCAGCAGCAGCATCTCGGGCCGCGGCGCCACGCCGTACCAGGCCATCATGCCGATCAGGACCACGAAGGCGACGGCGAAGTCGACCAGCCCGCCGAGCACCGCCGACACCGGCACGATCAGGCGCGGAAAATAGACCTTCTTGAGCAGGCCCGCCGAGCCGACCAGGCTGTTCGCCGAGCCGCCGAGCCCCGCGGCAAAGAACGTCCACGGCAGGAGCCCGGCATACGAAAAGATCGGGTACGGCGCCCCCTCCGAGCCCACCCCCGCCATGCGGCCGAAGAAGATGGTGAAGATCAGCATGGTGAGGAGCGGCTGGAGCACCGCCCAGGACGCGCCGAGAAGCGTCTGCTTGTAGCGCACCTTCACGTCGCGCCAGACGAAGAAGTAGAGCAGCTCGCGGTAGTGCCAGAGCTCGTCGAGGCGCACCGCCACCCAGCCGCGGCTGGGCTCGATGACCGTCACCATCGGCTCGTCCAGCGCCTTCACGCCCGCACCCCGGAGAGTGTCCGTTCGAGCCCCTCGCGCAGCCCGACCCGGGCGAGGAAGCCGAGGCGCGCCTCGGCCGCCGCGGGGTCAGCCTGGGAGTGCGGCACGTCGCCAGCCCGCGGCGGCTCGTGGCGCGGCGGCAGGCCGGAACCCGCGGCCTCCAGGATCCGCTCCGCCAGCTCGGCGACGGTCGTCCGCTCGCCGCGAGCTACATTGTAGGCCCGGCCGCAGGCCTCCGCCGGCGCGCCCGCCGCCAGCAGGTTCGCCAGCACCGCGTCCTCCACGAAGGTGAAGTCGCGGCTCTGAGTCCCGTCGCCGTAGATCACCGGCGCCTCGCCCGCCAGGCAGGCGCGCAGGAAGCGCGGGATCACCGCGGCATAGGGCCCCTCCGGCGACTGCCGCGGCCCGTAGATATTGAAGTAGCGCAGCCCCACGATCTCCATGCCGTAGCACCGGCGGAACACGTCCGCCAGCTCCTCGTTCATGACCTTCGAAGCCGCGTACGGAGAGAGCGGCCGCCCCTCCTCCCCTTCCCTCTTGAGCACGGGCCGGGCGTCGCCGTAGACGCTGGAGGACGAGGCGTAGACCACGCGCCGGACCTGCGCGTCCCGGGCCGCCGCCAGCACGTTGGCCGTGCCGGCCACGTTGACCGCGACCGTCGCGGCCGGGTCGGCGATCGACCGCGGCACCGAGCCGAGCGCGGCCTGGTGGAACACGTACGCCACGCCCGCGCAGGCCGCACGGCAGGCCTCGACGTCCCGGATGTCGTCCTCGAGGAGCTTGGCGCCGGCCGGGAGATTCTCCCGCCGGCCGGTCGAGAGATCGTCCAGCACCCGCACCTGCGCGCCGCGGGCGAGCAGCGCATCCACCAGGTGCGAGCCGATGAACCCGGCGCCGCCGGTGACGAGGACGGGCACGCCGTCGAGCTCGGGGATCATCTAAGCCTTCACCACCGTGGCGCCGCCATGTCTATAGACACCGCGGGTGTCCACGATGAGCGGAGCGTGGCGGGCGACCAGGTCGTAGTCCACGGCCGCATGGTCGGTCACCACGATCACGGCGTCGCACCCCTCCAGCTCCGCGGCCGTGAGGGCGACGGACTCCATGGCCGGCAGGTCGGGCCACGAGCGCATGCCGGGGGCCACGGGCACGTGCGGGTCGTGATAACGCACCTCGGCGCCGAGCCGCAGGAGCCGGTCGAGGATCTCGAACGCCGGGCTCTCGCGTGGGTCGTCGATGTCGCGCTTGTAGGACAGGCCGAGCACGAGCACCCGGCTGCCCTTGACCGCCCGGCCGCGGTCGTTGAGCGCGCCGACCAGCTTGTCGATCACGTACTCCGGCATGCGGACGTTGACCTCGCCGGCCAGCTCGATGAACCGGGTCGTGACCCCGTACTCGCGCGCCTTCCAGGCGAGGTAGAACGGGTCGAGCGGGATGCAGTGGCCGCCCCAGCCCGGCCCGGGATCGAAGCGCATGAAGCCGAACGGTTTCGTGGCCGCGGCGTCGAGCACCTCCCAGATGTCGATCCCCATGCGGTCGTAGACCACCTTGAGCTCGTTGACCAGCGCGATGTTCACCGCCCGGAAGATGTTTTCGAGCAGCTTGGACGCCTCGGCCGTCCGCGCCGAGGACACGCGCACGGTCTGGGGGACCACCTGGCCGTAGAGAGCCTGGGCGAGGTCGCCGGACAGGTCGTCCACGCCGCCCACGAGCTTGGGGATGTTCGTGGTCGAGAACTTCGGGTTGCCCGGGTCCTCGCGCTCGGGCGAGAAGGCGAGGAAGAAATCCTCTCCGCAGCGCAGCCCATCCTGGCTGAGCCGCGGCAGGAGCAGCTCCTCGGTAGTGCCGGGGTAGGTGGTGGACTCCAGCACCACGAGCTGTCCGGCGCGCAGGCGCTTGCCGATCTGCTCGGCCGTGGTGCGCACATAGCGCAGGTCGGGCTCCCGGTGGCGGGTGAGCGGGGTCGGGACGCAGATCAGGATCGCGTCCGCCTCGGCCAGGCGGTCGAAGTCGGCCGTGGGAATGAGCCGTCCGGAGCCGGTCTGGGCGCGCACGCGCTCGGCGTCCAGATGGCGGATGTAGCACTCGCCGCGGGACAGCGCCTCGACCTTCTTCGGGTCCACGTCGAAGCCGAGGACCGGGAATCCCTGCTCGGCGAATGCCAGGGCGAGCGGCAACCCGACATAGCCGAGGCCAATGATGCCGACCCGGGCGGTTCGGTTGTGGATGCGCGCACGCAGCGCCGAGGCTGTCTGGGACTCCGTCATGTACTTCCGCTGCGGTGTTTCGCGCGGATTCTCTCAGAAGGGCGCAAATGAAGCAACCGGGCGGGTTGAAACGCTTCCGGCGCTCCCGACACCCTGCTTTGCTAGACTGCCGTCCAAAGAACGGAGGATCCACCGATGTTCGCGAGCGCGCCGCTCCTCGTCCTGAAGAGGAAGCTTCTGAACCGCGTTGTCGTCTGTCTCTTCCTGCTCCCCATGACCCTGGTCTTCGCCTGGGGCATCTACCGCTCTCTCGAGCCGCCCCCGGACACGGCCAGCGCAAAGTTCGACGCGGTCCTGGGCCTGCTCTGCGCCGTCACGCTCGTGGCGGTGATGGTCCACGAGTCGGGCCGCCTGATCCGCCTGTATCCGGAAGGGATCGAGCAGATCAAGCGCGGCCGGACCGTCGAGCTGCGGTGGGAGGACGTGACCGAGGTCTGGTTCCAGGCCATGAAGGTCCAGGTCGGGGGCGTCATCGGGTATGCCATCGGCAAGGCGCTGGACCGGCGGCGCAAGGGACTCCCCCTGGACGAAAGCTCCACGAACATGGCGATCCGGGTCCTCGGGCGCGGCGGCGAGAAGATCCTCGTCACGTCCAGCGACAAGGACGTGCTGAAGGGCTTCGAGACCATCGTCGCCCATGTCGCCCCCCGGCTCTTCGAGGAGGCGAAACGGCGGGTGCAACAAGGCGACACCGTGACCTTCGACCGGATCTCGGTCTCTCTGCGCGGCATCGGCCTTGGCCGGAAGGACCCGGTCGCCTTCCACGAGATCGAGACCCTGGAGATCTCGGCCGGCAAGCTGCGGCTCAAGAAGAAGGGCGCTTGGCTCGACACCATCTCGGTGCCGGTGCGGAAGATCCCGAATCTCTTCGTGCTCACCGAGCTTTACGCCCAGCTCGCCCCCGGTCCGGTCGACCGCACGGCCTTACAGATGGGGCAGAACCTCGCGGGCCGGATGATCGCGGCCGGGTGACCGCCGTGCGGCGGTTGCGCGGGGCAGGTGCCGCCCCACCGACCGCCCATCCTTTCCTTGGCTCAAGACCGGCCATCGGTCAGGACCAGGTGTCTCCGTGTGTCTGCCCTCCACCTAATCCACCCGGACCCTCACGTGCCCTTCTCCCGCCAGCGCCGTCCTCCCTGAAATGCTGAAGTTGATGACATTGGGAGCCCGTTTTCCGTCTTTACGCGGACATGCCGAGAACCCTGCGCTACGTGCCCCCCGGGGGCTCCCTCGTCGAGGTCACTGTCCGGACCCTTCAGTCCCAGTACCTGCTGCGGCCGAGCCCTTCCCTGAATGAGATCGTCGGAGGCGTTCTGGGCCGGGCCCAGACCCTCCACCCGGTCCGATGCCATGCCGCCGTCTTCCTCAGCACGCACTTCCACCTCCTGCTCTCGGTGGACGATGCCAAACAGATGAGCGACTTCATGCAGTTCGTCAATACCAATCTCACCAAGGAGATCAACCGGCTGCGAAAGCGGGAAGGGACCGCCTGGGGTGACCGCTACCGGTCCATCCCGGTCAGCGAAGAAGAGGCCGCTCAGGTCGAGCGACTCCGGTACCTCCTCTCCCAATCGGTCAAGGAGGGTCTCGTGGCCCATGCCCGGGACTGGCCGGGCGTCCACTGCATCCGGCAGATCCTGGCAGGAGCGATCCGGGGCCTCTGGTTCGACCGGACCCGGGAATTCGCCGCCAGGAACCGAGGAGAGGATTTCGGCCGGCTTCAGTACGCCACGGAAGAGGTCTTCGAGCTGACGCCCCTGCCGTGCTGGGCGCACCTCCCGTCAGAGGTCTACCGGCAGCGGATCGCCGAGCTCATGGGGGAGATCGAAAGCGAGGCGGCAGCCGAGCTCGCGAAGGCCGGCCGAGAGCCGCTCGGCGTCGGCGCCGTGTTGCGGATGGATCCGGAGACCCGTCCGGAGCGCAGCAAGAAATCTCCAGCGCCGATGTTCCACGCCGCGACCAAGGCGATGCGCAAGGCGCTCCGGGAAGCCTATGCCTTGTTCGTGGCCGCGTTTCGGGAGGCCTCCGAGCACCTGAGATCCGGAGACCGGAATGCGCGCTTCCCCGTAGGCTCGTTCCCGCCGGGGCTCCCCTTTGTCACCGAGGAAGCCACAGGCCCTCCTTGATCAGGC
>DATANP010000508.1:0-5169 GCA_036266195.1 Thermoanaerobaculia bacterium | reverse complement strand
CTGCTCGGCCCGAACGGCGCCGGCAAGACCACGACCTTCTCCATGCTCGCCGGCCTGCTCGCGCCGGACGACGGCCGCATCACCATGGGCGGCGTGGACCTCGCCGACAACCCAGTCCAGGTCAAGCGCGGGCTCGGCGTGGTGCCGCAGGAGGTCGCGATCTACGAGGAGCTGACCGCGCGCGAGAACCTCCGCCTCTGGGCCGGGCTTTACGGCCTGTCCGGCCCGGCCCTCGACGAGACGGTCGCCCGCGCCCTGGACGAGGTGGGCCTCTCCGGCCGCTCGAAGGAGCCGGTCGAGCGCTTCTCGGGCGGCATGAAGCGGCGGCTCAACCTGAGCCTCGGCCTCGTCCACCAGCCCAAGGTCATCCTCCTCGACGAACCCACGGTCGGCATCGACCCCCAGGCCCGCGCCAACATCCTGGACGTGGTGCGCCGGGTGGCCGACTCCGGCGCCGCGGTGCTCTACACGACCCACTACCTCGAAGAGGCCGAGCGCCTCTGCGACCGCATCGGCATCCTCGACCACGGCAAGCTGCTCGCCGAAGGCACCCTCGCCGAGCTCAAGGAGCTGGTGGGGGAGGAGGAGGTCGTGGTCATTCCGCCGAGCCTCAACCGCCTGTTCCTCAAGCTGACCGGCCGGGAGCTGCGGGATTGAACGTCCGCCAGGTCATCCTTCTGGTCCGCAAGGACCTGCTGCGGAGGGTGCGGTCGCCGCTCTCGACCCTCGTCATCCTCGCCTTTCCGCTCGTCCTGTCGGGGATCATCGCCCTGGCCTTCGGCGCGCGCGAGACCAAGCCCCCGAAGGTCCGTCTCCTCCTCGACAACCAGGACGACGGCCTGGCCGGGACGCTGATCACGTCCGCCTTCTCGCGCCCCGAGGCCGAGCCCTACTTCGAGGTGGAGACCGCCGGCCCCGACGCGCGCGAGCGCCTGGAGAAGGACGGCTTCTCGGCCATCCTCCGCATCCCGCCCGGGCTCACGCAGGCGCTCCTCGACGGCAAGACCGTCAACCTGGAGCTGGTGCGCAACCCGTCGCAGTCGGTCCTGCCCGAGGTGGCCGAGCAGGTCACCGACGTGATCGCCGACGGCCTGTCCTCGGCCTCCTACACGCTCCAGGGTCCGCTCAAGGACCTGACTCCGCTCCTCCAGGCCGACAAGGCACCCTCCGACCAGCAGGTGGCGACCGTGTCCGTAGGGGTCAACCAGTGGGTCGGCCGGTCCGCGCGCTACCTCTTTCCGCCGGCCATCAAGCTGACCCCGGTGCAGCTCGAAAAGACCGAAAGCGGTACGAAGATCAGCGGCGTCTCGCCCACCACCTCCATCTTCCTGATCGTCCTGCCCGGCGTGGCCGTGTTCGGGCTCTTCACCCTGGGCGACCAGGTCATGCGCGACCTGCTGACCGAGAGGACGAAGGGCACCCTGCGCCGGCTCCTGGCCGGCCCGGTCGGGACCGGCACCGTGATCGCCGCCAAGGCGTTGACCGCCGCGGTGGTCTCGCTCGCCGCCCTCCTGATCCTCGCAGTCGTTGCCGGGTTTGCGGCCGGGCGCGGCGTGGACCCCGCCGGCTTCGTCCTCCTCTCGCTCTCCCTGGTCCTGGCGGTCACGGGTCTCGCCTCGACCGTCTACGGCCTGTCGAAGGACGACCGCCAGGGCTCGACGATCGGCAGCGTGCTCTACCTGGTGCTGGCGTTCTCGGGCGGCAGCTTCCTGCCGCTCGACAGCCTGCCGGCGGCCCTGCGAGCGGTGTCGCCGTTCTCCCTCTTCTTCTGGGGGACCACCGGCTTCCAGTCGCTCCTGGCGGGCGGAAGCCTGGGCGAGGTGCTGCCGAACGTCGGCATCCTGGCCGGCAGCGGGCTCGCCCTGCTGGTCCTCGGCGGCGCGCTCCTGCGGCGCCGGATGCTCAGGGGGGCGGCATGAGCGGTCTGCGCCAGGTCGGCCTGCTGGCCCTGAACGACCTCCGCCTCACCTGGAGGCACCGGGCGGCGTTCATCTGGATGCTCGCGCTGCCGGTCGCCATGATGTGGGTCTTCGGCCAGACCGGAAACCGCGGTCCGCAGAAGGTCACCCTGGGCATCGACGACCGGGACGGCGGCTGGCTGGCCAAGGCGCTCGTGGCCGAGCTGGCGGACGACCGGGTGGACCTCAAGATCGTCCGGAAAGGAGAAGAGCCGCCGGTCCGGACGCTGGTCATCCCGGCCGGCTTCACCGCCGGAGTGCTCGCCGGCAAGCAGCAGGAGCTGAAGCTGGTGCAGCAGCCCGGGAGCAACGCCGAATTCAGCCTGGCCGCGCAGGTCAACACCGTCCGGGCGATCGTCCGCATCCTGGGCCGGCTGAGCGAGATGGGGCCGGAGTCATCCCAGTCCTCCTACGAGATCCTCTCCCGCCGGCCGTCGCGGGTGCGGGTGGCCGTCTCCACTGTGGGGAAGGGTCAGGTCGTGCCGACCGGGTTCGCGCAGAGCGTGCCCGGCATCCTGACCTTCTTCGTGCTGATGATGACCAACATCTACGGCGGGGTGTTCCTGACGGTGGAGAAGCGCCAGGGCATGATCCGCCGCCAGGCCACGCTGCCGCTCGGCCGCGGGCACATCTTCGCGGGCAAGCTCCTGGGCCGGATGCTGATGGCCGGCGCCCAGATCGTGATCTACCTCCTGGCCGGCCGGCTCCTCTTCGGCATCTCCTGGGGCCATTCGCCGGCCGGGCTCGCGCTCGTGCTCACCTGCTACGCCGCGGCCGCCGCCGGGCTGTCGCTCTTCCTGGGTGCGGTGCTCAGCACGCCGGAGCAGGCCTCGACCGTGGGCTGGATCACCGGCATGGTGCTGGGAGCGCTCGGCGGCTGCTGGTGGCCGAGCGAGGTCATGCCGCGCTGGCTGTGGAACACGGTCCACGTGCTGCCGACCCCCTGGGCCATGGACGCGCTGCACGCCCTGATTTCCTTCGGCCGCGGCGTGGAAGCGGTGCTGCTGCCTTCCGCGGCGCTGCTCGGCTTCGCGGTGCTCTTCGCCGGCCTGGGAGCAAGGTTCCTGCGGACCGCCTGAAGGACCTAAGGGACTGCAAGGACTTCAGGGACCAAAAGCTTTGGTCCTTGCGGTCCCTGCAGTCCTTTGGGTCCTTCCCCTGATAAGATCCTCCCAAACACCATGGAGTGCTTTATCGAGGTACTCACGGTTGTCGTGGTCTGGCTGGTCTTCCGCGACTTTCAGTTGCGGGGCCGGCTGGAAACGCTGACGCGCCAGGCCGAAGAGCAGCGGCACGCCACCGACCGCCTGCTGGAGCGGCTCGCCCAACTGCGGAAGGAGATTCACCCTCCGGCCGCCGAAGTCCCGGCGCCTGCCCCGGTTCCACTGGCTCCGGCACCGCCACCCCCGCCGCCTCCACCGGTCCCGGAACCCGAGCCCGTTCCCGAGCCGGCCGCACCCCCGCCGCCTCCGGCACCTGCTCCACCACCACCGCCGCCGGCACCCCCGATCCGGCCCGCTCCGGCATTTCCGCCGGCCCCGGTTATGGTCCGCGAGGCCGCTCCCCGCCCTCCCAAGCCGCCGTTCGACTGGGAGAGCCTGATCGGCGTCCGACTGTTCTCCTGGATGGCCGGCATCATGCTCGCCATCGCGGCCATCCTCTTCCTGCGCTACTCGATCCAGCACGGCTGGCTCGGCGCGCCGGTCCGCATGGCGATCGGCGTCCTCACCGGCGCCGGCCTCCTCGTGGGCTGCGAGCTCAAGGTGGCGCGGCGCTATGCCGTCACCGCCAACGCCCTGGACGCGGCGGGCATCGCCATTCTGTTCTCCACCTTCTTTGCCGCCCACTCACTCTGGAACCTGCTGCCGGCCGCCGCCTCCTTTCTCCTGATGGCCCTGGTCGCGGCCGTGGCCGTGGGGCTCGCGATCCGCCGCGACTCGCCGTTCATCGCCGTCCTCGGCCTCCTCGGCGGCTTCGCCACCCCGGCGCTGCTGTCGACCGGCGAGGATCGGCCGATCGCTCTGTTCGGCTACCTGCTCCTCCTGAATGCCGGCCTCGCCTGGGTCGCGCTTCAGCGCCGCTGGACCGTTCTGATCCGGCTCGCCCTGGGCCTCACCACTCTCTATCAGTGGGTCTGGGTCGTCCGCTTCCTCGATCCCGGACGGATCCCGCTCGCCATGGGCATCTTCCTGGTCTTCCCGGCCCTCTTCCTTCTGCTGCCCATCGTGGCGCGGAAGCGCGAGGCGGACGAGGGCTTCTGGGACGTGGTGTCGTACAGCACCGGGCTGCCGCTCCTGCTCGCCGTCTACCTCGCGGCGGCGCCGAGCTTCGGCGCCCATTACGGGCTGCTCTTCGGCTACCTGCTCCTGCTGGGAGCCGGATTGGCCGTGTTCTCCGCGGTGCGCGGACCGGCCAGCCTCCACACCAGCGGCGCCGCGGCTACCGTCGTGGCCTGGGCGGTCTGGCTGATCGCCTCCTACCGGTCCGACGCCTGGCCCGCGATCCTGGCCTTCCTCTCCGCCTCGGTGCTGCTCTACCTGGCCGTGCCCTGGATCTCCCGGAAGATGGGCAGCATCCATCTGTCGTCCGACACCGGCACCTTCGCCGCACCGGTGCTGCTCGCCGCGTTCCCGGCCCTCCTGCTGCGGGAGCCCGCCACGGCCGCGCCCGGACTGATCTTCGGCGTCCTCTTCCTCCTCCTCCTGGCCTGCGCCGTCTTCGCCCTGATCTACCGCTCGGGCTGGATCCACTTCGGCGCGGCCTTCTTCGCCATCGCGGCCGAGGCGGCCTGGTCCAGCCGCTATCTCACCCCGGAGACCCTGCTGCCGGGCTTGGCGCTCTACACCGTCTTCGGCCTGTTCTATCTGGGCGTGCCCCTGGCCGCCCGGCGCCTGGGCCGGACGCTGGAGCCCCAGGGGGCCAGCTCCGTCGTCCTCCTGTTCGGGCTGGCCCTGCTCGGCTTCCTCTCGCTCGGCCCGGTCGCGCCCTCGGCTGTCTGGGGCCTGGCGCTCCTCCTCGTCCTCCTCAACGCCGGCCTCTTCCTGGAGTCGAGAGAGGACGGCCAGCCGGCGTTCAACCGTTTCGGTATCTTCCTCTCCTGGCTCCTCATCGCCTTCTGGTGGCTGACCGTGCCTCTCGACGCCCGGATCGTGCCGGCTCTTCTGCTGGTGGCCCTCTTCTCCGTGGTCACCCTGGCCGGCGGCTCCTGGAC
>DATANP010000507.1:0-7881 GCA_036266195.1 Thermoanaerobaculia bacterium | reverse complement strand
AACGGGTATAGGTAGACGAAAGTCTATCTACTTCTAGGTGGGCAGACGACACACATCACTTGATGTCGAGACCTGGGTGTTGACACCCCAGAACACGGAGACTCAAATGAGAAAGCTCAAAATCATCGAACATATCTCGCTGGACGGTGTGATCCAGAACACCAACGAAGACGGCAACTTCCCCTACGGCGACTGGACCGCGCCCTATCGGACCCCCGCTGGCAGGGATGCAATGCTCGCGGCGTATGGCGGGAACTTCGATCTGCTGCTTGGCCGTCGCACCTACGATATCTGGTCGGGCTTCTGGCCAAAGGCGCCGAGCAGTCCGATGTCGGACGGCCTCAATGCGGCAACGAAATATGTCGCCACCCACCGTCCGGAAAGTCTTGAATGGGGCCCGTTCGAAGGCCTCGGCCCGGACATCGTTGAGGGCATTCGCCGCATCAAGTCGCAGGACGGCCCGGACCTGATCCTCTGGGGTAGCTCCACGCTGACATCGACCCTGCTCGAACATGAGCTTGCGGAGGAAGTCGTGCTGGCCGTCTATCCGGTCCTGTTGGGCACGGGGAAGCGCTTCTTTGCGGAGGGAACCCCGCCACGCTCATTCGAGCTGGTCAGCACGAAAGCAATGGCTTCCGGCATCATCCTCAATGCTTACAAGGTCGCCGGGCCTTTGAAGACCCTATAGTTCGACGACGCGACATCGCAGGCCGTAGCGTCGCAGCCCGAGCGGTCCCGTGATACGCTTGGCTCGATGACCAAGGAGGAGATCGCGTCCGCAAGGCTGAGAACCGCCTTCGACCTCTTCACCGCGGGTGAACGGATGATGCGCCAGAACCTCCGGCGCCGGCATCCGGATGCATCCGCCACGGAGATCGAAGAGATGCTTTGGGCATGGCTCATGCACCGTCCTGGCGCGGAATACGGCGACGGCGTCGGGAGGCCGGCCACGTGGCCACGGAAGGCTTCGCAAGTCAGCTAGAGAGCGTTGCCGTCCACGCCAAGGAGACATTGGCGGATCTGGGGCACCCATGGGCCCTGGTTGGCGGCTTGGCGGTTTCCGCACGAGCAGAGCCAAGGTTCACCCGCGACGTCGATTTTGCCGTCGCACTGCAGAGTGACCGCGAAGCGGAAGCCCTGATCCTTGCGGTTCAGGCACGCGGTTACCGGATCGACTCCGTCCTTGAACAGGAGACCACCGGCCGTCTCGCGACCGTCCGGCTGGTCGCGCCCGGCAGCGGCGAGCACGGGATCATCCTTGATCTTCTCTTCGCGTCTTCGGGTATCGAGCCCGAGGTCGTCGAGCGGGCGACGGTGATCGAGGTCTTCCCGGGCATTGAGCTTCCCGTTGCGCGGGTCTCCGAGCTCTTGGCGCTCAAGATCCTTGCCCGCGACGACGAACGCCGCCCCCAGGATACGATTGACATCCGCGCGCTGCTCCAAGAGGCCACCGCCTCCGATCTCGAGGCGACGAAGACGGCGTTGGCACTCATTGTCGAGCGGGGCTTCCACCGGAAGCGCGACCTGCTGCAGGACTTTGAAGACCTGACAAAACGGTTTCTTTCGTAGCACCCCAAGCCGCGGAGCGCGCGCGAGTCCGGATCGATCTTGCGTGTCGAGGAACTGGAATCGCGTGAGGGAGCTCTTCGACAGCCCCGGCGTCCACCGGGATGTCGTCGTTGGCGAACAGGGTGATCGGAACACCCTGGGGATTGTCAATCCGGAGGCGCGTCGCATCCACGCGATGCACCCCGTCCAGCTTTCTTCTGCGGCCCATGAGGGTCTCCTGTGTCGAAATCGTGACGAATGCCCGTGCTCCGGAGAGCGATTCAGCGATCGGATTTCGATGGAAACACCTTGCAGCGCGAGGCGAGCGGACCTGGTGGAGGGTCCGGAGACGTGCAAGGGCAGCAGCCGAGCAGTAAGGGTAGGGGGCGCCGGAGCGCCTGTCAAGACTACTCAGGCCGCTGGTTCACCCACTCCCACCCGAACCGGCCCTTGATGCACAGGTGGCCGCGGGTCACGTCGTGATCGACGGGAGAGGTGACCTTCACGATCTTTTCGTCCTGGGCGTGGACCGTGAGCGTGCAGCCCACGCCGCAGTAGGGGCAGATCGTGTCGGTCTGCGTCTGGCGGGGCTCGTCCCAGGTGCCCGCTTGGCGCATGTCGTGCTCGCTCTTGAACATGAGTGCGCCCGTGGGGCAGACGCCGATGCAGTTGCCGCAGTAGACGCAGGCCGAGTCCGGCAGCGCCACGTCGTACTCGGTCGAGATGCGCGCCTCGAAGCCGCGGCCGGCCACGGCGATCGCGAAGGTGTTCTGCGCGTCCTCGCCGCAGGCCTCCACGCACTTGTAGCAGACGATGCACTTCGAGTAGTCGCGGACGTACAGCTCGTTGTCCACCTTGACCGGCTGGGCCACGGTCGCCGCCTCCTCCGCGTGGGGAGGATGATGGTGGCCGGGCCGGGCCGCGTCGCGCTCGCCCGGAGCCGCGGGCGGCGCCGGCGGTCCGAAACGCTCAGGCTCGGCCGTATAGCGATCCATGTACGAGAGGAGCTGCGGCGCGGTCGAGACGTCCACCGACGAGGCCAGCAGCTCCAGCACGAGCCGGCGGCTCAGGCGCACGCGCTCCGAATCGGTCTTCACCACCATGCCCGGCTCGGCCTTGCGCGAGCAGGCCGGCACCAGGGTGCGCGCCCCCTCCAGCTCCACCACGCAGACGCGGCAGACGTTGACCGGCGTCAGGTTTTCCAGATAGCAGAGCGTCGGCGTGTCGATGCCGACCTGGCGCGCGGCGTCGAGCAGCGTGGCGCCTTCCGGCACTGTTACGGGCTGGCCGTCGATCGTCAGCTCCACGGTGTTGCGCGGACGCGGCGGCGGGATCACGGGGATGGGGCCGCGTGGGACCGGGATCTTCTGATCGGGAGCGGACTGCTGGCTCATCGATTCTCCTGACGCTTGTCGGAAAGAACGGGGAAGCGGGCGAGGGCCGATTCGATGGCGCCCGAGGCGGTCTGACCGAGGCCGCAGATCGAGGCGTCGCGCATCACCTGGCCCAACTCTTTGAGGAGCGACAGCTCCTGCTCGACCGAGCCGAACGGACGGTCCGACGCCAGCCGGTGGAGGACTTCCTCCTGGCGCACGGTTCCGACCCGGCAGGGCACGCACTGGCCGCAGGATTCGTCGCGGAAGAACTGGGCGATCCGGCGCAGCACGTGGCGGAGATCGACCGTGTCGTCGAACGGCATGACCACGCCCGAGCCGAGCGCGGCGCCGATGGCGCGGGTGCCCTCGAAGGTCAGCGGCACATCGATCTGATCCGGCGTGATGAAGGCGCCCGCCGCGCCGCCGAGGAGTATGGCCTGGAGAGTGCCGCTGCCGGCGATCCCTCCGGCCATGTCGATCAACTGGCGCAGGGTGGTGCCGAACGGCACCTCGTAGACGCCGGGGCGCTTCACATGACCGGAGAGGCAGAAGAGCTTGGGGCCGGTCGAGCGCTCGGTGCCCACGGAGGCGTAGGTCTTGCCGCCTTCGATCAGGATCGGCAGGACGTTCACCAGCGTCTCGACGTTGTTGATCGCCGTGGGCTGGCCGAACAGGCCGACCTGGGTGGGGAAGGGCGGCTTGTTGCGCGGCTCGCCGCGGTAGCCTTCGATCGAGTTGAGGAGCGCCGTCTCCTCGCCGCAGATGTAGGCTCCGGCGCCGCGCCGCAGCTCGACGTCGAAGCGCACGCCCGTGCCCAGGATGTCCGCGCCCAGGAAGCCGCGCTCGTAGCAGCGCCGGATCGCGTTCTCCAGCAGCTCCGTGGCGAGCGGATACTCGCCGCGGATGTAGAGATAGCCGCGCTCGCAGCCGGTGGCGAAGCCGGCGATGATCATGGACTCGATCAGCGAGTACGGATCGCCTTCGAGGATCACCCGGTCCTTGAACGTGCCGGGCTCGGACTCGTCCGCGTTGCAGACGAGATACCGCGGCAGCGGCGCCGAGCGCATGCCGAGCCACTTCTGGCCCGTGGGGAACGCGGCGCCGCCGCGGCCGACGAGCTTCGAATCGATCACCTCCCGCACCACCCGGTCCGGACCCATCTCCAGGGCGCGGCGCAGCGCCAGGAAGCCGCCGGCCGCGCGGTAGTCGTCCAGGCTGCGGGGATCGATCCGGCCCACGCGGCGCAGGAGGACCAGGGAAGGATCGCCCATCTGGGGCATCGAGGCGGCGAGGTCCATCGGCGGGACCGATCCACCTGAGACCGCGGAGTGGAGATCGTCCAGTGTCGCCGGAGCGATGGATACCTCGCGCGCGGGGTCCCCGGCCACGGTAACCAGCGCCACGGGCGCGCGTTCGCAGTGGCCGAGGCACGGGCTGCGGTGCCACGTCATGCCGTCCCGATGGGCTCCTGCCGGTCCGATCACCTGTTCCAGGCCGGCGCACAGCGCCTCGGCTCCGTAAGGCTGGCAGGCGATGTCGTCGCAGATATGGATGGCGACCGGCGGATGCGGGCGGGTCTGGAGCAGGGCGTAGAAGTCGGCCACGCCGAACGCCTCGGCCGGCGGGACCTCCAGGGCGCGGCAGGCGTAGTTCAGCGCGCCCGGGCTGATCCAGCCGACGCGTCCCTGGATCGCATGGAGGACCGGCAGGAGGTACTGCCGCCGTTGAAGGCCGTCCGGCGTCAGCCCTGCAAGGCAGGCATCGACCGCGTCCTGTTCCTCGGGGGTGGGTTCGTGGCCGGTGAAATGAAGATCCATTCAGCTCCTGGACGTCAGACGGACACGGTCTCCTCGACCGCAAGGGTTTCGGCGGCGGCCCGGACCGGCTCGATCCGGATCGCGGCGGCCTTGAACTCCGAGGTGCCGGATTGCGGGTCCACGGCGTCGATGGTCAGCTCGTTCGTCGCCACCTGGTCGGGGAAGTGGAAGGTCATGAACGCGAGGCCGGGCCGCAGCCCCTCGTCGAGCCGTACCGGCGCGAGCACCGAGCCGCGCGGCGACACCACGCGCACGATCTCGCCCGGGGCGACGCCGAGGCGCCGGGCGTCCTCGGGACAGAGGTCGATCGTCTCGCCCTGGCGCATCGGCGAGGGGAAGCGGCCCGACTGCACGCCGGTGTTGTAGGAGTCGAGCCGCCGGCCCGTGGTCAGGCGGATCGGGAACTCCTCGGAGAGCGACTCCACGGGCGGTTCGTCATTCAGACAGGCGAACGGTGCGCGTGGTCCGATCACCGGCCGCTGCCAGAGCCGGCCGTGCAGATAGCTCTCACCCGGGTGCGTCTCGTCGTAGCAGGGCCACTGGATGCCGTCCATCTCCTCCAGCCGCCGGTACGACATGCCGGTGTGGGCCGGGCTCAGCGAGCGCAACTCGTTCCAGAGGTCCTCGGAGGTCGGGTTGCCGAGGTCATGCCCGAGCCGGCGCGACAGCTCGCAGAGGATCTCGATGTCGTCGCGCACGCCAGGCGGCGGCGGCACCGCGCGGCGCACGCGCTGCACGCGGCGCTCGCTGTTGGTCACGGTCCCCTCGGACTCGCACCAGCCCGCCGCGGCCGGCAGCACCACGTCCGCCAGCTCGGCCGTGCCGGTCATGACCATGTCCTGCACGACCAGGCAGGACAGACCGCCGAGCAGCCGCATGGCGCGGTGCTGGTCGGCCTCGGAGTGGGCCGGGTTCTCGCCGATGACGTAGAGCGCGGTCATCTCGCCGTGTTCCATGGCCTCGAACATCTGGCTCAGGTTCCAGCCGCGCTTGCCCGGAATCTTCGTCCCCCAGGCCTGCTCGCACCGCGCGCGCAGCTCGTCGTTCTCCACGTGCTGGAAACCGGGCAGCCGGTCGGGGAGGGCCCCCATGTCGCCGCCGCCCTGCACGTTGTTCTGGCCGCGCAGCGGGTTCAGGCCCGAGCCGTAGCGCCCGACGTGGCCGGTGAGGAGGCCGAGGTTGATCAGGGAGCGAACGTTGTCCACCCCGTTGTGGTGCTCGGTGATGCCGAGCGTCCAGCAGATCTGCGCGCGGTCGGCGCGCGCGTAGGCATGGGCGAGCTCGCGGATGACCGCCGCGGGCACGCCGGTGATCTGCTCGGCGGCGTCGAGCGTGTACGGCTCGACGTGCCGGCGAAACTCCTCGAAGCCGCTCGTCGCGTTCTCGACGAAGCTGCGGTTTTCGAGGCCGGCCGCGAGGATCTCGCGCGCCACGGCGTTGGCGAGGAACACGTCCGTGCCCACGTTGAGAGCAAGATGCCGCACCGCCCACTGGGCGGAGGAGGTCCGCCGGGGATCGACCACGAACAGCCGGGCGCCGTTGTGGATCCCCTTGAGCACGTGGTGGAAGTAGATCGGATGCGTCTCGCGGGCGTTGCTGCCCCAGAGCACGATGAGATCCGTCTCCTCGACCTCGCGGTAGGAGCTGGTGCCGCCACCCATTCCGAAGACCGTCGCCAGACCGACGACGCTGGGGGCGTGTCAGGTCCGGTTGCAACTGTCGATGTTGTTGCTGCCGATCACCGTCCGGGCGAACTTCTGGGCGAGGAAGTTCATCTCGTTGGTGGTCTTGGAGCAGCTGAACAACCCGAACGTCTGCGGCCCTTTCCTCTCCACGGCCGAGCGGAAGCCTGCCGCAGCGCGGTCGAGCGCCTCGTCCCAGGTGGCGGGACGCAGGATGCCGTCTTCACGGATGAGGGGGGTGGTCAGTCGGGTGTCTCGGTTGCGCATAGGTCCTCCTGGGAACGGTATATTAGCCGGAAGGACCCAAAGGACGGCAAGGACATCAAGGAGACCTCATGCAGGAGATCAGTCGCAGGAGCTTTCTGGGCACCGCGGCGGTGCTGGGCGCGGGCCGGGTGCTCGGCTTCCCCATGCTGGCCACGGCCGAGGCGACCGGCGCCATCCCGGCGATATCGGCGATCGACGCCTTCGTGAGCCGCCACATCCGGGAGCGGGGCGCCCCGGGGCTGATCCTCGGCCTGGCGGATCGCGATAACGTGCTCGCCACCCGCACCTATGGCCATCGCGACGTCAAGACCGGCCAGCCGGTCGGGCCGGACGACGTGTTCGAGATCGGGTCGATCACCAAGTCCTTCATCGCGATCTCCCTGCTCCAGCTCCGCGAGGCCGGCAAGCTCGACCTCGACCGGCCGATCCGCGAGTACCTCCCCTGGCTGCGGATCGAGACCTCCTATGCTCCGATCCGGGTCCACCACCTGCTGACCCACACCTCGGGCCTGCCGAACCCGCTCGGCCTGACCGGGATCCCCCTGTGGACCGGCCACGCGCCGGGCGAGCACTTCCACTACTGCAACCTCGGCTACAACATCCTGGGGCTGCTGCTCGAGACCCTGGACGGCCGGCCTCTGCGCGAGATCCTCCCGGCCCGTATCTTCCAGCCGCTCGGCATGACCTCGACCTCGCCGGTCATCTCGCACGACCTCCGGCCGCGGATGCCGGTGAGCTATTGGCCGCTCTACGACGACCGGCCCTTCCAGCGGCACGGGCCGCTCGTCGAGGCCCCCTACCTGGCGCTGGACAACGCCGCCGGCTGCATTGCCTCGACCGCCAACGACATGGCCTTGTACATGAGGATGCTGCTCAACCGCGGACGCGGCCCCAAGGGGCCGGTGATCTCCGAGGAGAGCTTCGCGCTGTTCTCGAAGCCGGCCATCCCGGCGCCGGGCTTCGGTGAGGGCGCGGGCTACGGCTACGGCATCGCCATCCAGCCGGTCGAGGGCCGCACGCTCCTGCGGCACACGGGCGGCATGGTCTCCTTCTCCTCGGCCATGCAGGTGGATCTGGACGCCGGCTTCGGCGCCTTCGCCTCGGTCAACGCGTCGCTTTCCGGATACCGTCCGAACCCGGTGGCGGCCTATGCCTTGGCGTCTCTCCGGGCCGAGCGCGACGGCAAGCCCA
>DATANP010000506.1:0-23917 GCA_036266195.1 Thermoanaerobaculia bacterium | reverse complement strand
GACTCCCAGAACAGTTGACAGAGATGGATGTTGAAGGGCTCGTCCGGGTACACGTACGCGTACGTATCCTCCTCGTCGCAGTCGCAGTGGAAGGTGACGGTGTACTCGTTGGCGACGACGAAAACGTTTGCGTAGGTCTGCAGCACCCTGTTGTAGCGCGGCGCGGTGTAACGGCCGAACCAGGCCTTGTAGGCCGAGCTCTTCTTGCGCTTGTTGACCGGTATGTTGTACAGGTAGTTGTAGGCGTTGGCCGAGAGGTACTCCGTGCCGTCGAGCGCGTCGACGAGCTGGCCCTGCTCGCTGCCGCTGCAGCCCACGAACTCGGGATCGAGGGTCTGGCCGGTAGCGCGGCGCGGCTGCTTGCGGGCGAGCGCCTGGAAAACCCGGGCCTGCTCGTCGCGTTGCACGGCCATATACAGGACGTTCGACTCGACTGTCGGCACCCGGTAACCTATCGAATATTCGCCCGTGCGGGTCATGTCGTAATAGCGCGAGAGATCGATCTCGACCGTGGCAGACGTGCCCGGCGCCAGCCGCAGGTAGTCCTCAGCCTTGGGCGCGGGCCGCTTGTACATCCGGCCGAGATAGGCGACGGCCTCGCCGTCGACGCGCACGTCGAAAAGATTGCCCTCGACGCCGCGCAGGGGCGTCTGCCAGCGCAGGAGGGAGACGTCCTCGGCGCCGTCGTTGCGCAGCGTGACGCGCACGACCGCCGGTTCCCTGTTGCCGACGAAAGCCTTGGCGGAGTCGATCGTGACCGCAAGGCCGCCCGCCGCGGCCGGAGCAGCCCACAGGGCCGCGATGAAGACAGGCCATACCCAGACTCTTGCCCGTTGAAACATGTGTGCTCCTCTCAGGAGATCGGTAAGATCCCGTCCAGTATACCATCGGCGCCGGGCCGTCAACGGCGCCCAGGCCATGTCGCCCTGGAGCAACGTGAGAGTGCAGGGGCCGGCTTCGGAAGGAGTCGACGGCTGACGGAACAAGGCATGGCGCGTGCAGGCTGGAAATGAGTCATGAGGCTCAAGGAAAAAGTAGCGTTGATCACCGGAGGAGGATCCGGCATCGGAGCCGCCTCCGCGAAGCTCTTTGCGAAGGAAGGAGCGCGGGTGGCGGTCCTGGGGACGACCCGCGAGAAGCTGGATCGGGTCGTCGAGGAGATCCGCAAGGCCGGCGGCGAGGCCGAGGCCATGGAAGGCGACATCTCCGTCTACGCGGACCTCGAACGCGCCGTGGGCGAGGTGATGAAGCGCTGGGGCCGGCTGGACGTGGTCTTCGCCAACGCGGGGATCAATGGCGTCTGGGCGCCCATCGACGAGCTGAAGCCGGAGGAGTGGGACAAGACCCTCGCCGTCAACCTGAGCGGGACCTTCTACACGATCAAGGCCGCGGTGCCGCACCTGAAGGAGCGCGGCGGCTCGGTGGTGGTGACCTCCTCGGTGAACGGCACCACCATGTTCAGCAACAGCGGCGCGAGCGCCTATGCCACCACCAAGGCCGGCCAGGTGGCGCTGACGAAGATGCTGGCCCTGGAGCTCGCGAAGCACCGCATCCGCGTGAACGTGATCTGTCCCGGAGCGATCACCACGGAGATCGAAGAGAGCACCGAGAAACGCGATATCGAAAAGGCCAGGGAACCGATCGAATATCCGGAGGGCGAGATCCCGCTGACCGACGGCAAGCCCGGATCCGCCGAGCAGGTGGCCGAGCTCGTTCTCTTCCTCGCCTCGGACGAGTCCAGCCACATCACCGGAACGCCGGTCTGGATCGACGGCGGCCAGTCGCTGATGCAGGGGTGATTTAGATCGGAGAGCCGGGCAGGACGGGAACGCCCTGCCGGACCATGAGGTTCCGCATGGTCGGGATCGGCGCGCGGCGTGGCTGGATCCTGAGGAGGGCCTTTTCGAACGCGGCGTCGTAGGCGTTGGGCGGCAGCTTGCGCTTCGGACGGAGAAATTCCGCCGCCGTTGCCGAGCACGTCGGGCAGCCGCGCAGAAGGTGCGCGATGAGGATCCGCGCCTGTGCTCCTTCCGATCGGCCTTCCAGGAACCTGATGAGCTGCTCCGCCTTCGGATGACTATCCATGGGCCCCGACTCCTTTCGCCCCGTGTTCGATTGGAGGGGAGGCTAACAGGCGTTGATTACGGACAAGATTACGTGGACAGCCCGGTGGAAGCCGACGATCCGGGCCATCTGCATGTGCGCACGGTTGTGTTGCGGGGCCTGGGAATAGGCGTACACTGGCTCACGGAATTCCGCGCCGCTGTCCGTCTGCATGTTGGAAGGAGCGATCGGACATGGACAATCCCTTCTTGAAGACGACGCTGTTGCTCCTGCTGCCGGCGGTCGCTTTCCTTGCCGGCGCCTGGTTGCTGCTGAAGCTCAGCGGCCGTGGGGAGCCCCCTCAGAAACCGCTGAACCGGCGGTTTGGCTACAGCCTCAGTGAGACCGTGAGCTATTGGGAGGCGCTGGGCAGCCGTGGCCGCAGCGCGGAGAGGCGGATTCTCGAGCTGGATCTGGCCTTTCCGCTCCTGTACGGCGGAGCCCTGGCGGCCAGCCTGCTCCTGGCCCGGTCGTCCCTGAAGAACCCCCTTCCCGTGGCCTTAATTCTCGCCCCCGTGGCCATCACCCTGCTCGCCGATTGGACGGAGAACGCCATCCATCTGAATCAGCTCGGGCGTTATGTTGCCGACGGCCAGAGCGCGCTTCAGGAAAGCTGGATCCGTGTCGCCAGCACCGCGACAGCCTTGAAGCTGTCGTTCCTGACCGTTTCCTGGTTGATGCTCGCCTACCTGATCTTCCGATCCTGGAAGAGCTGAAGGAGGTACCTGTCATGCCCGATCCCCGGCGTCTCGTCCTCTGCCTCGACGGAACCTGGAACAGTACCTACACATGGGGCAAGCGCAGCAACGCTCCCGGGGTGCTCAAACCGTCCAACGTGCTCAAGCTCTGCCGGGCCGTGGAGCCCCGGTCGGCGGACGGGCGTGAGCAGATCGCCTACTACGACATCGGGGTGGGAGCCCTCGCCAAATATCCGGGCACCGCGAACCGGCTGCTTCACCTGGCGGACAAGGTCCTGGGAGGAGGCTGGGCTGCCGGCTTCGAGGCGAACATCGAGGATGCGCTCCACTTCCTGACCCTCAACCACCAGCCGGGCGACGAGGTTTTCATCTTCGGCTTCAGCCGCGGAGCGGCGACGGCGCGCGCGCTGACCCGTTTCCTCGCCTGGGCGGGCGGCCTGCCCCGGAAGAGCGATGCCTATTATCTGCCGCTGCTGTTCCGGGCCTACATCGACTCCAAAGGCACCCGGCCCTGCGCCGAGGTTCTCGGCGGAATCAATGATCTTCGGAAAAGCCAGAAGCGGCCGCCGCTCGAACCCTTTCAAACGATCAACGTCGAATACCTCGGCGTCTGGGATACGGTCATGGCGCTGGGGGCCCGTTTCAAGGCCACGGGCGCGGGAACGTCGACCGCGAGCAAAACCTTTCATCTCGACAGCCAGCCGGCACCCTGTGTGAAGCATGCGCGCCAGGCCCTGGCGATCGACGAGATGCGCTACGACTTCCGCCCCGAGATCTGGACCGGGCACGAGCCGCACCAGGTCCTCGAGCAGCGCTGGTTCGCCGGCGTTCACTCCAACGTCGGCGGTGGCTATGTCAACGACGGTCTTGCCAACGTCGCCTTCCGCTGGATTCTTCGGGGAGCGGAGACCCATGGGTTGAAGATGGACGACAGGTTCGTCGGCCACTACAGGGGCTTCCCCCAGGATCGGCTGTACCGCTCGGAAAACATCGTGTACCGTGCCCTGGACGCGCTCCGCTGGCGCTTCGGCCGCGGCAAGCGGAAACTGGCCGATCCCCAGCGCCCGGCCGGAGCCAACCTGTCCCTGTCGCCTTCGGTCATCCATCGGATCGCGGCGGACCCCGAGAAGTTCCAGGAGACGATGGATGGGAAGCCATACCGTCCGGAGAACGTGCTCCTGTTCCTGGCCAGCCAGCCGGATCTCAATCAGTACCTGGCGCAGATCGAGCCGGACCCGGTCAAGAGGCAACTGCCCGCGGAGGTTCTGGCGCGGATCGACCAGCTCAGAAAAGGTCTGGCCAAGCAGGTCGGAACGGGGATGCAGGGAGGCATGCCTCAAGCTCCGCTCCCTTGACCGGGCTGCCAGGAAGAGACGTATAATCCGGACCCGAGTCCGGATATGAAACAGCTCCGCCTGTGTCTTGCCTTCGTAGGGATGGCCCTGCCGCTCGGCTGCGCGAGCTCCGGCTCCGGCCGGCCGAGCGGTCCTCTGCGCTGTGAAGCCCGGCCGTACTCGTCGACCTCGGGGCTGGTGAAGGTCGAGATCAGCAAGCCCGCGGTGGTGCTCCCTCCGCAGGTGCAGCCGGTCCGGCCCGAGTCCATGGATTGCGGCAAGGTCAGCGAGGTCGCCGAGCTGTTGGAGCCGGACGCCGCCGCCTGCGCGAAGCCGGACGGTCCGGTCTGCGCCTACGTCATCCACCCCACGGCGGGGTCGGGCAGCTCGGCGCTGCCGGATGGAAAGTTTCCGGTGGTGCTGTTCTCCCATGGCAACAACGCGCCGGTGAAGCTGTACGAAGGGCTTCTCAAGCGCTTGGCCCACGAAGGCTTCATCGTCGCGGCGCCGTGCTGCCCCTCCTACGCCGAGACCGCCGGGGACGAGGTGGTCTGGATCGAGCGGCTCAAGACCCTCATCGGCTGGCTGGAGCTGGCGGACGCCGGCCAACTGCCGGACGATTCCGTGGCGTCGCGCCTGGCCGGGCATGTCGACCTGGACCGGATCGGCGTCGCCGGCCATTCGCGCGGCGCCACCGAGTCCATCCGCATGCTGGGGCTCGATCCACGGGTGAAGGTGGGGGTGGTCGCCGCCCCGGCCGCCAACAACCAGGGCCAGTGCCCGCAGTCGCCCCTGTGTGCCGAGGACGTCATCACGGCCACCGGCAAGAGGACGGCGGTGCCGACCGACGCCATGGACCGCTGCTGCCATCTCGGGGGAGTCTTCGGAGGGGCCTCCGCCTCCTGCGCCCCGTCCGACACCCTGCCGTCCAACTGCTCGGCCCATTTCGAGATCTGGACCCCGATGATCGGCGGCGAGATCTTCGCCGACCCTGTCGATCTCCTCCCCAGGGTGAACAAGCCGTTGCGGGTCCTGGCCGCGGAGCACGACGGCGCGGCTCAGCCGTTCGGCGACAAGGCGGAGGGCACCCACGGCGGTTTCAAGCGCCGGCCCATCCGCAGCTCGATCCCCACCGGCTGCTTCTGGCAGGAGGACGGCAGCGATCAGGACGGCGATGGAACCGCCTGGGAGTACGGCTTCTGCGACGGCCGGGGCCAGCGCGACGGCGTCGAGCAGGTCTTCGAGGCCAACCGGGGGCCGAGCCAGTTCCTGCTGATCGACAAGGGGCTCCACTGCGGCTTCAACCAGACCTTCGGGGTCTCCGCCGCGCTGTGCGACGGGCCGCCTCACCAGAAGGTCTACTCCTTCGACGTCGATCCCGCCACCGGCGCGCCCTATGAGCTTCCACACCTCGACCCCCGCGTGCAGTTCGAGCTGTTCACCGAGGCCGCGGTCGAGTTCTTCAAGCTGGAGCTTGGCGGCTGCGAGAGCTATCTCTGGGATACCTGGTACGAGGTCGTGCCGGGATACCGCCAGCACCTCAAGAAGATCGACCTGCGCCCTGCCGTCGAGATCGTGTCCATGGACCCCGGCGAGGTGGCGCTCCCGGCAGATGGAGAGAAGACCGTGCGGGTGACGGTGAAAAACAGCGGGCCTCAGGAGACGACAGTCTCGTTCCTGCTGATGGCCGGAAGAGACGAGTCGGTCGGCCCCTGCGGAGGGATGGAGAGCCCGTCCGGCTGGTGCTTCGAAGCGCCTGCGGATACCGCGCTCGGGGCGGGGGAGACGCGGCAGATCGAGGTGAAGGTCGCGTCCGGCCATCGTCCCAGGTCGCTCGCCGGAGCCCGGCTGTTCGTCCAGGACAACCGCGGGCACGACGCCGCGAGCGCCGGTCTCAGTCTACGGGCTGAGAAATAAGAAGAACTGCTGGCGGCGTCGCCTTCTTGATCGCGACGCAAGCTTCTCTGGCGCGATGTGGAGTGACTTTGCGCCGAGGAAGCCTGCCTTGGCACAGGTTGGGGAACCTTGCGCCCACGGAACCTTTCTACGGTGCAAAGTAAGGTTCCCTGGCGCAAGGCCGGCTTCTTTGGCGCAACGTAAAGTGACATTGCGCCAACGGAACCTTCTTTGGCGCAACGTAGGTTTCTTTGGCGCAAAGTCGGGTTACCTTGCGCCAATGTAACCTTCTATGGCGCAACGTAAGGTTCTATGGTGCAACGTAACCTTCTTTGGCGCAAAGTCGGCTTCTATGGCGCAAGGTAAGGTTACGTTGCGCCATAGAACCTTACATCCGGGCAACGTCGCGCCACGTTGCGCCATAGAAGATTACCTTGCGCCAAAGAAGGTTGCCTTGGCGCAAAGTTGGCTTCTATGGCGCAATGTACGCTTCTTTGGCGCAACGTCACCTCCTATGGCGCAACGTGGGTCAACGGTGAGAGCCCGGGACGTTCGAAGCCGGGTATCTCGAAGATCTGTCGTGACAAACTCTGAGCTTCGCCGGAAGCACCTGGAAAGGTGCCCTGGCCGCAACCGGCACTTGATGTAGCATGGCTTTCAAACGAGGAGCCGCCCATGCCCACCCTCTTCGATCCGTCCGCACGAGGGAAGATCGTCTCGCGTTTGTCTAATCTGAAGCCCGACCGCCACCCGCTCTGGGGGCGGCTGGACGCCGCCCGGGTGCAGACCCACCTTTCCGACCAGCTCCGGATGACCCTTGGAGACGTCGTCTGCAAGCCCAAGAACACACCCTTCCAATATCCCGTCGTCCGTCAGCTGATCGTCTACGTCCTGCCCTGGCCCAAGGGGGCGCCGACCGCGCCCGAGTTGCTCGCCACCGCGCCCGCGGAATTCGAGGCCGACCGGCAGACCCTGCTACAGCTCATCGAGCGGGTGGGCACGCGGAAGCCGGAGGAGCCGTTCGGAGATCATCCCGCCTTCGGTCGGCTCTCACGCCGGGCCTGGGGGGTGCTGGCCTGGAGGCATCTGGACCACCACCTGCGGCAGTTTGGGCTCTGAGCATCCGCGGCTGAAACCCGGCCCGTGGTCTCCCGGATCGGGTGGGGCGGGGGCAGGAAGGCCGTTGATTGGCCTTGATGCCTCAGCCCCGGGGCTTCTCCTTGAGAGGCTGCCTGGGCGGAAGGCTCTCCGCGTCCCTGTAAGTTACCGCCTGGCTGAAGCTTTCCAGTGCGGATCTTTGGGCTTCATTGCTGTCTCCGACTGCCAGGCCCAGGCATTGAATCAATTTTGGCAAGCAGGTGTCGCACGCCGCTTTGATCAAGGAGCCCCAATCGGCAGCCGCATATCGTGAACGCCGAGATGCCCACAGAGAGAAAAGGAGCACTGCCAAGATAGCCCACAGCCAGGAGGCCCTTCGATTCAGAATGCACAAGACGCCCCATTGGATTGAAAAGACAATCCCCAGAAACCACAGATTCACCCAGAAATCCATCTGAGCCTTGAGGCCGTCGATGATTTCCTGCATCTCTTTGGGGATCACAGCCAACAGCCGGTCCCAGCCGCTGGTTGCCTCCAGTCCATACATCACGCGGGGATACACCTCGAAGGCTCGAACCGTGTTCCCGAACCGGGTGGGCATGAGGAGATCCACGGAATCCGGGAACTCCTCGGCTGCCTTGAAAAAGAGCTGTATGCGTTGCTTTTTGAGGCTGTCCGAGGGTTCCTGCTTTCGATCGCTGCAATCCCACCACTCCTGTTCCACACTCTCGAGATCGGACTCCAACTTCAGATATCGACTCCGTTCGAGTCGCTTCCACAGAAGGGCAGGGTTGTACTCTCCGTAGCCTTCCTTGAGCCGGATCAAGGTCCTGTTCAAGGCCATCAAGAGCACTCCTCCCAGCCATGTAAAGACCGCGAGAAGGCTCGTGCTGAACCAGGGATTGTCCTTGGTGATCTGGCCGCTGACCGCGTAGCCGAAGAAGCGCAGGCAGGCAAGGCAACCCAGAATGTAGATGGCAGAGGGAAGGAAGTAGCCGATCGCAAAATTACGATCGAAGGCCTTCGGCAGGTCGCCTATCATGGCGCCGTCACTTAGCCTCGGGAGGGTTTGGAAGGCCTCTTTCCGCGAGGTTGTGTGGTGGGATCACCCGGCAATCGACCACGCCCCGGAGGAGGGGTACCGCCGCGGCCGCCGCCAGTTTTAGCCATACCATCGTCCGGGTTCGTACCTGTAACGCCTTTGTCCTTGTTGGGTGTTGCCGCCGGCTTGTTTTTCTCGCTCATAAAGCTCTCCAGTCTCCAAATAACCCGTTGAACCGAAAGACTCGGAAAGGATATTGCTCAATTATTGCGACTGTCAATCCTGAAGGGATTACATCAATATCTGTATGAATCTCAGGCCTGGACCTGCGCCAATACCTGGCGAGCGCGTTCGCGCACGGAGCCCGTCACTTCGATTGCTTCTACACCCAGGTCCCATCGATCGCCGAGCACAATGTCCCGGAGCTCCTCGTCCACGCGCTGCCTCAGGTCGGCATCTTCCGGGTCGAAGACGCGGATAACGTCGGGAGTCTCGATGGGCACAAAGACGATCAGATCGAGCCCTTGCATCGCATCCCGTACCCGCGGAAGCCAGGGCTTGACGTCATACCGGTCCGAATCCGGGTGTGAGATCAGATATGCGAGGAGGTCCGCCGGGCATCGATCGAAGAGTTGATCTCTCCCGCGGTCGGCCAGACATTCGATCGAGCGTTCGAGCTGAAGCTCGAAGTCCTCGACAGAGGGCAATGCCTCGAATTCGTACCCTTCCTCTTCGAGGAGATGGTAGGGCTCATCCACCACGACATAGGTCGGTAGAGCCCGGCTCAGTTCTTCGATCAGGGTTGTCTTCCCGGTCCGATGTGCGCCGGAAATGGCGATTCTCATGCCTGGCGCCTACTCGGCGGCTTCGAGCAGTGCGCGCATCTCCGGTTCCTTGGCCGCTTCGACCAGGGCCTGCTTGTGCTCGCCGAGCTTGGCGCCGGAGGCGAGCAGGAGCTTGACGACCTCCAGGTGGTTTTCATTGACCGGACCGTACAGCAGGGGAAATCCTGCCGGTGCGGCGTTCGGGTCGGCACCCGCCTTGAGCAGGATCTGGCACATCTCGAGATTGCCCACGCGCGCCGCCTCCGCGAGAGGCGGCACGCCGTATTCGTTGGCCGTTTTGGCGTCGGCGCCCGCTTCGGCAAGGGCGCGAACGAACGCGGCATCCCCCGTGTCGACGGCTTCGAAGACGATCGTTTTCCCATATTCCATGGGTGGCGCGTTTTTCGTATCCGGCGCCACGCCGACGGCGAGCAGCGCTTTGAGGGTGTCGAGCTGCTTCCGTTCAGTCGCGATCCAGAGAGCCGTGCGATTCATGCCGCTCTTCACTGAAGGATCGATGCCGGCTTCGATAAAGAGAACCGCATGGCTTGCGTCGCCTGCCGTGACGGTCTGCAGGAACGCCTCCGGCGTGAACGCGAGACCGTCCTTTTCCAACTTCTCGCGGGCGCCCGCCTGATCGCTGAGGGCAGGAGCCGGAGCCAGGATGAGCGCGGCGAGGGCGAGGAGGGCAAGCGGTGTCTTCATCGGATCATCCTCCTGAGGGGCTATGAGTTGCCCGGGTTTCTCGAAAGGGCGTTCAACAGAAAGCCAAACGCAAGCACGGAAGCGAGAAGGCAGAGCCCTCCGCCAATGGAATCGCCAACCAGCTGGCGAAGTCCGCCAACGATGAATGTGGTCGAACCTACCAGGAAAAGAAGGCTGGCGACAAAGAGAGCGGGACCACGAAGAGGTTGTCTTTCGGGCATGCCCCCGATTCTATGTCGCCAGACTCTTCTCTACACCAGGAACCCCATGTCCGGCGTGTCGAACCGGCCCAGGTTCGGGAAGACCAGCGGGAGGTCGGTCGCCGAGACTCCGAACCATTTCGCCAGGGTGGCCGAGTATTCGTCCACCGAGGTGGTCGGGATCCAGCGGCCGTCTCCCGAGTCGTCGGGGCCGTCTACGGCGAGGGTCGGGACGGTGCCGTAGAAGCGGCCTCCGGTGACGGCTCCTCCGAGGACCAGGTGGTGCGCTCCCCAGCCGTGGTCCGAGCCCTCGCCGTTGCTCTTGTAGGTACGGCCGAAGTCCGAGGCGGTGAAGGCGGTCACGCTGTTCGCCACGCCCAGCTCGACGGTCGCGGCGTAGAAGGCGGAGAGGGAGCCGTCGAGCTCCGTCAGGAGGTCGGCGTGCGGGCCCACCTGGGCGGTTCCGCCGATCTGCCCGTCGTGGAGGTCGTAGCCTCCGGTGGCGCAGAAGTACACCTGCCGGCGATGGCCGAGCGTCTCGCGGATGGAGATCAGGCGGGCAATCATGCGGAGCTGGCTGCCGAGGTCGGTGTCCGGGAAGACCGTGGTCAGGGCGGGCGCCGCGGCCAGGGCTCCCGAGAGGAGGCGGTCCTGGTCGAGCGCGCGCTCGAAGACGTCCCGGTAGCCCCTCTGGAAGACGTTGCCATAGCTTTTTGCCATCAACTGCCGGATGGCGATCGACGCGGGATCGATCCACTCATTGCCGTCGTAGTACCAGCCGAGACCGATGCTGCCTTCGGAGCTGAGCTGGTACTGGGTGACGCTGCTGCCGACCTGGAAGGTGTTGCTGCCGCCGAGCGACATGGACATCGAGACCTGGGAGCCGGTGTTGAGCGAGTGGAGCAGATCGGCCACCCGGCCTCCCCAGCCGCTGTGCACGGGCTGGTCGGGGAGCGCGGTCTGCCAGTGCACGGTCTGGTCGCTGTGCGAGAAGAGCTGCGGCGGCAGCGCGGCCGTGCCGGCGTCGTACTCACTCTTGGTGACCGGCGCCACCAGGGGGCCGACGTTCGCGACCAGGGCCAGGTGCTGCTGGCCGAACAGGTTCTGGAGCCCGGGCAGGCTCGGGTGGAGGCCCCAAGTCTGGCCGCCGCCTCCGGACAGGGGCGTGATCGGCCGGAGCGAAGCCAGCGGGAGCGCCAGGCTGCCGCGCGCCGCGGCATAGGCGTTGTAGGCCGACGTCCCGCGCGGCACGAGCACGTTGTTGCTGTCGTTGCCGCCGTAGAGAAAGACGCAGACGAGCGCCTTGAAGTCGCCGTCCAGGGCTGCGGCCGCCGTGGCCGCAGCGACGCGCCGCAGGTCGAAGGCGGTGGCGAAGAGCGAGGTCATGCCGACGGCGGAGCAGACCGAGCCGCGGAGGAACTGGCGCCGGCTGAGGCCTTCGGCGCCGGCCGGGGTGTCGTTGCGCTTGTCGCTCATTTCTCTCTCGCTCCTATCGCTGGACCACGAATTCGGGGGAGAGCGACACGAGGCGGACCAGGGTCTGTGCGCGCTCCACGGGGTCGGTCGGGAAGTGGGGGTCGGCGAGGGCGTTGGCGAGGATCGTCCGCGTGTCCGCCGCCATCTGGCCGGCGAAGAAGAGCTGGTTGATCCGGTCGAGCCGTACCGAGTCGCTGGGCGCGCCCGTCAGGTACGAGTAGTCCAGGGTGATGGTGGTGTCGTCGTCGGCATAGCCCTCGAACAGCACGCCGGCGAGGAAGTTGGCGCTGCCGAAGACGGAGGTCTCGTTGATGATCTGGAGCTCCGGCGAGGCCAGGCCGGCTTCCGCGATCTCGCCCGGCTGCGAGTAGGCCGGATCGAAGAAGTTGAAGACGGTGTCGGCGTGGAGCGGAGCCTGGTTGAGGCCCCACTCGGCGCTCATCTGCCAGTAGTAGCGGAAACGGCCGTCGGCCGGCGGCTGGGCGTTCAGGGCGCGCAGCAGGGAGACGAAGCGGAGGACCGGCTCCTTGACCTTGCCGTAGCCCGGCTGGCTGAGCACGTCGGGGCTGCGCGCCTCCCAGTCGAGGAGGATGGCCCGGATCACGGCCTTCATGTCGCCGCGCACGCCCTGGCCGTTGTTCTCGAAGGCCTGGCCGCAGCGGTAGACGTAGCCCGGGCTGGGGTTGCTCGTCACCAGGCGCTGGATGAGGCCGCGGCACAGGAAGGGGCCGACGTTCGGGTGCTGGAAGATGTTGTCCAGCGCCGCCGCGAGGTCGGCCTGCGGGGTCTGGTTGGCGGGCAGGGTCACGCCGTTCAGGAGGAGCTTGGTGCCCGTGGAGTGGTGCTCGCTCCAGACCTCCATCGGGTGCCGGAAGTCGGGCTCCGGCCAGTAGAAGCGCCATTCCACGTTGTGGTCCTGGTTCGCGAAGGTCCAGCCCGTGAAGACCTTGGCGAAACCCTTGATAACGTCCTGGTTGTAGGTCTCGATCGGCAGGCCCAGGGTGTCGAGCTTCAGGGTGCCGTCCGGATGGAGCTGGTAGAGCCCGATCGAGAAGAGCTGCAGGATCTCGCGGCCGAAGTTCTCGTTCGGGTTCTGGCCGGTCTGCGGGTCTTCCTTGTCGTTGCTCAGCATGTCGAGGTAGCTACCCATCGCGGGCGACAGGGTGACGTTTTCGAGGAGCTGGCGGAAGTTGCCGAAGGCGTTCTGGTTGAGGACGTCCATGTAGGACGTGACCCCTTCGATGCCGTTGAGGTCGCAGTCGGCGGAGGAGGCGACGAAGATCTCGCTGAGCGCCAGGGCGACGCGCTGGCGGAGCTGGTCCTGGCCCTGGATGGCCTGCTTCCAGATCGATTCGCGGCCGTGCCAGTGGTAGTAGTCCTCATGGTTCGGGATGGCCAGGAGCATGTCCACGTAGGACAGGTGGGAGGTGATCGGCCGGGTGAGCTGGTCTTCGATCCAGGCGGAGTAGGTGCCCATGGACCGCAGGGTGGAGATCTGCGACACCGTGGGCCCGTAGGTGGCCTGGTTCAGGAAGCGGGCCGCGTCGGCGTCGTTGGCCGGTCCGGTGGGCGCCGGAGGCGGTGCCGGGGGTGGCGTGAAGAGGATGCTGCCGTTGGCCGGCCGGAAGTAGCCCTTGAGCTCGCCGCTCGGGTAGTTGGCCGTGTGCAGGTTGAGGTAGCACTGGCCCGCCCGCAGCGCGGCGAGGATCTGGGCGCGCGTCCAGGCGCCGGTGGAGACGATGGTCCAGGTGAGCGAGCCGTCGGGCGCGGGTGTGGCATCGTCGATGTCGAAGATGATCTGGCCGTCCGGCGCGTGGATGTGCGAGCCGGTCAGGGTGGAGCTGAGGTTGGACCAGGTCTGGCGCAGGACGGCGGTCTGCTCGTCGGCGGCGAGGAGGAGCGAGGCCCGGCCGGAGCCGAGGCTGACGGCGCTCCCCTGCGGCGTGAGCACGGCGAGGAACAGGGTATCCTGGCGGTTGATCGTGTAGGTGCCCTGGGTGACCGGGCTGTTCGCGAGGCCGGTCTTGTAGGCGATGGCCTTGAGGGTGGCCGTGGAGGTCAGGGTGAAGGGCCCGGAGTAGAGCGTGCCGGTGCCGGCGGTCGGCGTGGAGCCGTCGGTGGTGTAGCGGATCTGGGCGCCCGGGGTGGTGGTGATCAGGGTGATCACCTGCTCGCCGGGAAACGTCCCGGGCGGCGGGCTGAAGGCGGGCGGGGCCGTGGTGGTCGCCTCGACCGTGGAGTCCGCGAAGTAGCCGGTGACGTCGAGGATCACCCGGACGTCGCCCTGGGTGGCGGAGTAGACGGTCACGCCGCCGGCCGTGCCCAGGGGGAGGATGGCGTTGTTGGCGCGGTTCTGGCCGGCGCGGAAGTTGATCGTCGAGGTGGACGGCTTGGGCGAGCCCACCGGGCCGAAGGTCACGTTGCCGTTCGCGGTCGGGCCGACGGTGACGTTGGCGGCGATGGCCTGGGCCGAGGTGGAGATGCCGCACTGGCCCGCGACCGAGAAGGACCGGGAGGCGCCCGCGGACACGTCCGGGCCGCCGAGCGGTCCGGCGGTGTTGCGGGTGTCGAAGATCCGGCAGGGCGGGACGGTGTAGAAATCGGTCGCGGCCCGGGCCGGGAGAGCGGCGAGGAGGTAGAGCAGGGTCAGCAACCCCAGCAGCAGCCACCTCATGCGCTCGTGAAACACGATGGTCGACATCTTCATCTCCATCTCCCTCTCCGGACTCGGAACGGCTGGTCTGGTGTCTCTCATCGTCCCGTGTCGCGGCCTCTTCTGTCTGTGCAGGGGCTAACTGGCCGGTTGTGACCTGCGTCACACCTCCGGAAGTTGTCCTCGTTTCGGGCTTTCGCGCACCTTCACTTGAGGGAGTAAGGTGAAAGACCTCAAAAATGCTGTTGCCATCATCGGCGCCGCCGCCCGCGCCGGATCGACCGGCCTGGACCGGTTCGATGCCGGCTTCTTCGGGATCAGCCATCGGGAGGCCGAGCTTCTCGATCCGCAGCAGCGCGTCTTCCTGGAGACCTGCTGGGAGGCCCTGGAGGACGCCGGCTACGAGCCGGAGACGGTGGGGCTGACCGCGGTCTTCGCGGGCCAGCCCACGAGCACGTATCTGCTGTTCAATCTGCTGCCGTCGTTGACGGCGGAGATGGATCCTCTTCAGCTCCTGGTGGGCAACGCGGCGGACTCGCTGGCGACGCGGGTCTCGTACAAGCTGAACCTCAAAGGGCCGAGCTTCACGGTGCAGAGCCCGGGCTCGACGCTGGAGCTGGCCGTCCATCTCGCCCGCCAGAGCCTGCTCAACGGCGAATGCGACCTGGCGCTCGCGGGCAGCGTGTCGATCGACGTGCGCTCGCTCGCGGACGGCGAGGCCCGCGTCTACGTGCTCAAGCGGGCAGAAGAGGCGCTGCGGGACGGCGACAACGTCCAGTCGCTGGTGGTGGAGTCCGGGGTGAACGGTCTGAATCTGGTGCCGGCGCCGGGGGTGGAGCGGGTGCCTGCGAACCGGGAGCGCTACGCGTTGCCGGTCTCGGCGCGCAGCGAGGCGGCCCTGGAGACGGCCTGCCAGCGGCTGGCGGACTGGCTGGAGAGCCACCCGGAGCTGGACCTGGGGGATGTCGAATACACGCTGACGGTGGGGCGGCGGCGGTTCGAGCACGTTCGCGCCGTGGAGTGCCGGACGACGCAGGAGGCCATTCAAGCGTTGCGCGCTGGGAGCGCCGGCATCCTGCCGGCAGCAAACCAAGAGGCCGGCAGGATGCCGGCGCTCCCAGTGAAAAGAGTCTCCCTCCCCACTTATCCCTTCGAAAGACGCAGGTATTGGATCGAGCCCACGCGCTCCTTCCATCCCCGGCCGGAGCTTTTCAATCCTTACGAGGCTCCCCGCGACGGGGCCGAGGAGAAGGTTGCGGCGATCTGGCAGGAGGTGCTCGGGGTGTCGCCGGTGGGGGCCCATGACGACTTCTTCCAACTCGGCGGCCATTCGCTGCTGGCTCCCCAGATCCTGGCGCGGGTGCGGGAGGTCTTCCACGTGGATTTCCCGCTCCAGCACGTGTTTTCGTTTCCAACCCCGGCGGAGCTGGCCGAGGCGATCCGGTTCCTGCGCGAGGACCAGGGCCCGCCTCCGATCCCAAGGGGGACAGGCCCTTATCCCTTGTCATTCTCGCAGGAGCGGCTCTGGTTCGTGGATCGGCTCGATCCTGGAAACCCGATCTATAACGAGCCTCGCGCGGCGCGGGTGGTTGGAAACCTTGATGTTCCCGCCCTGGAACGGAGCCTGAGCGAGCTGGTTCGCCGGCAGGAGACGCTGCGGACAAGCTATCTGGAGATCGGCGGCGAGCCGTTCCAGGTGGTCTCGCCGGATGTGTCACTTTTCCTGCCCGAGGTGGATCTCTCAGGCCTGCCCGAGCCGCTGCGGCGTGACGAGGAGCGATGTCGCACGGCCGAGGAGGCGCGGCGGCCTTTCGATCTGGCCGCGGGACCACCGCTGCGGACCGCGCTGCTGCGCCTGGACCGGCAGGAGCATGTCGTCCTCTTCACCGTCCATCACATCGCGAGCGACGGCTGGTCGCTGGACCTCCTGGTCAACGAGGTGGCGACGCTCTACGCGGCGTTCTCCCAGGGCCTGCCTTCGCCTCTGCCGGAGCCGCCCGTTCAATACGCCGACTTCGCGGCCTGGCAGCGCGAGCAGCTCCGCGGCGAGGCGCTGGAGACCCAGCTCGCCTATTGGCGCGGGGAGCTGGACGGCGCGCCTCTGAGATTGGAGCTGCCCGCGGACCGGCCGCGCCCTGCGGTGCAGAGCTTCCGCGGAGCGCTGACGGAGGCCTGCGAGCTGCCGGCAGCGGTCGTCGATCGACTGGAGGAGCTGGGACGGCGGGCGGGGGCGGGCCGCTTCATGACGCTGCTCGCGGTCTTCCTCTCCCTGCTGCACCGGCTGAGCGGCCAGGACGACGTGCTGACGGGCGCGCCCATCGCCAACCGCACGCGGCCGGAGATCGAAGGGCTCGTCGGGTTTTTTGTAAACCTTTTGGTTCTGCGCGGACGCTTCGGGGGAGATCCATCCTTCAGCGAGCTGCTGGAGCAGGTTCGGGATACCTGTCTGCGGGCATATGCCCATCAGGACCTTCCGTTTGAAAAGCTCGTGAGCGAGCTGCGCCCGGATCGCGACCTGTCGCGCGCTCCGATCTTCCAGGTTTTGTTCGTGCTTCAGAACGCGCCTCTGGATGACGTCGAGCTGCCGGGACTGGCGTTGACCGCGGGCCCGGTGGAGGCGGGGGTGGCGCGGTATGAGCTGACCCTGGCCGTGGGCGAGTCGCCGGCCGGCGGCCTGCTGCTGCGGCTGGAGCACTCCACCGATCTTTTCGAGCCGGCCACGGCCGACCGCTTTGTCGCGGGCTTCCGGGCGCTCGCGGAGTCCGCCGTGGAGAGTCCGGAGCGGCGGGTGGCCGAGCTGCCCATGCTGAGCGAGGCGGAGCGGCGGCAGGTGGTGGAGAAGTGGAACCGCACGGAGCGCCCGCGTCCGGCTTCTACGTTCGTCGATCTGTTCGCGGCCCAGGTGGAAAGGACGCCCGACGCCGTCGCGGCCGTCTGCGAGGGCCGGAGCCTCACCTACGCCGAGCTGCATCGCCGGGCGCGGCGCTGGGCAGGATCCCTGGCGGCGCACGGCGTGGGTCCGGAAACGCTGGTCGCGATCCGGCTTGCGCGCGGCCTCGACTTCCTGGCGGCCGTGCTGGCGGTCTTCCAGGCGGGCGGCGCCTACCTGCCGCTCGATCCGGGTCTGCCTGAGGCGCGCATCGAAGCGGTCCTGAAGCAGAGCGGCGCGCGCGATCTCCTCCCGCATGCGGAAAGAGAGCCGGAGTGGGAGCCGGGAGGCGAGGGTCCGCCGGCTCCGGAGAGCCTGGCCTACGTCATCTTCACCTCCGGATCGACCGGACTGCCGAAGGGCGTGATGATCCATCACCGCGGCATGCTCAACCACCTGCTCGCCAAGGTGGAGGACCTGGAGCTGACCGCCGCCGACGCGGTGGCCCAGAACGCCTCGCAGGGCTTCGACATCTCGGTCTGGCAGCTCCTCTGCGCCCTGCTGGTCGGCGGCCGCGTCCATATCTATCCGGACGAGGTGGCGCGCGATCCAACGGCCCTCCTGGAGGCGGCGGAGCGCGACGGCCTCACGGTCCTCGAGGTCGTGCCGTCGCTCCTCGCGGCCATGCTGGAGCTGGATCGCCGGCCGCCCCTGGCCCGCCTGCGCTGGATGATCGCCACGGGCGAAGCCCTGCCACCGGAGCTGTGCCGGCGCTGGCTGGTCCTCCACCCGGACATCCCGATGCTCAACGCCTACGGCCCCACCGAGTGCTCGGACGACGTCTCCCACCATGTCCTGAGAGAGCCGCCTGGACCGAAAGTGGCGCACACGCCGATCGGCCACGCGCTCGCGAACACGCAGCTTTACGTGGTGAACCCCGCGCTCCAGCCGCAGCCAATCGGGGTGCCCGGCGAGCTGGTCGTCGGCGGCACCGGTGTGGGCCGGGGCTACCTGGGCCGGCCCGAGCTGACGGCCGAGCGTTTCCTTCCCGATCCGTTCGGCAAGCCCGGAGATCGTCTCTATCGCACTGGCGACCTGTGCCGGTTCCTGCCTGACGGTGCGGTCGAATACCTGGGCCGGATCGATCATCAAGTCAAAATTCGCGGCTTCCGCATCGAGCTGGGCGAGATCGAGGCCGCGCTCTGCCGCCATCCCGAGGTGCGGGAGGCCGTGGTCCTGGCCCTGGGCACGGGGGCGGACAAGCGGCTCGTGGCGTACGTGACGCCTGAGGTCTCTGCCGACCTTCGGCTGTACCTTCGCGAATCGCTGCCCGAGGCCATGGTGCCGTCCGCCGTCGTCCTCCTGGACGCCATGCCGCTCACCCCGAACGGCAAGGTGGACCGCAAGGAGCTGGCCAGGATCGAGCCGGAGCTGCCCGCCTCCACCTCGGCGGCTCCCCGGACCCGCACCGAGGAGGTCGTGGCCGCGGTCTGGCGCGACCTGCTCGGAGTCGAACGGATCGGGGTCGAGGACAGCTTCTTCGATCTCGGCGGCCATTCGCTCCTCGGCACCCGGGTCGCGTCGCGGCTGCGCGACGCGCTCGGCGTGGAGGTGCCGCTGCGCGCCCTGTTCGAGGCGCCCACGCTCGAGACCTTCGCGCGCCGGATCGAGGACGCGGCGCCGCCGGTCTTCGAAGATTTGGACGCGGCCGCCCTGGGCCCTGGGGAGCGCGAAGGCGCCCGACCCCTGTCGTTCGGCCAGGAGCGGCTCTGGCTGCTCGACCGGCTCGCGCCGGGCGACCCGTCCTACAACATCGTCGGCGCCCTGCGTCTTCTCGGGCGCCTGAGCTTCCCGGCCCTGGAGCGGAGCCTGGCCGAGGTCGTCCGCCGGCACGAGGTGCTGCGCACCCGCTTCCCGGAACAGGACGGCCGGCCCCTGCGGATCGTCGCGCCGCCGGAAAACGACCTGCCGCAGGTGGACCTCGGCGCGCTCCCCGGGCCGGAGAGCGAGCGCGAAGCCCGCCGCCTCGTCGCCGCGGAGACGCTCCACCGCTTCGACCTCGCCCGCGGGCCGCTGCTGCGCACCGTGCTGATCCGGCTGGACGCGGAACACGCCGTGCTCCTGGTGAACATGCACCACATCGTGAGCGACGGCTGGTCGCTCGGCGTCCTGGTCGATGAGGCCGCGGCGCTCTACGACGCCTTCCACGACGGCCTGCCTTCGCCGCTGCCCGATCTGCCCCTGCAGTACGCCGACCATGCGGCCTGGCAGCGGCGCCGGCTTTCGGGCCCGCGGCTGGATTCGCAGATCGCCTGGTGGCGCGAGGAGCTGGCGCAGACGCAGACGCTGCTGGAGCTGCCCGCCGCCCGTCCGCGTCCGCCCGTCCGCCTCGGCGGCGGCGCGCGCGAGAAGGTCGCCTTCGGGGAGGAGCTGACGGCCGCCGTCCACGCGCTCGCCAACCGGCACGGTGCCACGCCGTTCATGGTCCTCCTGGCCGCGTTCCAGGCGCTCCTGCACCGCTACAGCGGCCAGGACGACGTCCTCGTGGGCTCGCCGGTCGCGAACCGCGGCCGCACCGAGGTCGAAGGCCTGATCGGGTTCTTCGTCAACACCCTCGTGCTCCGCGGCCGTTTCCAGCCGGGCCTGTCCTTCCTCGGGCTGCTGGAGCGGACGCGCGCCACGGTCCTCGGCGCCTACGCCCACCAGGACCTGCCCTTCGAGCGCCTGGTCGAGGAGCTGAAGGTCGAGCGCAGCCTCTCTCACACCCCGCTGTTCCAGGCGATGCTCGCGCTCCAGAACGTCCCGCTCGCGGCGCTGCGGCTGCGCAACCTGGGCCTGGAGCCGGTCGAGATCGAGGGCGCCACGGCCAAGTTCGACCTCAACGCCGAGCTGGCCGAGGACGGGGATGGCCTGGGCGGCACCCTGGAGTACGACACCGGCCTCTTCGACCCCGGAACCGTGCGCCGCATGATCGGCCACTTCCGCACGCTCCTTCAGGCCGCCGTGGATCGTCCCGGAGAGGCCGTGGACCGCCTGCCGCTCCTCACCGAAGAGGAGGAGGCCGAGCTGGCCGCCTGGAACCGGACCGCCGAGGACTTCCCCGACGTCTGCCTCCACGAGCTGATCGAAACCCAGGTGGAGAAGACGCCGGACGCCGTGGCGGTCGTGTTTGAGGGCGAGAGCCTGACCTACCGCGAGCTGGATGAGTGGGCTTCAGGGCTGGCGGCGGAGCTGCCGGCTGCCTTGAGCGGGATCTCCGTCGAGCGTTCCCTGGAAATGGTGGTGGGGCTCCTGGCGATCCTCAAGGCCGGCGGCGCCTACGTGCCGATCGATCCCGGGTATCCGGCGGAGCGCGTGGCCTACATGATCGAGGACTCGGGGGTCTCCGTCCTGCTGGGACGGGAGGACATCGCGCGGCATCGCGGGCGCGATGAATCGCGCCCCTACACCCGCCGCAATCCCGATTCCCTCGCCTACATGATCTATACGTCGGGGTCGACGGGGCGACCGAAAGGCGCTCTCAACGCCCACCGCGGGATCGTCAACCGCATCCTCTGGATGCAGCGGGAGTACGGCCTGAGCCCCGAGGACCGGGTGCTCCAGAAGACCCCGTTCAGCTTCGACGTCTCCGTGTGGGAATTCTTCTGGCCGCTCGTCGTGGGCGCGCGGCTCGTGGTGGCGCGGCCCGGCGGCCACGAGGACCCGGGCTATCTGGCGGAGACGATCCGGCGCGAGCAGATCACCACCCTGCACTTCGTGCCCTCGATGCTCCAGGTATTCGTGGAGGAGCCGGGAGTGGCGGAGTGTACGAGCCTGCGCCGCGTCATGGCGAGCGGCGAGGCGCTGCCCGCCGAGCTCGCGAAGCGCTTCTTCGCGCGGCTGCCGGAGGGCGTCGGGCTGCACAATCTCTACGGCCCCACCGAAGCCGCCGTGGATGTCACCTATCACGCCTGCCATCCGGGCGAGGAGCGGGTGCCGATCGGCCGGCCGGTCGCCAACACCCGCATCCTGATCCTCGACCGCGAGGGCGGAGAGGTCCCGGTCGGCATCGCGGGCGAGCTGCACATCGGCGGCGTCCAGGTCGGCCGCGGCTACCTGGGGCGGCCGGGCCTCACCGCCGAACGCTTCGTTCCGGACGAGGGCGGAGCGCGCCTCTACCGCACCGGCGACCTCGCGCGCCGCCTGCCGGACGGCGAGGTCGAATACCTGGGCCGGATCGATCACCAGGTCAAGATCCGCGGCTTCCGTATCGAGCTGGGCGAGATCGAAGCCGCCCTGGCGCGTCATCCGGAGGTGCGCGAGGCCGTGGTGCTCGCGCGCGGCCAGGCCCTGGCGGCCTACGTCTCGCCCAAGACCGGCGCCGACCTGCGCGCCTTCCTGGCCGAGTCGCTGCCCGAGCACATGATCCCGTCGTCCTTCGTCTTCCTCGACGCGCTGCCGGTCACCCCGAACGGCAAGGCGGACCGCAAGGCCCTGGCCGCGATCGAGCCGGAGAGCAGGCAGGGCGCCTACACGGCGCCGCGCGGCGTCACCGAAGAGATCCTGGCCGGGATCTGGCGCGACCTCCTCGGCCTGCCGCGGGTCGGCGCGGCCGATCGCTTCTTCGAGCTCGGCGGCCACTCGCTCCTCGGCATGCGCATGGCGGCGCGCGTCCGCGACGCCTTCGGCGTCGAGCTGCCGCTGCGTGCCCTGTTCGAAGCCCCGACCGTCGCGGCGCTCGCGGCGCGGATCGAAGGGCTTTCCGGCCGCGGCGAGGCGCTGCCGCCGATCCGCCGCGCGCCGCGGGACGGCAGCCTGCCGCTCTCCTTCGCCCAGGAGCGCCTCTGGTTCCTCGACCGCCTCCAGCCGGACAGCCCGTTCTACAACATCGCCGGCGCCCTGCGCCTGTCGGGGGACCTGAAGGTCCGGGTCCTCGCCGCGGCCTTCGCGGAGATCGCGCGCCGCCACGAGGCGCTCCGCACCACCTTCGTGGAATCCGGCGGCGTGCCGGTCCAGAGGATCGCGCCCGCGGCCGATCTGCCGGTGCCCGTGATCGACGTGGCGGACGAGGACGAGGCCCGGCGCGTGGCGGCGGAGATCTCCGCCCTGCCGTTCGACCTGGAGCAGGGGCCGCTGTTCCGTATGGCGCTCCTGCGCCTGGGGCCGCAGGACTGGATCCTCCTCTTCTCCATGCACCACATCGTGAGCGACGGCTGGTCGCTCGGCGTGCTGGTGGAGGAGGGCGGAGCCCTCTACCGGGCGTTCCTGGAGGGCCGGCCGTCGCCCCTGCCGGCGCTCGCCGTGCAGTACGCGGACTTCGCGGCATGGCAGCGCGAGCGGCTGCAGGGCGCCGCGCTCGACCGCCAGCTCGCCTGGTGGAAGGCCGAGCTGGCCGGCGCGCCCACGCTCCTGGAGCTGCCGGCCGACCGCCCCCGCCCGCGCGTGCAGACGTTCCGCGGCGCCGTGCGCAGGACCGCGCTGTCGCCGGCCCTGGCCGAAGCGCTCGCCGCGCTCGCCGGCCGCGAGGGCGCCAGCCTCTTCATGGTCCTCCTGGCCGCCTTCCTGGCCCTGCTCCAGCGCTTCGCCGGGCTGGACGACCTCCTCGTCGGCTCGCCCATCGCCGGCCGCGACCGCACCGAGCTGGAGCCGCTCATCGGCTTCTTCGTGAACACCCTCGCGCTGCGCGGCCGGCCGGACGGCGCCGCCCCGTTCCGCGAGCTGCTGGCGCGGGTGCGCTCGTCCACGCTCGGCGCCTTCGCGCACGCGGACGTGCCCTTCGAGCGGCTCGTCGAGGAGCTGGACGTGGAACGCAGCCTCGCCTGGAACCCGCTCGTGCAGGTCGCCTTCGCGCTCCAGAACGTGCCGGGCGGCGCGCTCGAGCTGCCCGGCCTGGCGCTCGCGCCGGTGGACGTCGATTGGACCGCCGCCAAGTTCGACCTGAGCCTCGCGCTTGTGGAGCAGCCCGGCGGCGGGCTCGCCGGCACGATCGAATACGCCGCCGACCTGTTCGACGCCGCCACCGTGGACCGCTTCGCGGGCTGCTTCCGGACCCTGCTCGAAGAGGCCGCCAACGGCGACGGCCGGCCGCTCGCGGAGCTGCCGATCCTCGCCGGAGCCGAGGCGCGCCAGGTGGTCGCGGACTGGAACCGCACCCGCACGGACTTCCCGCGCGAGGCCTGCATCCACGAGCTGTTCGACGAGCAGGCGGAGCGCGCGCCCGAGGCCGTGGCCGCCGTCTTCGGCGAGGAGGTCTGCACCTATCGCGACCTGCGGGCGCGGGCCAACCGGCTGGCCCATCGCCTGATCGGCCTCGGCGTCCGGCCGGGCGAGCCGGTGGGCGTCGACCTGGAGCGCTCGCTCGACATGGTGGTGGCCACACTCGCCGTGCTCAAGGCCGGCGGCGCCTACGTGCCGCTCGACACCTCCTACCCCGAGGAGCGCCTGGCCTTCATGCTGGAGGACTCGGGCGCGCGGATCGTCATCCGGAGCGCCGACTGCGATCCCGGGCTCCTGCGGAGTTGGAGCGACCGGGACCCCGAGGTCTTCGCGGCCCCGGAGAGCCTCGCCTACCTCGTCTACACGTCCGGCTCCACGGGATTGCCGAAAGGCGTCGCCGTGCCGCACCGGGCCGTGGTCCGGCTCGTGCGGGACACCGGCTACGTCCGCATCCGCCGGGACGACGCGCTGGCCCAGGCCTCCAACACCTCCTTCGACGCCGCCACCTTCGAGATCTGGGGCGCGCTCCTCAACGGCGCCCGCCTGGTCGGAGTGTCCAAGGAGACCCTTCTCGCGCCGCGCGACCTGGCGGAGCAGATCCGGCGCGACGGCATCACCGCGCTCTTCCTGACCACCGCCGTCTTCAACCAGGCGGGCCGCGAGGAGCCCGGCGCCTTCCGGCCGCTCCGGCATCTGCTCTTCGGCGGCGAAGCCGTGGACCCGGCGCGGGTCCGGCAGGTGCTGGCGGACGGCGGACCGGAGCGCCTGCTGCACGTCTACGGCCCCACCGAGAGCACCACCTTCGCCTCCTGGCACCTCGTCGA
>DATANP010000505.1:0-6103 GCA_036266195.1 Thermoanaerobaculia bacterium | reverse complement strand
CACAGCGGCTTCGATCAGCGCGGTCTTGGCTCCTCGTGGAGCCCTGATCTGGCCTACGCGGGATTCCAATTCGAGGTAGGCGCGCCGGAGCACCGAAAGGAAATAGTTGAACCAGGGCAGGAGGTCGTGGCGTCCCTGGTGCCACCCTTCCGAACTGCGCCGAAGGACGTCGTAGTAATCGCTCCTGGCCTCCTCGACCAAGCGCTCCAGGCTGATGTAGCGCCCGACTTCGTGGCCATGATGATAGAGAGCCAGAAGAGTAAGGAGGCGGGAGACCCGGCCGTTGCCGTCCCGGAACGGGTGGATGCAGAGAAAGTCGAAGACCAGGGCGGCGATCGCGAGCAGGGGAGGCATTTGCTCCTGATCCAGTGCGTGACGGTAGGAGATGCAGAGCTCTTCCATGGCGGTCTCGGCCTCTTCCGCCGGGACCGGGCGAAAGCGGACGAGCGGTGGAGCGCCGGGCCTGATCTCCACGATATCGTTGTTCACCCGTTCCACTGCCCGGCATCGCCAGCACCTTCCTCCAGGATTCCATGGAATCTCTGGAGCAGAGTGGGCGTGATCTCCAACTCGCCGGAGCGGTTATGGATGAGATCGAGGACGCGGCGGTAGCCGCGGATCTCCTCTTCGGACCGGTCTCGGGGTCTGTCGTCACCCAGGACCAGAGGCCGAAGCCGGGCCGGCTCCACTGTAACGCCCTCGATCCGGTTCGAGGACTCGACGCTTTGCACGATAGCCGTCTCGCGGAGCGAGGCGAGCACCTGGGGCGATTGCCGGAGAAACAGTTGCTGCCGGCCCTTGCCTTCGGCAATGTCGGTCATCAGCCAGACCGTCCCCAACGGCAGGGTGAGACGGGATAGGAGATTGCCTCGGAAAGAATGCATGAGGCGGATAATACCCTCTTTATTACCCTCTTTTGAGGGTATTACCCTTTCTTGGCTCTGCTTCAGATCGCGCTGGCTCGCAGCGTCTCCTCGGAGAGGCGGATCAGCGGCCGCCTTTCGACGTACTCCGGGTAGCTGCCGCGGTAGCCTCGGAGACGGGCGATCGGCGCGAGGATCCGGAAGAGCACCGTCTGGATCAGGCGGTGCGGCTTCGTGAAATGGAGCACGTCGTCGAACTCCCGCGCGAGGAGCGCGCATTGGAGAAGGCCCGGCGTACCCCGGGCGTTGGTCCGGCCGTCCTGGGCGAGTCCGAGGAGGTTGCGGAGCATCTCCTCGAACCGCGCCGCGGGCTGGATCTCCAGCACGAGGTGGGCCTCCTCCTCGCCCGCGTTCCACCAGTCGTGGGGTATGCCGGGCGGAAAGTGGATTGAGTCTCCGGGCCCGGCGATGGACTGCCGGCCGTCGATCAGGACGCCGACGCGGCCGCGGGTCACCGTGAACCGCTCGTCGATCGTGGGGTGGATGTGCTCGCCGGCTCCGGCCGCTCCGGGCCGGGCCTGCATATCGATCACGAGGCGCTCGCCGTTTGTCTCGTCCGTGCCCACACGGACGATGGCGCGCTCCCCGGTCACTGGATTGTCGTAGATCTCTCCTCGCCTCAACATGGCTCTTCTGGCTGCCTTTCCTTCTTCTTGATTTCGGCCGATCCGGCCTCGTCGTGAAGTACGGAAAAGCAACCGGAGCCCCGCCAATTACGAGGTCCTGCGCCGGCGCAGCACGGCCTTGCCCCACAGGAAGCCGGCCGCCAGGAACGGCGCCAGGTAGAGCCCGAGCTCCCAGGGGCCCAGCACGCCGTCGGGCGTGGCTTCGACCTCGGACTCGACCGAGCCATGACCTTCCAGGGTGGCGCGCAGCCGCCACTTCCCGCCGTGGGCGAACTTCACCTTGGTGAAGTACCGCGCGTCCTCGGGCCGGCCCTGGCGCTCGGTCGTGTATACGGCTTCCGGCAGGCCGCCGTCCACGGGCCGGGCGCTCACCCGGACCGAGCCCGGCTGCCCAGGGCCTTCCAGGATCACGAAGACCACACCGGTGCCGATGTCCGGGTCGGTCCAGAGCGAGACGGTCCAGGGGCCGACCGGCCGGTCCACGGCGATCGGAAACGGCGGGCCGGCGTGGGCGTGAAGGCAGGCGGGGAGGAGAAGGAGGAGGATCGCGAGCCGCCGGATCATTCAACCTCCCAGACCCCCGAGGACACTGCCGCGCATCTCCATCGGCTGCGAGAGGAGCCACAGGGCCGCGCCGCCGAGGAGCAGGCAGAGAGCGGCCCAGGGGACGAAGGCGGCCCGCGTCCGCTCCGGGGCCTCGCGCTCGGCGATCTTCCAGGCCGCCAGGAGCGACCCGAGAAGGCCCAGGCCGAGGAAGCCGACTTCCAGGGGCCGGACGAGCCGGACCGGCAGGCCGACGAGATCCCATCGGGGCACGAACCCGAGCGCCTCCTGGATCACGGGCACGACAGTCAACAGCCCGGTAAAGAGATGAAAGCCGTAGTGGGCCAGCCAGACGCCGAAGCCGAGCGGCACCAGGGCGTAGGTGAACCTGATCGCGAAGGGCAGAACCGGTCCCGGAGCGCCGGACCCGTGCCGGGACAGCCAGGCGGCGAGGCCCACCAGCAGCGCCGGTTCCACGATCAGCAATAGAAAGAAGAGCGTTCCGAGCACGGGCGTTTCACTCGTGGTTCCGAGGACCTTCGCGAGCCAGGCCTGGGCCGCGTAGACCGGGCTCACCATGCCGAAGGCGTTGAGAAGGGCGCCGAAGGTGAAGATCAGGGCCAGGGCCGCGAGGTCCTTCCGTTTGGAAAGGAAACCGATGCCCGAGCGCCGCGCGTCGGACCACAGCTCGCTCGCCGGCACCCGGGTCTGAATCGCAACGTTGTCGTGCGGGCAGGCGTGGACGCAGTCCAGGCAGAACGTGCAGTCCAGATTCCCTTCCTTGCGCGGCTGGAACAGGGCCAGCTCGCAGCCGCGCTGCTCCGAGTTGCCGCGGATGCAGTCGAGGGTCGTGCAGCTCGCGCAGACGTCCGTGTCGCGGACCTTGACCTCCAGCGGCGACACCGTGGAGGCCACGAAGTTGAACTGGCCGATCGGGCAGACCCACTTGCAGAAGGAGGCCTTCTGGAAAAGGCTGTCGACGACCAGCGCCGCGCCGAAGTAGCCGAGGATCAGCCAGGCCGTCCACCAGGGCGAGGCCCAGAGATCGAAGCGCTCGTAGGCGAACAGCACGAGCGCGAGCAGGCCGATTGAAAGCCACTTGTTGCGCAGTCTCCGGGGCCAGCGCAGCACGGGCTTGAAGAAGCGCCGCGCCAGCTCGCGCGGGAGCATGAACGGGCAGGCCATGCAGAAAAGGTTTCCACCCGCGAGGAGCACCAGCACCAGCGCGCCGCGGTAGTGGACCCAGGTCAGCAGCGTCGCCAGGTTGCGGGGCGCGAGCTGCGGCCCGAGGAAGCCGTGGACGATCATCGCCACGCCGACCAGAAAGGCCGGGATCTGCAGGGCGGTGCGCGCATGGCGCCAGCGGAAAAACCTTGCTATCGCGGACGGACTCCCGGCAGGTCGATCCGCCGGTGCAGGGTGCGGCCGTCGCGCAGCCGGGCGTCCACCAGGAACACCCAGTCGCCCGCCATCGAGAGGTCCATCCGGCCCACGTAGCGGCCCGGCGAGGTCTCGGCCGCCGTGGCCGAGACCGGCGCCATGCCCGGGTGAGTCATCGTGCCCTCCACCCGCACCTCGGCCCCCTGCACGGGCTGCCGCCGCTCGCTCAGATCCAGCGAGAGAGTCAGCAGGCCCGTGGTGGGCGGCTCGGGCTGGGCGGTCCATCTCAGCGAGACCTCCGGAGAAGGATCGGACGGCGGACGGCACCCGGCAAGGACAAGCAGCAGGATCCCCGCGACCCGGCGCACGCCCGGCTCAGGCCGTGGCCGGCCGGCGGATGGCGCAGGTACACTGCATCTGCGGCGCCTCGCTCTCGGACGGGAACAGGTGGTAGTACATCGCCACGACCATCGGGATGAACACCAGGGTGTTGTAGATCAGGTGCAGCTCCACTCGCGGAATCCAGAGCTGCGCGATGCTCGTCGGCACCGGCGACCCGAACAGGTTGTGGCCGGTCAGCGCCTGGAACTGGAGCAGGGCATGCTCGATGTGGTGCCAGAACTGGATGCCCAGCGCCGCCGTCCACCACGTCCGCGACACACCGATGAAGCCGGGCCAGAGCAGCCAGATGCCGAACAGCATCACCACCGCATACCCGTAGTGCAGCACCTCCGACTTGATCAGCCACGGATACCACAGGCCCAGCACGCCGCGGGCCGACGGCACCGGCCAGCCCAGGGCGTAGATCTGGAACGCCTGCGCCAGGTGCTCGGCCCAGTGGCCCAGCACGATGAGCGTGAAGATCTGAAGCGCGCGCTCGTGCCAGGGGCCGTTGAGGCGGTCGCGCAACCGGGTCGAATCGGAGATGTGAGCCGGGTAGGTCGTGGTGTGGGGCATGCGCGTCCTCCCTCCGCGGGTTTCCTGCTCGCTTATAACAGTAGGTGCGAGATCTTGACGGAAGCGCGCCTGCCCCGCTCCTGATACTCTCGGGAACTGAAGTTGCAGGGCCCCCGGCGGGAGGAGATGCGGATGACGAGGAGCCTGTCTTGGACGCGGTCGTCGTAGGCGCCGGGCCGAACGGCCTGAGCGCGGCCATCACCCTGGCCCAGGCCGGCCGCTCGGTCCTGCTCGTCGAAGGCGAGGAGACCGTCGGCGGCGCCGCGCGGGCGGCCGAGCTGACCCTGCCGGGTTTCACGCACGACGTCTGCTCGGCCATCTACCCGCTCACGGTCGGCTCGCCCTACTTGAAAACCCTGCCGCTCGGCGAGCACGGCCTCCGCTGGATCCACCCCACGGTCGCCATGGCCCATCCGCTCGACAACGGCACGGCCGCCGTCCTCTCCCGGACGCCGGCCGAGACCCTCGAGAGCCTCGATCCCGAGGACGCGCGGGCCTGGGAGCGCCTCCTCCTGCCGTTCTCCGACGACTGGGACCGCATGGCCGCGGCCTTCCTCGGTCCCCTCAACCCGTTCAAAGACCCGTTCTTCAAGGCGAGATTCGGGCTCATCGGGCTGCGTTCGGCGGACAGCCTGATCCGGTCGCGCTTCCGCGGCGTCCACGCGCGGGCGCTGTTCGCGGGCATCGCCGGCCACTCCTTCCTCCCCCTGGACCTCTGGCCCACGGCCTCGTTCGGGCTCGTGCTGGCCGCCACCGGCCACGCCGTGGGCTGGCCCCAGCCCGAGGGCGGCGCCCAGCGGGTGCCCGACGCCCTGGCCTCCATCCTGCGCGGGCTGGGCGGCGAGATCGTCACCGGCTGGCGCGTGAAGTCCCTGGAGGAGCTGCCGGCCTCGCAGATCGTGCTGCTCAACCTGACCCCGGCCCAGCTCCTGAAGCTGGAGGGGACGAAGTGGCCGGAGCGCTACCGCCGGCAGCTCGGCCGCTACCGCTACGGCCCGGGCGTGTTCAAGGTCGACTGGGCCCTCCGCGAGCCGATCCCCTGGCGTGCCGAGGAGTGCCGGCGCGCGGGCACGGTCCACGTGGGCGGCACCTTCGAGGAGATCGCCGCTTCGGAGCGCTCGGCCTGGGACGGCAAGGAATCCAGCCGGCCGCTCGTCCTGGTCGGCCAGCCGAGCCTGTTCGACCCGAGCCGGGCGCCCGCGGGATCGCACACCGCGTGGGCCTACTGCCACGTGCCGAACGGCTCCCGGGTGGACATGACCGAGACCATCGAGCTGCAGATCGAGCGCTTCGCGCCCGGCTTCCGCGAGGTCATCCTGGCCCGCCACTCCAAGGACACCGCCTGGATGGAGGCATACGACCCGAACCTGGTCGGCGGCGACATCAATGGCGGCGCCGCCATGCTCAGCCAGCTCTTCACCCGGCCGGTGGCCCGGCTCAACCCCTACTCGACGCCCGACCCGCGGGTCTTTCTCTGTTCCGCGAGCACGCCGCCCTCGGGCGGGGTCCATGGGATGTGCGGCCATCATTCGGCGACGTCTGCTCTCCGAGTCGTAAACCAGGCGCGAAAAGACGATCCGATTGTGTAGAAAGGTAGCGCCTGGCAAGAAAGTCCGAAAAAAGTCGAAAAAAGCCGTCCCTCCTTTGGCGTTTCGCGCCACTCTTGTAGCTGGA
>DATANP010000504.1:0-4533 GCA_036266195.1 Thermoanaerobaculia bacterium | reverse complement strand
AACGAGAAGCCGGCCCAGTAGTAGGGGGAGCTGCGGTGCGGGTCCCGGAACAGCTCGATCTGGGCCTGGCGCAGGGCCTCGGCAGGGCTCAGACGGCCGGAGATCATATGGCGGTAGAAGCTCTCCATCAGCTCGGAGGTGGCGCGGTCGTCGACGCTCCAGAGGCTCGCCAGGACACGAGGGGTGCCAGCATACATGAAGCCGCGGGTCAGCCCTACGAGGCCCTCGCCCCGGATCTCCTGGCCGAGGGCTGTCTGGCACGCGGAGAGGACGACCAGGTCGGCGTTCAGCTTCAGGTTGTAGATGTCGTGCAGCCGGAGAAGGCCGTTCTGGGGCCGCCCCTTCTCGTCAAAAAGGGAGAGCACGAGACTGGACAGCTCGGGATTGCGGCTGTCGATCAGGCCGTGGGTGGCGAAGTGGACCATGCGGTACAGGGCCAGCTCGCCATTGGTTGCATTGGCGCGGGACGCCCGGTAGCGGAGGGCCACGAACCGTTTCCTGGTGGGCACCAAGGCGGCGATTGCATTCGCCTCCTTCTCCGAGAAGCGCAGGCGCTGCAGCTTTCTCAGGTCGATCTCGCCGCGCAGATCCTCCGCGAAGCCGCGCCGGACCGGAGTGGCCGTGGCCTTCAGGACCAGACCCTTGTGGCTGCTGGGCCGCTTGACGGTCGGGGGGGTCTCGATAGGTTGGAAGACCGGGTCGGCGAACACGGCCAGCTCCATGGGGGGGACGGGCCGGCCTGCCAGCTCCTGGCGCAGCACGGCCAGCACCGAGGCCGACGGGAGGCTCACCACCTGGTGACCGGCGACGACCAGGGGGACCCGCTTCGGCCTGTCCAGCGAGGAAGGGGCCGGCAGGGCTCCGAAGGGGACGTATTGCAGGGCGCCGTCGCTCACGATCAGCAGCGGCTGGCCGGAGAGGAGCGGCTGGACCGGGCGGAGCAGCATGCGGCTGAGCTCGTCGGCCGCCGCCCGCAGGCGGGCCTGCGCGGGCGGTCCCTTGGGATCCTCGGGATGGATGCTGACCGCCTTGTAGTAGCGCCGCGCCGCGTCCTCGATCACGGCCCTGGGCGGCAGGGTGAAGCTCTGCAGCCCGTCCGGAGTGACGGCCCAGAGAAAGCTCCGCTCCTGGCCGAGAGCGTACTCCAGCAGGAGCGCGCGGCCGTCCAGCACCTCGCTCCGGATGCGTTCCACGCTCAGGGTCTCGGGCTGAGTCAGGGCGGCATAGCGCGGGCTGCTCACCCGCAGGTTGGCTTTGGTCTTCCGGTACTCTTCGAGGAGGGTCTCGAGGCGCCGGCTCACCTCCCGGGCGTCGGAACCGGAGCCAAGCAGCTTCAGTCGCCGCATCTCCACGGCTTCGATCTCGACCCGCAGCCGGCGCTCCTGGTCGAGCAGGGCTGGATCGGCTCCCTGGCGGATATCGGCCCTGGCCTCGCCGAGGATGTCGAGCAGGCTTCGGGCCCGCGCCTGCTCGCTCGACCGCAGGGCCTCCGCATCGTACCCCCGGCCCGGCTCGGCCTGATGGAGTGTCATCCAGGTATCGGTGATGAGGCTGTAGACGTCCTGCCGGGAGGCGAAGAAGCGGGCCCGCAGATCCTCCTCGACCACCCCGGTCCGGATCGACTCGATGACGGCGACGCCGGACTTCAGCAGATCGAGAGCGCCGCGCAGGTCACCCTGGGCCCGGAGGGTTCGGGCCAGCTCGAGGACCACGAGCGACTCGCGGACCCGGTCCTGGCGATCGCGGCTCAGGGCAAGCGCGGTCTCCAGCTCCCGCCGGGAGGCTCCCAGGTCCTTCAGCCCGCGCAGGGACATCCCGATCGCCTGGCGGATGAGGACCTCCACGTTGGGCACGCCAAGAGCCAGCGCCTCGCGGCCCAGCTCCCGGGCCTTGGCGGGGTTGCCGGCCTGGTTCTCCAGAAACGCCAGGTTGGTCAGGGCGGTGGCTTGGATCTCCGCGTCGCCGACCTCCCGTCCCAGGGCGCGGGTCCGTTGATAGTAGTCGCGGGCCCGCGCGGGATCGCTCCTTTCGAAGATCAGCGCGAGGTTGTTGAGCGAGGATGCTTCCTGTTCGATGAGCTTCTTCTGCTGGCTGATCTCGAGCGCCTGCTGGCAGTGCTCGCTCGCCTTCTCCGGATGGCCGAGCGTGAAGTAGAGAAGGCCGAGGCTGTTCAGGGCATTGGCCTCGTAGGAGTCCGCGTGGAGCCGGCGCGCGATCCTCAGCGTTTCCTCGTAGTACCCGATGGCGTCCTGCTTCAAAGCCAGGTCGTCGCAGACATATCCGAGGTGATAGACGATCTGCATCTCCGGCCTCGCCTGGTGCACCTGGCGGATGAGCGGCAGGGCCTTCGAGAGATAGCTGAATGCTTTTCGCGGCTCTTGTTTGACGTGGAGGCGTCCCTGGTAGTAGAGGGTCATGGCCTCCGCCCAGGTCTGCTTGGTGGGCACGCTCAGCTCCTGCCACAGGGCGAGTGCCTGGCTGAACCGCTCGAGAGCCTCCTGATCCTGGTCGAGATCGCCGAGCACCGCGCCGATCTGGTGGAGCACCTCGGCCTCGCGGCGCCGGTCTCCCGACTCGCGCCACAGGGCCAGGGCCCTCTCCATGTGGGGGAGACGCTGCTCCGGATGCCCCAGTTCGTCGAGCGCGGCCCTCATCTCCTGGACGGCCTGCACCCGGAGGCGGTCCTCCGGCCGGATCGGGCGCGGACCGTCGATCCGGATGCGATAGGAGCCCGGCGCCGCTTTCGGGTTGAGGGGCCGGACGGTCAGCCGATAGCGCCCGGGCTGCTCCGCCTCCCAGGCCAGCTCCTCCTCCCACTCCCAGTCCTCGGTGCTGTCCGCCTGGAAGAGCGGCTTCCCCTGGGGATCGGAGAGCTCGACCACCACGTCGATGCCGCCCTGCTCGACCACGGCGTCCAGGAAGTCCCCGGCGGCCATCTCGACCAGCCAGGAGTCGGACTCTCCCGGCCCGATCGGGGTCACATCGGATTTCGGGGGCCAGGGCAGCTCCGAGGCCCGCGGCTTCCCGGCTGTCGCACCGGCCAGGGGCAGGAGGAGGCTCGCCAGGAGGATCCATTGAACGGGTCGGCGGACTCCGCGCGGCGAGGCGGACACGGCGAAGGGGGAGCGGATCATGTTCGGGGGTGGGGGATTACGGCTCTGTGACGGCAGTGCTCCGATTCGCCGGGCTTGAAACAAGATTCCGAACGAATTGTATGCTCACCCGCTCCAGGCTCCAACCCGCTAAGCTAGAGGACCGTGCGCGACGAGGCGATTCCGGCGGACTCTGACGGCGAAGTGCCGCGGCGGGTCCTGCACTGCGACATGGACTGTTTCTATGCCGCCGTCCACATGCGGGACGACCCCTCCCTGCGCGGCAAGCCGGTGGTGATCGGCGGCCGGCCCGAGGAGCGCGGCGTGGTGGCGGCGGCGAGCTACGAGGTGCGCAAGTTCGGCGTCCACTCGGCCATGCCGTCCTCGCGCGCCAAACGGCTCTGCCCGGACGCCATCTTCCTGCCTCCCGACTTCCGGCGCTACCACCGCGAGTCGGAGGCGATCTTCGCCATCTACCGCGAGTACACCCCCCTGGTCCAGGCGGTGTCGATCGACGAGGCCTATCTGGACGTCAGCCGCAACCTGGGCGAGGCCGGCAGCGCCACGGCGCTCGCCAAGGAGATCCGCCGCCGGGTGAAGGAGGAACGGGGGCTCACCGTGAGCGTCGGCGTGGGCCCGAACAAGCTCATCGCGAAGATCGCCTCGGATTTCCACAAGCCGGACGGCCTCACCGTGGTGCCGCCGGCCAAGGTGCAGGCCTTCCTCGACCCGCTGCCCGTGCGCCGCCTGCACGGCGTCGGCCCGGCCACCGAGAAGTCGCTGAACGAGCTGAGTATCCAGACGGTTGCCGACCTGCGGGCGTTCGACCCCGAGATCCTGGTGGCCCGCTTCGGCAAGCACGGCCGGCTGCTCCACGAGTTCGCGCAGGGGATCGACGACCGGCCGGTCGAGACCCACACCGAGCGCAAGAGCCTCGGCACCGAGAACACCTACTCCGTGGACCTCCGGGACTTCGGGAAGATGGAGGAGGAGATCGGCCGCATGGCGCAGGAGGTGGCGGACGGCCTGTTCCGGCGCGGCCTCGCCGCCTGCACGGTCACCCTGAAGGTGCGCTACGCGGACTTCACGACCCTGACCCGCTCGCGCACCTTCGGCCTGCCGGTCCACGACGCGGGGGCGATCGCGCTCTGCGCCAGCGACCTCCTGCGCAAGACCGACGCCGCGGCCCGGCCGGTGCGGCTGCTCGGCGTCACCGCCTCCAACCTGGTCCACAGCCGGCTCGTCCAGCTCCCGCTCTTTCCTTGATGGCGGTTGATCCCGTGGCATGGGGTTTGCTGTTTGCCGGCAGACAGTTCGGCAGACCGCACCGCCGGGTGCAAGGAGGACCGAGATGCTGAGATGGGCCCTGATTGCCTTGATCGTCGCCCTTGTCGCCGCCGTCTTCGGCTACGGAGGGGTCGCCGTGAGCGCCGCGGGGGTC
>DATANP010000503.1:0-5986 GCA_036266195.1 Thermoanaerobaculia bacterium | reverse complement strand
GCCGTCTCTCTGGTAGCGGCCCCGGATGTGGAGGTGGCCGTAGATCACGGCCTCGGCCCGGAACCGGGTGTGCCAGTCCTCGGTCAGGCGGGTGCCGCACCAGATCGAGAAGCGCGGGATGGCCGGCAGCACGGCCAGGTCCTGGCGCAGCGGGAAGTGGTTGACGATCACCAGCGGCGCCCGCGCGGCCGCCTCCTCCAGCCTGGGCTCGGTCTCGCGCACCCGCGCCTCGCACCAGGCCGACCTGGTGGGGTAGGGATCGGGATGGAGAAGGACCTCGTCCGAGCAGAGGAGGTTTTCTTCCGCCGCCCACTCGACCGCCTTCTCGACCGGGATCTCGTCCGGCCGGAAGGTGTAGTCGTAGAGCACGAAGGTCGGCGCCAGGATGCAGCGCGGCCCTTCGCCGGGCCAGACCACGTAGGGGTCCTCGGGGGTGAGCACGCCGTAGTCCCGGCAGACCTGGACGAGACGCCGGTACTTGGCTTCGCCGCGCAGGTCGTCGGGGCGGCCTTCGCGCGGCGGGATGGTCCAGAGGTCGTGGTTGCCCGGCACCCAGAGGAGGCGCGCGAAGCGGCGGGTCAGGACGCCGAGGGCGAAGCGCAGGTGCTCCTCGGTCTCGCCCACGTCGCCGGCCAGGATCAGCCAGTCGTAGGGCCGCGGACGCAAGGCCTCCAGGGCCCGGCGGGTCACCTCGTAGCGCAGGTGCAGGTCGGCCAGCGCGTAGAGCTTCATCAGTTGGGCTTCTGGTTCAGAAGCTCCTGCACCTCGGGGGAGAAGGTGCCGCGCTCCTCTTCCGTGGCCTCGGCCACCTCGCCCGGGAAGAGCAGGGCCTGGCGCACGCCTTCCTCGGTCACCGACATCTCGACCAGGGCGTGGCGCACCGGCTCCACCGAATAATCGGGATGGTAGATCGCGCCGCCGCCGCTCGGGATGCCGAAGCCGCGCGCGTGCTCCCCGGCCCTGGCCACGATCTGGCCCAGGCGCGCCCAGCCGGGCTCGTCGTGGACGTCGATCACGAACGGCACCAGCCGGAAGGTGTCGAAGATCTTCTCGTCGGCGTTCCAGCCCTTGAGGCCGAGCTGCACCGCGCCGGCCGAGACGCCCAGGAGCAGCGCTCCCGCGTAGTAGCGGCTGGCGATCTGGTCCTTGAGGCCGGTGTGGTCGAAGACGTCCCAGCCCCGCTCGACGTCGCCGCCGGCCAGGAGGATCAGGTCGGCCTGGTCGAGGAAGGCGCGATCCTCGGGCTTCGGTTCGGAGGGGATCATCCGGGTGTCCCGGATTCCCACCTCGCCCATGGCGGCCACGAAAAGGTCGTAGAACTCCAGCGCATCACCATTCGAGGCCCCGAGGTAGGCGGCCTTGAGCGGCCTCCCGATGTCGCCCTCCTCGCAGGCTTCCACCGCGCGGACGAGGAAAGGCTCGCCCTCCTCGCGAAAGAACAGGAGCTGGCTGTCGGCCAGCAGGATGATCGGCTTGATCGTGGACACACTCGCCTCCCCTCTCTATTCAGCATAGCCCAGGGCGCGCAGCCGGGCCGCGCTCTCGGCGTCGATGTGGGTGGCGAGCACCTGGTCGGACGCGGCCAGCCCCTTGCGGACCGAGGTCATCCAGCCCTGGAGACCGGCGGACTTCGACGCCACCCGCGGGTCGAGGCTCCGCAGCTCTCCGGGATCGCGGAGCAGGTCGAAGACCCAGCGCCGGTTCTCGTTGATGCGGAAGATCTCCTTGCGCCAGCCGTCGAGGACGGCCACCTCGAGCAGGCCCTTGCGCCGGGCGCTGCCCACCTCCTTGGCCGAGAGCACCGCGCCCTTGTGCGCCTGGAACCACATGGTCCGCTCCTTCGGCGCCTCGGCGCCGCGCAGGAGGACGGGCGACCAGTCGTAGCCGCGGAAGCCGCCGGGGACCGGCAGGCCGGCGAGGCCGAGGACGGTCGGGGCCACGTCGAGGTTGAGCGCCGGGGCGTCAATCACCGCCGGCCGGATCTTCCCGGGCCAGACCAGGCCGAGCGGGATGCGCAGGGTCGGCTCGTAGAGGTTGCGGCCGTGGCCCCAGTAGGAGTGCTCGCCCAGGCTCTCGCCGTGGTCGGCGGCGAAGACGATCAGGGTGTTCGCGGCCAGCTCCGGGTCGCTCTGGAAACGGGCGAGCAGCCGGCCGATCTGCTGGTCGGCGAAGGCCACCTCGGTGTCGTAGCGGTCCTGGCGGGAGACGTCGCTGCCCCCCGTCCCGATACCGATCCGCAGCCGGCCGGCCTCGGTCTCTTGGAGCCGGTAGGGCGCGTGCGGCTCGACGTAGTGGACCCAGAGGAGGAAGGGCTTGCGGTGGTCCTCGCGATGCCCGTCGAGCCAGGCCAGCGCGGCGTCGGTGAGGTCCTCGGCCGTGGCCTCGCCCTTGAAGAGGCCGAGCCAGCGCTTGCGGGTGAAGACCTCGTCGTAGCTCTGGAAGTGGTCGCCGAGCCCCGAGATGCCGTTCCGGAGCGTCCAGTTGCCCACGAAGGCGGCGGTGCGGTAGCCGCGCCGGCCGAGCACGCGGGCGGCGGAGAGGGCGTCCGGCCGCAGGCGCAGGCCGTTGCGGGTGGCGCCGTGCTCGTGCGGGTAGAGCGAGGTGAACATGGAGCACAGCGACGGGTTGGTCAGCGGCTCCACGGTGCGGGCCTGGGTGAAGCGCGCGCCCTGGGCCAGCAGGCGATCGAGGTTCGGGGTCGTGGGCCGGCGGTAGCCGTAGGCGGAGACCCGGTCGGCGCGCAGGGTGTCCACGGTGACGATCAGGACGTTGGGGAAGCGCGGTACCTGCTGAAGGGGCTGCGGCTTCTGGGCTGGAGCGGCGGCGGGGAGTGCCAGGAGCAGGCCGAGCAGGATAAGCTGAGGCACATGGAGGAGATTCGCCCCGATACGACTCCCAAGGAAGCTCCCCAGGTCGAGAAGGAGGCGGCCGGCCGCAGCGGCGAGGCGCCGCGCTGGGGCAAGGGCACGGAGAACCCGGAGGACGGCCGCTTCCTGGCCGGTCCGCAGCCGCGGACGTGGGAGCTGGGGCGCCTGGCGCGCATCGGTGCCGATTTCGTGCGCGGGTTCCGGGCGCTGCACTTCGTGGGCCCCTGCGTGACGGTGTTCGGCTCGGCCCGCTTCACTGAGGACCACCGGTACTACGCCATGGCCCGCGAGATCGGCCGGCGGCTGGGCCGCGCCGGGTTCACGGTGCTCACAGGCGGCGGGCCGGGCATCATGGAGGCCGCCAACCGCGGCGCCCGCGACGTGGGCGCGCCGTCGCTCGGCCTGAACATCCAGCTCCCCCACGAGCAGCGGCCGAACCCCTACGTGGACCGCTGGGTCGAGTTCCGCTACTTCTTCGTACGCAAGGTGATGCTGGTCAAGTACTCGTACGCCTTCGTCGTGATGCCGGGCGGATTCGGCACGCTCGACGAGACCTTCGAGTGCGCGACGCTGATCCAGACCGGCAAAATCAAGAACTTCCCGCTCGTCCTGATGGGCACCGACTACTGGGAACCGCTCCGGGACTTGATCTGTCATGACATGGTCCGGGAAAAGACGATCCTGCCCGCGGACTGCGAGAGGATCCTGTTCACCGACTCGGTCGAAGAGGCCATGGGTCGTATCATGAGCGCCGCGACCCAGGAGCTCGGGCTGGTCTGGGAGGCGGCTCCGCGCTGGTACTTCGGCGAATCAGGTCTGCAAAAGCCGCGCCTCGCCCAGAACCCTGATACTTCCGCGGCTCCGAAAGGATAAATTTTCATGGCCCGTGCGCAGCACAAGATCTTCGTTCTCGACACTTCGGTCATCCTGTACGACTTCAACGCGATTCACAACTTCCAGGAGCACGACGTCGCCATCCCGATCACGGTGCTCGAGGAGCTGGACTCGTTCAAGAAGGGGAACTCGGTCCTCAATCTCCAGGCCCGCGAGTTCATCCGCCAGCTCGACAGGCTGTCGGACGGCAACATGCTCGACGCCTGGATCCCGCTGAACGGGGCGGCCAGCGGCAAGTTCCGCGTGCTGACCGACGAGAGCGCGCCGGTGGACGCCGTGGAGGTCTTCGGCACCAAGAAGGCCGACCACCGCATCCTCAACGCCGCCCTGAGTCTCACGCGCTCCGAGCCCAGCCGCAGGGTCATCCTGGTTTCGAAGGATATCAACCTGCGCTTGAAGGCCCGCGCCCTGAACCTGCCGGCCGAGGACTACGAGACGGTCAAGATCAAGGATCTCGACCATCTCTACAAGGGGAAGTCCGAGGTCGAGCTGCCCGACCCCGAGCTGATCGACCGCCTCTACCGCGAGGAGTCGGTGCCGATCGAGGAGATGCTGCCCGGCCAGCCGAAGCCCACGTCGAACCACTACTTCATCCTGCGCAGTCAGGGGCGTTCAGGGCTCGGCTATTTCAATCCGCGCACCGACCGCGTCGAGCGGGTGATGAAGGGGCAGGCCTACGGCATCCTGCCGCGCAACGCCGAGCAGACGTTCGCGCTCGCCGCGGTGCTCAACCCCGAGATCCCGCTGGTGACGCTCTCCGGCGCGGCCGGCACGGGCAAGACGCTGATCGCGCTCGCCGGTGCCCTGGAGCAGCGGCGCGACTTCCGGCAGATCTACCTGGCCCGGCCGATCGTGCCGCTCTCCAACCGGGACATCGGCTTCCTGCCCGGGGACATCCTGTCGAAGATCAACCCGTTCATGCAGCCGCTCTGGGACAACCTGGGGATCATCAAGAACCAGTTCGGCGAGCGGGAGCGGGAGTACAAGAAGGTGGACGAGCTGGTGGAGACCGAGAAGCTCCACATCGTGCCGCTGGCCTACATCCGCGGCCGCAGCCTGTCGAACGTGATTTTTATTGTGGATGAGGCCCAGAACCTGACCCCGCACGAGGTGAAGACGATCATCACGCGGGCTGGGGAGAAGACGAAGATCATCCTGACCGGGGACATCTTCCAGATCGACACCCCCTACCTGGACGCCCAGAGCAACGGTCTGTCCTACCTGATCGACCGGCTGCGGGGGAACCCGCTCTACGCCCACGTGAACCTGGAGAAGGGGGAGCGGTCGGAGCTGGCGAACCTGGCCAGCATGCTGCTGTAGGGGACCTCACCCCCTGTCCCCCTCTCCCATCTCCCGCCCAGCCCCCGCCGGGAGAGGGGGGACCTGACTGGGGCGGTAGAGCTGCTTCCCGGCAAACAGGTTCGGATACGTTCCCCCTCTCCCGGGGGCGGGGGGTAGGGAGATGGGAGAGGGGGACAGGGGGTGAGGTTTCTTTACTTCGCCGCCGGCATCGCGATCGACTCGACCTTGATGTCGTTGCCGTCCACCGTGCCGGTGACGACCACCTCGTGGCCCAGGTGCTCTTCGGCGAGCTTCTGGTTGTCGAGGTTGTAGAGCTTCTGGTCGGCGCTGTTGAAGAAGACCAGCTTGCCGCCCTGGTCCAGGCACTTCTTGGCGCAGGAGGCGTGCTCGGCCTTGGCGCCCTTGGCGCCGCAGTGGTCGTCGGTGATCCAGCCGGTCCAGGAGTCGGCGGCGGCCAGGGTGGGCAGGAACAGGGCGGTCAGCGCGAGAACAACGAGGACTTTCTTCATATCGAGGTCTCCCTTGTTGAAGTGGTTGAGGGAAGCGTCAGGATCGTAGCACGGCCTCCCTGATCGATCTCCTGATAGGGTACGGCCCGATGCCGACCTATCGTCTCACCCTGGAGTACGAAGGCACCCGCTACCACGGATGGCAGGAGCAGAAGAACGCCCGCTCCGTGGTCGGCGAATTGCGCCGGGCCGTGGTGGATGCCGGCGGCGGAACGGTGCGGGAGATCGGCGGGTCGGGACGGACCGACGCCGGGGTCCACGCGCTCGCCCAGGTCGCCCACCTGCGGCTGGCGCGGCCGGTCGATCCCGGCCCGTTCCGGCGCGCGGTCAACGACCTCCTGCCGCCGGACATCCACATCCTCTCCTTGAATCCGGTGCCGGACGACTTCCACGCCCGGCACTCGGCGGTGGCGC
>DATANP010000502.1:0-2381 GCA_036266195.1 Thermoanaerobaculia bacterium | reverse complement strand
AACCTCTTCCAGGCGCTGCGCATCGCTCCTCTCGCCGGCCGGACCTTCGCCCCGGGCACGGACGAGCCGGGCAAGGCCCAGGTCGCTGTCTTGAGCGAGGAGATCTGGCGCACCCGCTTCGCCGCGGACCGCGGCCTCCTCGGAAAGACCATCCAGATCGACGGCACCGCCTTCACCGTGATCGGCGTCATGCCGGCCTCGTTCCGCTTCCCCGCCGGCGGCGACCCCACGGACGCCTGGCTCCTCTTCAACCCCGACCCGCAGCAGAAGGCGAACCGGGGCAGCCATTTCCTGGCGGTGGTGGGCCGGCTCAAGCCCGGCATCTCCCTGGAGGCCGCGACGGGCCAGCTCGCCACCGTGGCGGCGCGGCTCGAGGCCCAGTATCCGAACCAGCAGGCGGGCCGCAGCGTGCTGGTCCAGCCGCTGCGCGAGACCGTGGTCGGCCGGGTGCGGAAGATGCTCCTCGTGCTCCTCGGCGCGGTGGGCCTGGTGCTGCTCATCGCCTGCGCCAACGTGGCGAACCTCCTCCTGGCGCGCGCCGCGGTGCGCCAGCGCGAGGTATCGATCCGCCTGGCGCTCGGAGCCGGCCGCGCGCGCCTGGTCCGGCAGTTCCTGGCCGAGAGCCTGGTCCTGGCGCTCGCGGGCGCGGCCGTCGGCCTGCTGTTCGCGCGCTGGAGCCTCGCGGCCCTGACGCCGCTGGCCCAAAGCGCGCTGCCCGTGTCCGGAGGCTTCCCCCTGGATGGGACCGTGTTCGCCTTCCTGCTCGCGGTTGCGGTGCTGAGCGGTCTCGTGTTCGGCACGGTGCCGGCGGTCCACGCGTCCCGGGAGGACGTGCGCGACAGCCTCAACCAGGCCGGGAGCAAGAGCACGGGGAGCGCGCACCAGCAGCTCGTCCGCAGCGCGCTGGTGGTGCTGGAGATCGCGGTCTCCCTCGTCCTTCTGGTCGGCGCGGGCCTGCTCCTGCGCGGCTTCGTGGCGCTCAGCAACACCGCGCCCGGCCTGGTGGCGGAGAACGTGCTCACCGCCCACCTCGCCGTGCCGGCCGCGCAGCTCGAAGGCTCGCGCCAGCGCCTCTTCCGTCCGCTGCTGGAAGACGTCCGGCGCCTGCCCGGCGTGCGCGAGGCCGCGCTCATCTCCATGCTGCCGATCCAGGACGCCTGGACCAACACCGGTTTCGAGGTCGAGGGCCGGCCGGCGTCGAAGCCGGGCCAGTCGCCGGTGGCCGAGATCCGCGTGGCGAGCCCGGGCCTCTTTCAGTCGCTCGGCGTGCCGCTCCTCCGGGGCCGCGACTTCGAGGAGACGGACGGCGAGGGGGACCGTCCCGCCGTGACCATCATCAACCAGGCCCTGGCAAACCGCCAGTTCCCGGGCGAGGACCCGATCGGCCGCCGCCTCCTGTTCGGCCCGGAGGCGATCACGATCATCGGCGTGGCCGGGAGCGTCCGCCAGGCGGGCCTCGATCTCGATCCGCTTCAGGAGGTCTACTTCCCCTACAGCGGCGGAGGCCTGGAGCAGGGTCTCGGAGACGCGGTCCTGGTCGTGAAGACCGAGGTATCGCCCGCGAGCGTGGCCGAAGGGGTGCGCGGCGCGGTGAGGCGCCTCGATCCCGGCCTGCCGCTCTACCGGGTGCTCACCATGCAGGAGGTGATCGACGCGTCGCTGGCGAACCGCCGGCTGATCCTCTGGCTCCTCGCGATCTTCGCGGGCGTGGCCCTGGTGCTCTCGGCCGTGGGTCTCTACGGAGTGATCTCCTACCTCGTGGCGCAGCGCACGCGGGAGATCGGCGTCCGCATCGCCCTCGGCGCGAGGAAGGGGGACATCCTCGGCATGGTCCTGGGCCAGGCCGGGCGCCTCGCGGCGGTCGGCATCGGCCTGGGCCTGCTCGCCGCCCTCGCGGTGACGCGGGTGCTCGAAGGCCTGCTCTACGGCGTGAGCGCGCGCGATCCGCTGACCTTCGCCGCGCTGGCCTTCGGCCTCGCCGCCGTCACACTCCTCGCCACCTGGCTGCCAGCCCGCCGCGCCGCAAGAGTGGACCCGATTCTGGCGATCCGGGCGGAGTAGTCCAGGCTACAATCCTCCTCACCAGCGTTCACCAGACCGGCCCCGGAAATCCGGGGCCGTGGCCGTCTCCAGGACGAGGAGGTTCGACATGGCCGAAGGAGAGAGCCCCGGCGGCAAGCCGATGGGTGCCTGGGGCATCGCCCTGGTCACGATCTATCTCGTGGCCGTCACGATCGTGGTCTTCCACAGTCTCGTGGTCCTGTGGCCGCCGAATCGCGAGGATGAGAACAAGGGCGTCGAGGACCGGCTTGCGCGGATCGAGGAGAAGCTCGGCATCCAGGAGACGCCCCCCCCCACCCCCCCCCCCCCCCCCACCCCCC
>DATANP010000501.1:0-5120 GCA_036266195.1 Thermoanaerobaculia bacterium | reverse complement strand
GCGGCCGTCCGGGAGGCATGAATTCACGGGGCAGCCGCTGCCCCACGAATTCTGTCGCCCAGCGCCGCGGGACGGGACGGAAATTCGCGGGGCAGCGATTGCCCCACGAATCTGGAGCCGGAAATTCACGGGGCAATCACTGCCCAACGAAATTGGAGATGGAAATTCGCGGGGCAGTCGCTGCCCCATGAATTCGGGCCCCGGAATTCGCGGGGCCGCCGCTGCCCCGCCAATCTGGCCGGGCCACCGCGCGTGGCGGGCCGCCGCAAAGCGGGTAAGATACGCCTCCGATCCTGACCGGATCCCGAAGAGAGCCGACATGCAGAAAGTCCGACTGGCCGTTCTCGGCTGTGGCGCGGTGGCGCAGATCAACCACCTTCCCGCGATCTCCGCCTCGGAGCTGGCGGAGGCCGCCGTCGTGGTGGACGCCGACGCGGCCCGCGCCAGGGAGGTGGCCGCGCGCTTCGGCGTTCCGGAGTCCGCCACGGACTACCGGGAGGTCCTGGACCGGGTGGACGGCGCCGTCATCGCCCTGCCCAACAGCCTCCATGCCCCGGTGGCCGTGGACCTCCTGCGGTGGGGGATCTCCGTGCTCGGCGAAAAGCCCATGGCCCTCTCGCTGCGCGAGTGCGACGAGATGATCGCCGCCGCCGATGCGAGCGGCGCCGTCCTCGCCGTGGGCCTCGACTTCCGCTTCTTCGATTCGACCCGCTTCGTCAAGGACCTCCTGGCGGAGGGGCTGCTCGGCGGGCTGCGGAGCTTCGACCTGCGCCAGGGAGTCATTCCCCGCTGGCCGTTCGCCACCGACTTCCTGCTGCGCAAGGAGACCGCCGGAGGTGGTGTGCTGACCGACTTCGGCGTGCACGTGCTCGACCTCCTCCTGGTCTGGCTCGGAGACTGGGAGTCCGTGGACTACCGCGACGACGCCATGGGCGGCCTCGAATCGGACTGCGAGTTGCGCCTGCGCATGCGCTCCGGAGTGGAGGGGACCGTCGAGGTGAGCCGCACCCGCAACCTCCGCAATACCTGCGTCTTCGAAGGCGAGCGCGCCAGCCTGGAGGTCGGCGTGTGGCATCCCGATCCGGCGATCACCCTGCGCTTCGGAGGCAGGGAGATCGCGCTCGCCGGCAAGGCCCGCCGGCCGGGCGCGCCCGAGCTCTCCTACCTCGACGTGTTCGTGCGCCAGATCGACGACTTCGCCACCGCCATCCGGGACGGCCGCGAGCCGTTCATCCCCGGCCGTGAAGGACGGCGCTCCCAGGCCCTGATCGAGGCGTGCTACGCCGCGCGGAAGCCCTTGGAAGTGCCGTGGCTGGAGCCGGCCGAGCTGGCGGGCTGGAGGGCCGGCTCATGATCGACCTGCGCGGGCGGAAGGTCTTCGTCACCGGCGCCACGGGAGGCATCGGCGGCCGGCTCGTCGAGCGGCTCGTGCGGCATCACGGCGCGGACGTGCGGGTCCTGATCCGGAACCCGAGCTCCGCCGCGCGGCTGGCCCGCTTCCCGCTCACGTTCCACATGGGCGACGTGACCCGGTCCGAAGATCTCGACCGGGCGATTCAGGGCAGCGAGCTGGTGTTCCACTGCGCCTACGGCACGACCGGCAGCCAGAAGCACCATGCCTGGGTGAACCGGGTCGGCACGGAGCGGGTGCTGGAAGCCGCGCACCGGGCCGGCGCGTCGCGCGTGGTCCACCTGAGCACGCTCATGGTCTACGGCCGCACCGGCGACGGCGATCTCGATGAAACCGCGCCGCGCCGCCGCTTCGGCAACGCCTACTCGGACAGCAAGCTGGAGGCCGAAGCCATCGCCCTCCAGTACTCGCGGTCGGGCCGCGTGCAGGTCGCCGTGCTCCAGCCCACCGCGGTCTACGGGCCCTACGGCGGCGTCTGGACCACCAAGCCGCTCCAGGCGCTCAAGGCGGGCCGGCAGATCCTGATCAACGGCGGCGACGGCTTCGCCAACGCCGTCTATGTGGACGACCTGGTGACCGCCATGCTCCTCGCGGCGGTCCGGGACGGCGCCGCGGGCGAAGCCTTCCTCATCTCCGGTCCCGAGCCGGTCTCCTGGCGCGAGCTCTACGAGCGTTTCGCCAGGATGCTGGGCGACGGTCCGGAGCGCACGGTATCGATGACCGCCGACGAGGCCCGCGAATACCATCGGAAGCACCAGCGCGAGACCGCCCACGTCCACCAGGAGCTGCTGCGGCAGTTCAAGCAGGACCAGGCCTTCCGCGACCGCCTGATGGGGACGCGGGAGCTGATGGCGCTGCGCGAGATGGCCAGCTCGATCCTGCCGGAGGGCCTCCAGCAGAGGATCAAGGGGCGGATGTCGGGCAACGGCTTCGCCTCGCCGCCGCGCGCGAGCGGCGAGCTTCCCATTCTTCCGCTCACGCCGGAGATGATCGACTTCTACATCCCGAAGACCCGGGTGCGGATCGACAAGGCGCGGCGCCTCCTGGGTTACGAGCCCGCCTTCTCCCTGGAGCGGGGGATGGAGCTCACCGAGCAGTGGGCGCGGTGGGCCGATCTCGTTTTTTCCTAGACAACTTGAGCACCGAACAGCGCATCCTCCGCTCGACGTTCGCGGGCTACGCCATCCAGCTCGCCCGGCTGCTGGTCGGGTTCGTGGCCAAGCTGGCGCTGGCGCGCCTGGTCCTGCCCGAAGGTCACGGCCTCTATGAGGAGGCGCTGCGCATCGTGACCGTGGCTTCGGCCGTGCGCGACCTCGGGCTGCCCTACCACCTGGTGCGCGACAGCCGGCGGCCTTACGGCACGGTGCTGGTCTCGACGCTCGTCCTCGGCTTCCTGATCTCCGTCATCCTGATCGTGGCCGCTCCGGCGTTCGGCTTCCTCACGCCGGACCTGCCGGCGGTGCTGCGGGTGTTCGCGATCTGGGTGTTCCTGGACGGTCTGTCGGTGGTGCCCAAGGCGTTCTTCGAGCGCGAGCTGACCATCGGCCGGCTGATCGCTCCCGAGGTCTGGCGGGGGATCGTGATCGCGGTGGTCTCGGTGGGGCTCGCCTGGGCGGGGTGGAAGGTGTGGGCGTTCGTGATCGCGGACCTCGCGGGCGCGCTGCTGCTGGCGATCCTGTCCTGGACCCGGGGCTGGGGGAAGATTCCGCTCAAGGCCGATCTTCATCTCCTGCCGGACCTGGTGCGCCGCAGCTCGTGGCTGTTCTGGATCTGGGTGGTGCTCCAGCTTGTCACCTACATCGACATCTACATCATCCAGTTCTTCGGCCGGACCGAGACGGTCGGCCTCTACACGCGGGCCTACATGATCGCCTTCCTGGTGGCGACGATCGTCTACCCGCGGGCGCTCTTCCCGACGTTGGTCGAGTACCTGGAGGACCGGCCGCGGTTCGTGGAGGCCTTCCGGCTGAGCACGATCCAGCTCCTGGGCTGCCAGGTGGTGGCGAGCTACTTCCTGTTTCTCAACGCGGAGGTGGTGGTGCGCATCCTCCTCGGGCCGGGGTGGGAGGGCGCGGCGCCGCTGCTGCGGGTGATCTCGTTCATCCCGTTCTTCGACCAGTTCACCATTCTCGGCGGCGAGATGCTCAAGGCGCGGCACCGCGACCGCACGTGGCTCGCGATCATGGTGCTCAACCTGGTCTCCCTGGTGGGGTTCGGGATCGCGTTCACCCAGCGCTGGGGGGCGGCGGGCATGGGCGCGGCCAACTATCTGCTCGCAGGCAACCTGTGGATGGCCTGGGAGGTGGCGCGCGAAGCCGGTCCGCGCTTCCGGCGGCTGGCGGCCGACCTGGGGCTGCTCTATCTGGTGCCGCTGCCGTTCTTCGGCCTGGCGGCCTGGCTGTTCGAGGCGGGCTCCTGGACGCGATTCGCCGCCTCGCTGGCGGCGGCAGCCCTGGCTGCCGCCATCCTGGTGCTCGTCTACTGGAAGCCCTTCAAGTCCTTCTTCCGATGAGACTCCCTCTCCCCCGGCACGGGGGAGAGGGCCGGGGAGAGGGGGAACGGGATCAATTTTGGACCATGGTGATGCGGAGGTTGGAGTACTTCCAGCCGTAGGTGGCGACGGCCGGCTTGCCGGCCGAAGGGTGGGCCTCGCCGAAGTGGCCGAACTCCACGAAGAGGGAGCTGTCGCTCCAGCGGTTGCCCTGGGGGATCTGGAGGATGTTGCCCTTGGCCGTGGCCTGCATCTCCGTGCTCTTGGGCGGCAGGCCGCCGCCGGAGATCTCGAAGAAGGCCTTGCCGGCCCCGGCGTCGTAGGTGTAGCGCAGGTGGTAGGTCTTCGAGCCGTCGGTCACCAGATCGGCGTTCCGCAGCCGGCCGGTGCTCACGGCGCCCACCCTCATGTCCACGTTCTGGTTGAGGCCGATGAAGTTGCGGCCCTTCCCGAACACGTTCACGTTGCCCACCGTGTTGGCGCTGTAGCTGCCGCGGTGGATCCAGGCCAGGTTGTGGCTGCCCGCCTGGTAGCGGGGGTTCCACGAGCCGGGGGTCACGTCCCACTCCACGACCAGCTTCGCCAGCGACAGGTCGTAGGGAATGTCGATGCAGACCACACCCGTGGGCTCCGTCTTGGTGGGCACATGGATGAGCCCGGCCTGGAAGGCCTGGAAGACGCGGGGCTCGGTCGGCCTCATCAGCAGGACGTTGGGCTTGCACTCCGCGCTCGGGCCGCTCCCCTCCGCCCGAACCACCCTGGGTTCGTCGGCATGGCAGAGAGGAGCAGTGAGACAGAGAGCCAGGACGGACAACGAAAGGGCCGGTCTCATCATCTGCGGCAAACCTCCAGGAAAACCGAAGTTGCCGGAGATTATAGCCAAGAACGCATGCGCTACGGAACCATTTCGATCCGGAGATTCGAGTAGACCCAGCCGTAGGTGGGGAACTCGATCCCTTCCGCGGCCTGCTCCGCGGTATGGCCGAACTGCACGATCAGGCCCGTGGCCGGCACGGTGATGACCTTGTTGAGCGCCGAGCCCTCCATGTCGATGGTAGCCACCGTGGCGCCCTGGCTCGTGACAGTCAGGACGACGCGGTTCGTCTCCGCGTCGTAGACGTAGTGGAGGTGATAGGTGACCCCCTCCTGAAAGGCGAGCGGGACCTCCTTCAGGGTCAGCGCCTTGGCCGCCATGTCCAGGTTCTGGGTGTTCTTGAG
>DATANP010000500.1:0-15481 GCA_036266195.1 Thermoanaerobaculia bacterium | reverse complement strand
CAGGTGCGGCCGCCATCCTCGGAGCGGATCAGGGCGCTCTTCTCCGCCTCGACCAGGGCGTAGACGATCCGCGGGTCCGAGGCGGCGATGCCGAGGCCAATGCGGCCGAGCACCCCCTTGGGCAGGCCGTCGTCCTCGGTCAGCCGCTTCCAGGACTCGCCGCCGTCGTCGGACGTATAGAGGCCGGAGCCCGGGCCCCCGGAGCGGAAGAACCACGGCCAGCGCCGGTAGTCCCACATCGCCGCGAACAGCTTGTTCGGGTTCGACGGGTCGATCACCAGGTCAGCGCAGCCGGTGCGCTCGTCCACGTAGAGGACCTTGCGCCAGGTCTTGCCGCCATCCTCGGTCTTGAACACGCCGCGGTCCGGGTTCTCGCCCCAGGCCTGGCCGAGCGCGGCGGCCCAGGCCACCCGCGAGTCGCGGGGGTTGACGACGACCTTCGCGATGCGCTCCGTCTTCTCCAGGCCCAGGCGCCGCCAGGTGCGCCCGCCGTCGAGCGACTTGTAGATGCCGTCGCCGACCGAGACGCTGTTGCGCACGTTGTCCTCGCCCGTGCCGACCCAGACCACGTCCGGGTTCGAGGGATCGACCGCGATCGAGCCGATCGAGGCCACCGGTTGGTCGTCGAACACCGGCTCCCAGGAGAGCCCGCCGTTGACCGACCGCCAGAGACCGCCCGTGGCGGCGCCCACCCAGACCACGTCCGGATTCGCGGCCGAGGACTCAATGGCTGCGATGCGCCCGCTCATGGCGGCCGGGCCGATCGAACGGGCCTTCAGACCGGAGAGCAGGTCGGGGTCGATCGCGAGAGCCGGGGCGGCAGCTATCAGCAGGGGGGCGAGGGCGACGAACAGCTTCCGCATGGGATGTGCCTCCAAAGGAAAAGAACAGGCCGGCGGGAAGACTAGCCTCTGGAAGGAACCGGAGCAACATCCCGGCGTTTTCATCGTATGAAAGGACAAGCCGTATAGCGCCGGAGGGGTGGTTCGGCTATCCTGACGCATCGTTCACACTACGAGTCTTCAAGGAGGCTTTTCATGAAGCGCAAGATTTTCGCGGGCCTGCTGCTTGCCGGTCTGCTGACTGCCGCCGCGCAGGCCCAATCTCCGCTGACTGCGGACGAGATCATCGCCAAGAACATCGAGGCCAAGGGCGGCATGGACAAGCTCAAGGCCGTGCAGAGCATGCGGATCACCGGCAAGATGATGGTCGGCCCCGGCATGGAGGCCCCGATGGTCATCGAGATGGCCCGGCCGCACAAGGTGCGCATGGAGTTCACCTTCCAGGGCATGACCGGCATCCAGGCCTATGACGGCGCCTCCGGCTGGTCCGTCATGCCGTTCATGGGCAAGAAGGAGCCCGAGCCCATGTCCGCCGACGACCTCAAGCAGGCCGAGGACCAGGCCGACATCGACGGCCCGCTCGTCGACTACAAGGAGAAGGGCCACACCGTCGAGTACCTGGGCAAGGACGAGGTCGAGGGCACCCCGGTCCACAAGCTCAAGGTCACCAAGAAGAACGGCGATGTCCAGACCGTGTACATCGACGCCGAAAGCTTCCTGGAGATCAAGGCCGAGGGCAAGAGCAAGGTGCGCGGCCAGGAGATCGAGGGCGAGACCTCCTTCGGCGACTACAAGGAGGTCGGCGGCCTGATCATCGCCCACTCCATCCAGTCGAAGATGAAGGGCGGCCAGGGCCCGGGCCAGACGATCACCTTCGAGAAGATCGAGATCAACCCGGACATCCCGGCGAGCCGCTTCGAGATGCCCGCGGCCAAGCCGGCGACGCCGGAAGAAACACCGAAGCCGAAGCAGTAGCCGCGGCCCCGCTCCGCCACCATTCCGATGGGCCGCCGGTCATCCCTGCGGTGGCCCATCCTTCCCATTCTTTTCTTTCAGAGAGGATACGCGAGATGCGCACACCTCAGAGGATTCTTTGTCTTTTCGCGGCGGCCGGGCTGGCCCTTGCCGCGGGAGCTTCAGCACAGACCGAGATCGATTCGAGCACCTTCGCCGGACTCGAAGCCCGGCCGATCGGCCCCGCCGTCATGAGCGGTCGCATCGCGGCCATCGACGGCGTGGGCATCGACCCACTCACCCTCTGGGTCGGCTCCGCCAGCGGCGGCCTGTGGAAGTCCAAGGACGCGGGCGTCACCTTCAAGCCGGTCTTCGACAAGTACACCCAGTCGATCGGCGCCGTGGCGGTCGACCCCAAGAACCCGCAGAACGTCTGGGTCGGCACCGGCGAATCCTGGACCCGCAACAGCGTCTCGATCGGGGACGGGGTCTACAAGACTACGGACGGCGGCGACAACTGGCAGCGCATGGGCCTGGAGAATTCCGAGCGCATCGCGCGCATCCGGGTGAGCCCGAACGACGGCAACACCGTGTGGGTCTGCGCCACCGGCCACCTGTGGAACGACGGCGAGGAGCGCGGCGTCTACAAGACCACCGACGGCGGCAAGACCTGGAAGCGCACCCTCTACGTGGATGCCAAGACCGGCTGCTCCGACCTCGCCGTGGACCCGCAGGACCCGAGCATCGTCTACGCCGGCATGTGGCAGTTCCGCCGCGGCGCCTCCTACTTCAGCTCCGGCGGCCCGGGCTCCGGCCTCTACAAGAGCTCGGACGGCGGCGACACCTGGAAGGAAATCGAAACCGGCCTGCCCAAGGGCGACAAGGGCCGTATCGCCATCGCGGTCGCCCCCTCCCGGCCGTCCACGGTCTATGCGGTCGTCGAGTCCAAGAACACCGCCCTCTACCGCTCGGACGACACCGGCGAGAGCTGGCGCGAGATGAACTCCTCGTTCAACGTCCAGGTGCGGCCGTTCTACTTCGCCGTCCTGGCCGTGGACCCCACGGACTACAACACCGTCTACAAGCCGGGCCTCCAGCTCACCATCAGCAACGACGGCGGCAAGACCTTCAACAGCTCCTTCGGGCCGGGCGGCGGCAGCGTCCACAGCGACATGCACGCGCTCTGGATCAACCCGAACAACCCCAACGAGATGGCGCTCGGCACCGACGGCGGGGTCTACATCTCGAACGACAAGGGGGGCCACTGGCGGCACGTCAAGGCACTCCCGGTCGCGCAGTTCTACCACGTGAGCTACGACATGGACTGGCCGTATCACGTTTACGGCGGCCTGCAGGACAACGGCTCCTGGTCCGCCCCCTCCCGGAACGCCGCCGGGGTCCAGAACCGCGACTGGCGGAGCATCGGCTTCGGCGACGGCTTCTGGGCGTTCCGCGATCCCAAGGATCCGGACCTAGTCTATGTCGAATACCAGGGCGGCAAGGTCTCGCGCATCCGCCTGTCCACGGGCGAGAACCGCGACATCCAGCCGCTGCCGGGCAAGGGCGAGCCCGAGTACCGCTACAACTGGAACACCCCGATCCACCTGAGCCCGACCCAGCCGGACACCCTGTACATCGGCTCCCAGTTCCTGTTCCGCACCCGCGACCGCGGCGAATCCTGGGAGAAGATCTCGCCCGACCTCACCACCAACGACCCCGGCCGCCAGCAGCAGCTCAAGTCCGGCGGCCTGACCGTGGACAACTCGGCCGCCGAGAACCACACCACGATCTTCACCATCGCCGAGTCGCCCAAGAACAAGGACGTGGTCTGGGTGGGCACCGACGACGGCTACATCCAGGTGACCCGCGACGGCGGCAAGACCTGGACGAACGTGACGAAGAACCTCTCCGGCGTGCCGGCCAACATCTGGGTCTCGACCGTCGAAGCCGGCCGCTTCGAGGAGGGCACCGCCTTCGCCACCCTCGACGGCCACACCACGGGCGACATGAAGACCTACGTCTACAGGACGACCGACTTCGGCCAGACCTGGACACCGCTCATGACAGACGCCCTCAAGGATGCCGGCTATGCCCACGTGATCCGGCAGGACCTGGAGAACCCGGACCTGCTCTTCCTGGGCACCGAGCTCGGCCTCTACATCTCCGTGGACGGCGGCGCGAGCTGGGCGCGCTACACCGGCGGCGACTTCCCGCGGGTGGCGGTGCGCGACATCGCCATCCATCCGCGCGATGCGGACCTCATCCTCGCCACCCATGGCCGCGGCGTCTACATCCTGGACGACATCACCCCGCTGCGGAACCTGAAGCGCGACGTGATGGAGCAGGAGGTCGCCTTCCTGCCCTCGCGGCCGGCGCCCATGGTCATCCCGTCGGCCATCCAGGAGTTCCCGGGCGACGAGGAGTACGTCGGCGGCACGCCGGAAGAGGCGGCCTACGTCACCTACTACCTGAAGAAGCGCCACATCGTGGGCGACCTCAAGCTGGAGGTCTACGATGAACAGGGCAAGCTGCTCACCACCCTGCCCGCGGGCAAGCGCAAGGGGATCAACCGGGTGACCTGGCCGATGCGCATGAAATCGCCGCGCACCCCGGGCGGCAACTCGGTCATCCAGGCGCCATTCTCCTTCATGGGCCCGCGCGTGATGGCCGGCAGCTACACCGTCAAGCTGACCAAGGGCGGCCAGACCCTGGCGAGCCAGGTCCAGCTCGTGACCGACCCGCGCACCACCCACACGGCCGACGACCGCAAGGCGCAGTACGACATGGTCATGAAGCTGCACGGGATGATGGAGCGGCTGACCTACGTGGTGGACGCCACCCTGGGCGCCCGCGACGGTCTGAAGGCGCGGGCCGAGGTCCTGCCGAAGAACGACGCCCTGCGCAAGAAGGCCGAGTCGCTGGCCGACGAGCTGACGAAGTTCCACGCCACGCTCGTGGCCACGGGCGAGGGCGGCTGGCTCTCCGGCGAGGAGCAGCTCCGCGAGAAGCTCGGCACCGTGTATGGCGGCGTGAACGGCTATGAAGGGAAGCCGAGCCGGACCCAGGTCGAGCTGGTGAGCGCCCTGTCGGAGCGCCTGGAGGCGGCCGAGGCCAAGCTGGATTCGATCGGGAAGGGCAGCCTGGCCGAGGTCAACAAGGCCCTGGCCGCCCGCAAGCTGGAGCCGGTCAACCTGCTGAGCCGGGAGGAGTGGGAGAAGAAGGGGCAGTAAAAAGACAGGCGGGAGGGGGTCCGCCGGACCTCCTCCCGCGATGTACTTCGGCGCGCTCTGGTGAGGAGCCTTATGCCAGACCCTGGCGACGCTCTTCCAGAAGCTTGCGCATGATCTTCTTGCGAGCCTGAACGGCCTTGCGCTTGCGCTTGACCGAGGGCTTCTCGAAGTGCTGACGCTTCCGCAGCTCCGTCAGGATGCCGGACTTTTCGACCTTGCGCTTGAAACGGCGGAGGGCGTTCTCGAAGCTCTCTTCTTCGCGCACGTGCACAACGGGCATTGCTGATTCACCTCGCCTTCGTCTGGGATTGGATTCGCGTCCAGGACGCGGACTCCCAAATTTACGACGATTCGAGGGCGGCCGTCAAGGCTGGCGCCGACTTCGGACTCGTTTGGCTGCCCGAGCAGCACCATCCTTCACACGGATGGGAGGTTCCGTCTGTTCCGTAAGCCGGAGGAGGTCGCCCCTCAATTCGTCCTCAGCATCGCTTTCGGCGAGGAATCGCTTGGTGAGTTGTTGCGCCCGGGCGGGATCCCCGGCCGAGAGAGCCGCTCTGACGGCGCCCCTCCTTGCAACGGCCCCCTCGGGGCTGGAGGCAGGCAGGATCTCGGCGACCCTTTCTTCAAGGCGCGAGACCTCCAGGTAGGCTGGACGCACTCCTGGAGCACCCCGGTCCTCGAGGGTCTCCGCGCGTCGGATCGCTTCCGTGATCAATGGATAGAGGAGCTCGACGTTCATGGTTCTCTCATGCCATCGCGAGCCTGGCGCGAGGCGCCTCCAACTCGATGACGCAGGCGGCTCGCCGTTCAGCGATTGTCGCACGGCGGACCTGTTCCAGCTTCATGCGGAGACGGCCGGCCTCCTCGCCGTCGCCAACCCCGCTGACTTCCAAGGCGACGAGACGGGCTTCGGGGTCGTGCAGCAACCAGTCTGCGAATTCTCCCCTCTGGAGCCTCCTCCGTACGACCCAGCCTCGGGCTACATGGACGAGAGCCAGCGCGACGGCCTCCGCGGCATCCTCCGTGATCCGATGGCGGTCGAGCTGCTCGACATCGCCAGCCCGCGAGCGCACCCAGTGAAGGCTGGCTTCCGGCGACTCATCTTCGATCCAGGTTGCCAGTGCGACTCCGGGCATGTGGTTCTTCCATTCGAGGCCGACTGCCGCGCGATGGGCATACTCGGTGGCCGTCGAAGCCGGAAGAAGCGGATGCATGAGTTTCAGTTGCATGAGGTCGATCTTCACGGCACCATTCTACGCCACGCGGCCCGCCCGTGGCTCGTCGCAACAATCCCGGAATCTTGTCGCAAACCGAAATCGGGGAAGGAGAGACGCGGGAGCTACCGCCCCGGCGGCGGGGTGGGCGCCGGCGCGGCGGACGGAGGCTGGATGGCGTCGAAGTCCAGGAGATAGACCTCGGCTTCCGCAGCTTTCTTCTGGAACCAGACCGCGGCGGCGGCGCCGCTCGCGTCCTTGGGGTAGAACCAGGCGGTAATGCCGCGCTCGGGATAGGCGCGCACGTCCTGAAGGTTGGGCGAGCCGAGGAGGCGGCGGACCTCTTCCTGGGTCATCCCTTCCTTGACTTGGCTGAAACGCTGGGAGGTCATGTAGCGCCGCGACCGGGTGGCTTCCAGCTCCCGGCGCAGGCGCTCGTTGTCCGGGTCGGCGGCCAGGGCGGTCTCGTAGATCTCGATCGCCCGGCGGTAGTCGCCCCCGCGCTCGACGTACTCGCGGGCGAGGAGGATGTCCTCGTCGCTCTTCATGCGGATGGCGGCGCGCTGGCGCTCGTCGGGCGGGTCGCCCGGCTGGGCTGCGGCGTTGGCGTTGATGAAGTCGACCAGCCGGCGGTTGAGCTCCGCGGTCCTGGCGCCGACCTCCTTGCGCAGGCGCTCCGCCTCGGCGGGGTCCTTGGCCAGGGCCAGGTGCCCGCGCTGCTCGTCGAGCCGCGCCTTCTCGGTCTTCAGCCAGTCCCATTCGGCGACGCTCGCCTGGGAGCGCGCGGCTTCTCCCTCGTCGCCCTCGTCCGGCCGGGCCTTGCCGCAGCCGGGGGCGAGCAGCGCCAGGCCCAGCCAGGCTCCCAGGAAAAGACCTCGAACGGCGGCGCTTCCGCTTCCGAACCTCACGGGGCGGCAAGCTACCACACCGCCGCGGAGCCGACCAAGACGGCGCCCGCCGCGCCCGCCGGACAACCGCCCCTTCTAAGCCCTTCTCTTTCAAAGGATTCTCGCCTTGACACGGCGGGGCGCGTACAGAATAATCGGTTCCCTTGAGAATAGCCGCGGAGAAGCTGCTTTGATTTGAGGATCTGATTCGAGGATCTGAGATGTCCCTTTCTGAAAAAGTCCAGCAACTCAACAGCGAGATCGGCTCCGCGATGGAGCATGCCCTCGACCAGGTGCGGCAGGAGGTCTCGCAGTGGCTGCGCTCCAGCAACGAGGAGATCCTCAGCCGCCTGGCGCAGCTCCGGGCCGACATTCCGGAGAGCTTCGTCCACCACGAGGATCTCGCGCCCGCCGTGCAGGCCGCGGCCGAGACGCAGGGCGCCCAGGCCCGGGAAGAGGCCCAGCGCGAGGCGCGCGAGGAGATCGAGCGCCACCGCAGCCAGGCCGAACAGGCCCGGCAGGAGGCCGGCCGCCAGGCGCAGCGTGGCGGCGCGGCCCAGTTGAGCGCCGCCCTCGCCTCGATCGACCGCGCCCGCTCCCAGGCCGAGATCCTCAACGCGCTCCTCCAGGAGGCCGGCCGCTACGCCTCGCGCGCCGCCATTCTCCTGCTCCGCGGCAACGAGGTGCGCTCCTGGGCCGGCACCGGCTTCGGCGACGCCGACGCCGCGCTCCGCCAGCTCAGCCTCGGCATCCCGGGCGACGGCCACTGGAGCCACGTGTTCCAGGGCAACGGCCCCGCCTGGCTGACGGCCGCCGACTGCGCCCTGCTGTGCAGCCGGATCGAGGCCCCCCTGGCCCACGGCGGCTTGCTCGTCCCCATGATCCTGCGCGACCGGGTGGCCGCGGCGGTCTACGCCGACCGCCTGGATGACGAGCCGCTCGCCGCCGAGGCCCTCCAGATCCTCGCCTACACGGCCGCGCTCGCCATCGAGTCGCTGCCGTTCCGCGAGCGGACCGCGACCGCCACCCTGAGCGAGCTCGCGGGCGAGCCGCCGGCCGCTCCGGCCCCGGTTGACGAGGAGCCCACCGCGGTCGAGGTCCCCGCCGTTGCTCCGGAACCCGAGCCCGAGCCAATGGCCGAGATGGCCGGGACGGAGACCTCCTGGTCCGCTCCCGAGCCGGAACCGGAGGCGCAGACCGAGGCGCTGCCGTCGATCGGCGGCTGGGAGAGCGCCGGCGCCGACTCCTACGCAGCGACCGAGACGACCGAGACGACCGAGACGACCGAGACGACGGAGATGGCCGAGGTGGAGATCGAGGCCGAGCCCGAGCCGGCCCCCTGGACCGCTTCCGCCGAGCCGACCGCTCCGTACGCGATCGAGGAGGTTCCGGCCGCCCCGAGCTGGAGCGAGCCCGCCCCGATCGAGGCCGTTCCGGAGGCCGTTCCGGAACCCGAGGAGTCGGCCACGCCGACCCAACAGGTCGATCTCCGGAGTATCGGCGGGGGTGAACAGGCCCAGCCGACCGCGGCGTCCAGCCCGGACGCCACCGTCCTGCTCCAGCGTCCCAACCTCCGCGAGGTCCCGCCGCCGCCCGCGCCGGAGCCCGAGCTGCCGCCGCCGACCCCCATCCGGCCGGTCGCGCCGCCGCCCACCGTGGCCGCCGACGACACCTCGCCGTCGCTCGCCGGCACGCCCGAGGTCCGGCCGCCGAGCGACCTCCAGGGTCCGGGCTGGGCCTTCGCGAGCAACCGCGTCCCGATCACGCCCAGCGACGAGGCCCTCCACGAAGAGGCCCGCCGCCTCGCCAGGCTTCTCGTCAGCGAGATCAAGCTCTATAATGAGGAGCAAGTCGAAGAAGGACGCAGGAAGCGGGATGTGTACGAGAGGCTTCGGGAGGACATCGACCGTTCCCGTCAGATGTACGAGGAGCGGGTCGAGCCTCGGATCCTCAAGACCACCGACTATTTCTATCAGGAGCTGGTGCGGATCCTGGCCGCAGGCGATGCCCGGGCCCTCGGGATTTGATCGGCCCTGATTTCTGTTTCGTGATGTAACCCCCCGGGCGCCGGTGTATCGGCGCCCGTCGTCGCTGGAGTCGTACAGACGTTGAGCAGCTCGATCCGTCCCCGTCCGACGAAGCACCCCCGGGCACGCAGGTCACTCGTACCCCCTGCCATCCTTCTGCTCGTCCCCATCCTGCTGGGCTCCTCCGCGACCCGGCCCATCCGGCCGAACCCGGCCCTCCCTCTGGGAAGCCAGGCCGACCGCAGCGCGCTCCTCTACGCCGAGGCCGCCGACGCCGCGCGCCGCGACGACTGCGCCGGCGCCGCGCGCTCGCTCTCGCCCCTCACCTCGGGCAAGGGCGCCGAGGCCGAGTTCGCGCGCCTGGTCAACGGCTTTCACGCCTATGCCTGCAAACAGGCGGGCGCCGAGGAGCGGCTGTTCGCGGCCAAGGACCCGGACGGCCCGCTGGAGGACTGGCGGCTTTACGCCCTGAGCGACACCGCCCACGCGCGCAGCCACGTGCTGCTCGCCCAGGCCTCGCTCGCCAAGCTGCTCGGCGACTACCCGGAGTCGCCGCTGCGGCCCAAGGCCTACGCCGCCGCCGCCCAGCTCGCCTGGGAGCAGGGCGACTCGGCCCAGGCCCTGGAGCTGATCGAGCACGCCCGCCGCGAGAAGGTAAGCGGCGCGGAGGGCACCCGCCTGGAAGCCCTGGCCTGGGAAATCGGCACCCGCCTGAACAACGAGCTCGTCCTTCGCGAGGCCGCCCGCCGCCTGCTCGCCGACTCGCCGTCGAAGGCCGCCGAGCTCAAGGTCGCGGAGATGTTCCGCGCGCCGGACGGCAACCTGCCCTGGGGGACGATCCTGTCGCCGGACCAGATCAAGCAGCGCGCCCGCGCCCTCCTCGACCTCAAGCTGGACGCGAGCGCCGGCGAGGTCCTGGACGCCGCTCCCGGGCGTGATCTTGAATGGGCCCTCCTCAAGGCCGAGGTCCTCACCCGGCTGCAGCAGGGGGCCGACGCCCTGGTTCTCCTCTCCGGCCGCAACGGCGCCAACTCGAAGGAGACCGCCGAGCTGGAGTGGGCCCGGGCCCAGGCCGCCGACGAGGCCTCCAAGGCGCGCCGCGGCCGCAACACGCCCACGGCCGACCGCCGGCGCTACCTGGAGGAGTCCCACCTCCACCTGCGGAACGTGGCCAAGGTAGGGGATGCAGAGATCGCCACCAAGGCTCTGCGCTCGCTCTACGCCGACCTGGCCGACGACGAGCGCTTCGAGGAGTCGATCGAGGTGCTCCGCCAGCTCCGGAAGATCTCGCCCGCGGACACCACCGGCGCCGAGCACCTCTGGAAGCGGGGTTGGAGCGAGTACGTGCGCGGCAACGCCTCGGGCGCGGTCGGCTACTGGACCGAGCTGTTCGCCCTCTACCCGGAGGACAGCAACGGCCGGCGCGGGCGCTACTGGACGGGCCGCGCCTTCGAAGCCCTGGGCGAGACCGAGCGCGCGCAGCAGATCTACCGCGAGGTGGCGGCGGCCGACACCACCGACTTCTACCGCAAGAACGCCCTCACCCGCCTGCGCGGCCAGGCGCCCGCCACGGACGAGCGCGGCGAGGAGCCCTGGCCCGAGGACCCGGTGCTCCAGCGTGCCCGCCTCCTGACCGATCTCGGACTCGAAGACCTGGCCGCCGCCGAGTTGGAGGTGCTCTCGGACCAGGCGGACGAGCGCGCGGTCCAGGCCCTCCAGGCGCTGATCGAGGCCCGCCAGGGCGAGCGGCGCAAGAGCGTGCTGACGATCCGCAAGGCCTTCCCGGCGCTCGGCACCCCCTACCAGGCGACGCTGCCGGAGGAGGCGCGGAGGCTCTACTACCCGCTGGAGTTCCAGGACACGATCCGCACCTGGGCGGTGCGCAACCGCCTGCCGCTCCACCTGGTGCTGGGCATCATCCGCCAGGAGAGCGCGTTCGACACCCGGGCCCAGAGCTGGGCCGGAGCACGCGGCCTGATGCAGCTCATGCCGGCCACGGCCCGCGAGCTGGCGGGCAAGGCGGGCCTGGACTACACACACGAGAAGCTGTCGGACCCGTCGTTCAACGTCCGCCTGGGCACGACCTACTTCAGCCAGGTGATGGACATGTTCGACCACAACGTCGAGCTGTCCCTGGCCGGCTACAACGGCGGCCCGTACCGCATCAAGCGCCTCTGGAAGGAGTCCGGAGGCCGCGAGCTCGACCGCTTCCTCGAAAACCTCGATCTCGAAGAGTCGAAGACCTACGTGAAGCGGATCCTGGTGCTGTCGGACAGCTATCGTCAGTTGTACCCTATGCCGGGTTGACGCCCGCTTGAGACCTCACCCCCTGTCCCCCTCTCCCATCTCCCGCCCGACCGCCCCGGGAGAGGGGGGACCTTTCTGGGGCCATCTTGCCGAATCCCGGCAACACCGCTGGCATGCGTTCCCCCTCTCCCGGCGGGGGCTTGGGCGGGAGAGGGGAGAAGGGGACAGGGGGTGAGGTTCTCGCGCGCCATCCTCCCGATCCTCCTCTTCCTCCTCACCGCCTGCGGGCGTGGCCCCGCGCCCCACCGCGGGCCGATCGTCCTCATCACCCTCGATTCCATGCGGGCCGACGTGGTCGAGAGGCTGGGCGGCGAGCCTGGCCTCACCCCTCGCCTCGACGAGCTGATCCGGCAGTCCGACTGGGCCGGCCGGGCCATTGCGTCGTCGAGCTGGGAGGGGTCCACGATGGCGACCCTGTTCACCGGCCTGCGGCCGTGGCAGCACCAGGTGCTCTACCCGGGCCGCGCCCATCTGCCCAAGCCGCTCATCACCCTGGCCGAGGTGCTCAAGGCCAACGGCTACGAGACGACCGGCTTCTTCAGCGGGCCGTGGTACGACCAGAGCTTCGGGTTCCAGCAGGGGTTCGACACCTTCCAGCACTACGGCAAGGGGCGGCGCCTGGTGGAGCGCCTCGGCGCACTCAGCGATGGCCGGAGCTTCACCTGGGCCCACCTGCCTATGCCGCAGGCGCCCTACATACGGCGCGACAACTACCTCTCCCGGCTCGGCCGCATGCCGCCGCAGCTCCCGCGCAAGGTCATGCCCATGCAGCTCGGGCCGTTCTTCGACCCGGCCGTGCCCCTGCCGCTCAACCAGCGGCGGCGCCTCTGGGCCCTCTACTGCATGAACGTGGCGTGGGCCGACGAGCAGCTCGGGCACATCCTGGACGCCCTGCGCGCGAGCGGCGCCTGGGACGACACCCTGCTCGTGGTCACCGCGAACCATGGCGAGGAGTTCGGCGAGAAGGGGCAGATCCTCCACGGCGGCAACCTCGGGCGGCAGCTCATCGAGGTGCCGCTGGTGATCAAGCTCCCGGCGGGCTTCGACCGCAAGCTCCAGGCGGCGGAGGGCGAGCGGGTGGCCGCGGGCCGGATCTGGGCGACCCTGGTCGAGGCCGTGGGCGGCCAGGCGCCGCCGGCCGCCGCGCCCAGCCTGTTCCGGAGGGTGCCGCCGGCCGCGGTCTCGGAGCTCTACCTGACGAACGGCACCAACCGGTTCTCGCTCGTGGAGGGCGACCTCCAGCTCCTCTGGGAGACGCGCTTCGCGCCGCCCGAGCCCGAGTACTGGCTGGCGCGCATGGGCACCCGCTCGAAGGAGGTCCGGGGACGCCTGCAGGAGGACCCGAAGGTGATCTTCACCCGGCTCCGCGACGCGTTCGCGGTCACCCCTCCCCTCCATGGGAGGGGAGCGCCGGGGCTGACCCTGGAGCGCTGGGAGGAGCGGGGGACGCGGGAGGTCGCCGACCCCGGGAAGACCCGCGAGATGGCCGGCCGGCTGGTGCGGGACTGGGGGGCCTTCGTGCCCGAGGAGCTGCCGCCCGCGCAGGAGGCGGGAGAGTGGAACGAAGTGTCCGCGACCCGAAAACCGCGGCGGCCTTGAGCGGCTCTGCTCCTGGTATATACTGGCGAGCCGCCCCTGGTGGGCTTCCGGGTCCATAGCTCAGCGGTTAGAGCATCCGGCTCATAACCGGCAGGTCTCTGGTTCGAATCCAGGTGGACCCACTTCGCAGGCGACCCCGGCGCGAAGAGCCTTCTCTCCTCGACGGCACGTCCCGCCGGACGCCGGTCCTGCCCCTGTCTTTTGGAGAGGAGAAGATACCCCACCTATGAGTCAGTATCTCGAGACCATCGTCGAGCTCCAGGATGCGATGAACCAGCTCCGGGACGCCGAACGCCGGCTCAACAGCATCCCCGATTGGATGCGCGAGCTCCACGACGAGCACTCCAGGACGAAATCCGAAATCGACGCGATTGACGAGACGGTCGAAGCCGCGGCCCGCGAGCGCCGCGCCGCCGAGGCGGCCGCCTCCGACGCCCAGGAGAAGCTCAAGAAGTACCAGCAGCAGATCAACCGGGTCAGCACCCAGCGCGAGTACGGCGCGCTCCTCCAGGAGATCGACACGGTCAAGACCCAGATCTCCAGCTCCGAGGAGCAGGCCCTGTCCTTCCTCGACAGCCACGAGAAGGCGCAGAAGGAGCTGGCCGACCGGACCGCGAGCTTCCAGGACCTCGACCAGCGCTACGCCGCGGAGCTCGCCCGGTGGGAGAGCGAAAAACCGGGGGTGGCGAAGCAGGTGGCCGACCTGAAGGCCCGCATCGCCGGCCTCCGCGCCAAGCTCCCCCGCCCCGTCATCTCCCAGTTCGACCGTATCCTTGAACGCCACCCGAACAGCGCGCTGTCCGCCATCCGGCTCATCGAGCGGCCCGGCAAGGGCCAGAAGGAGTGGGCCTGCACGTCCTGCAACTACCGCGTGCGGCCGCAGTCCGTGGTGGAGATCCGCAACGGCAACAGCCTGGTGCAGTGCGACAGTTGCAAGCGCATCCTGTACGTGGAGGCGGAGCCGGGCTGAAGCCAACCATGCAGGACAACCCCATTCGCGAGCGGTACCTGGACATCGACCGCCGGATCGGTGACGCCTGCCGGCGGGCGGGACGCCGGCGGGAGGACGTGGTCCTCGTCGGCGCCAGCAAGGTCCATCCCGCCGAGACACTCGCCGCCGCCTGGCACGCCGGCCTCCGGGTTTTTGGAGAAAACCGCGTCCAGGAGGCCCTCGCCAAGAGCCGCGAGCTGGCGGACCTCGACATCGAATGGCACCTCATCGGGCCGCTCCAGACCAACAAGGTCAAAACCGCGCTCGACCTCTTCCGCACCATCCACTCCGTGGACCGGCCCCGCGTGGCCGAGGCGATCGACCAGGAGGCCGGCCGCCGCGGCATCCCGGTCTCCGGCTTCCTGGAGGTCAACCTCGGCGGCGAGGACTCGAAGCACGGCTTTCCCGTCGACGGCCTGGCCGAGGCAGTCCGCCCGCTCGCCGATCTTTCGCACCTGAAGGTCGTCGGGCTGATGGCCATCCCGCCGCAGGAGGAAAACCCCGAAGGCTCCCGCCCCTGGTTCCGGCGCCTGCGCGAGCTGCGCGACGAGCTGGCTTCGCGGCCGGAGTGGTCCGGCTTCCCGGGGCTGCTGTCGATGGGGATGAGCCACGACTTCGAGGTCGCGGTCGAGGAGGGCGCCACCCACGTCCGCGTCGGCACCTCGCTCTTCGGGCCGAGGAGATAGCCGGATTCATGCTAAGATGGCTATCCCTTTTCCGGCTTTGAGGAGAGATCGGTATGGCGTTGACTCCGCTCGACATCCAGAAGATGCGCTTCAACCAGCGCATGCGAGGCTATGACACGACCGAGGTCGAGAGCTTCCTCAATCATATGGCCGAGGAGCTGGCCGGCCGCCTGGCGCAGGCCGAGAAGATGGAGCGGGAGAACCGGTACTACCGGCAGCGCCTGGAGGAGGCCATGCAGCGCGAGCACCAGCTCCAGCAGACGCTGCTGCGCGCCCAGAAGGTCTCCGACGAGATCACGAACAACGCCCGCCGCGAGGCCGAGCTGATGGTCAAGGAGGCCGAGCTGATGGCCGACAAGATCGTGCAGCAGGCCATCGAGCAGTCGGCGCGCATCGAGGGCAAGATCTCCGAGCTGCGCACCGAGCGCCGCGAGCTGCAGCTCAAGTTCAAGAACACGCTCGACCTCTTCCAGCGCATCCTGGAGGCGGAGATGGAGGAGGAGCGCAGCACCGCCACCTTCCACACGCTGCCGCGCAAGAAGAAGGAAGCGGCGGCGGCCAAAGAGGCCTGATTGGGGATCCCCGAGGAGGCGCGCCGCCTGTTTCCCGGCTACGCTGATCAGGACCTCGGGGGCTCTCCCCTGCTGATCGGCTGTCTCCTGGAGGACGGCGACAGCCACGACCTCGCCTGGCTCTGCCGCACGCTGCCCGAGGCGGAGCTGGCCCTCTGGCTCGAAGCCCGCG
>DATANP010000499.1:0-2826 GCA_036266195.1 Thermoanaerobaculia bacterium | reverse complement strand
CGGCCGTTTCCGCGGTCGGCTCGGCGGCCTCGGCGGTCTCCGCAGTCGGCTCGGCGGCCTCGGCGGTCTCCGCAGTCGGCTCGGCGGCCTCGGCGGTTTCCGCAGTCGGCTCGGCGGCCTCGGCCGTTTCCGCAGTCGGCTCGGCGGCCTCGACGGTCTCCGCGATGTCCTCCAGGTCATCGGCCTCGTCGGCGGCCGCGGCCTCGTCGGTGGTGATCGCGGACTCGGCGTTGATCTCCGGGGTGGCCTCGGCCACGGCGGCGGCCACGGTCGGCGTGTCAGCCAGGGGGGCCTCCTCGGCCGTCTCAGCCGTCTCGGCCGGGGCGGCCGCGGGCGCTGCCGCGGAGGCGGAGCCCTGGAGCAGCTCGCGCTCCCACTCGGCCAACGGCTCCTCGGTGCCCAGCCGGTCACCGGAGGGCTTCTCGTCACCCGAGGCCGCGCCCGCGCGGGCGATCAGGCCCTCGGCGACCGCGTCGGCCACCACCCTGGTCAGCAGCGCCACGCTGCGGATCGCGTCGTCGTTGCCCGGGATCGGGTAGTTGACCTCGTCCGGGTCGCAGTTAGTGTCGAGGATGGCCACCACCGGGATGCCCAGCTTGCGGGCCTCGTTGACGGCGATGTGCTCCTTCTTGGTGTCCACCACCCAGATCGCGCTCGGCACCCGGGACATGTCCCTGATCCCGCCCAGCGTCCGGTCGAGCTTGTCGTGCTCGCGGCGCAGCTGCAGGAGTTCCTTCTTGGTCATGCCGGAGGAGGCCACGTCGCCGAAGTCGATCTCCTCGAGCTCCTTGAGCCGCTGGAGCCGCTTGTACACGGTGGAGAAGTTGGTCAGCATCCCGCCCAGCCAGCGCTGGTTCACGAACGGCATCCCGACCCGGCGCGCCTGCTCGGCGATCGCCTCCTGTGCCTGCTTCTTGGTGCCGACGTACAGGATGGTCCCGCCATGCGCGACGGTCTCCTTGATGAACTCGTACGCGCGGTCGATGTAGTCCAGCGACTGCTGCAGGTCAATGATGTAGATGCCGTTGCGCTCGGTGAAGATGTAGCGCTTCATCTTCGGGTTCCAGCGCCTGGTCTGGTGACCGAAATGGACGCCGCTCTCCAGGAGCTGCTTCATGCTGACGACCTGAGCCATTAGGGCACGGTCCTTTCCTTCGTGCGCCGTGCGCTTGCGCGCTGCGACGCTGCTCGGTTAGTTCCTGGTGCCCGTGACATGACGCGCCTGCGGCTGGCCTGACGGCCGGCGGACCGAGCGGCGCGTCCCGCCGGGATGCTTGGTGTCTCGTCATCCCGGAGAGCAAGCGGGCACGCGATTTCGGCCGTCGGGGCACGCTCCAACGCGGGTGCGGCTTCGGCGACCGTTGCTAAGAATACTTGACGCTGTCGCCTCGCCGTACATTCCCTGGCCTGGAGCCTGGCTCGACCGCCTGCTAGGCGCGGGGGTGGGCCTGGCGGTAGCTGGACTTGAGGCGCTCGATCGAGACGTGGGTGTAGATCTGGGTCGTGGCGGGCGAGGAGTGGCCGAGGATCTCCTGGACACTACGCAGGTCGGCGCCGCCCTCGAGGAGGTGGGTCGCCGTACTGTGGCGGATGCCGTGCGGCCCGGTGTCCCGGGTCGTGCCCGCCTCGCGCAGCCGCTCGTGCACGATGCGGCGCGCCGTGCGCGGGTCCAGGCGGCCACCACGGACGCCCACGAACAGGGCCGTCCCGCTGGCCGCGGTGGAGAGCGCCGGGCGGCCGGCGTCCAGCCACCGGATTACCGCGCGGAGCGCTGGCACGCCAACCGGCACGGTTCGTTCCTTGTCGCCCTTGCCCCTGACCCGGACGGTGCGGCGACCCTGGTCGAGGTGGCCGGCGTCCAGCCCGCATAGCTCACTGACCCGGATGCCGGTCGCGTAGAGCAGCTCGAGCACGGCGGAGTCGCGGAGGGCCACGGCGGCTTCGGCTCCGGACGGCCCGGTCGCGTCGGTCGGATCGGCTGACCCGGCCCGTTCGGCTGCCTCGGTACGGAGGGTCGCCTGGGTCCGGCGCGCGGCCTGGTCCAGGCCGGTCAACACGCCGGCCATCTCGTCCCGGGGCAGCACGTGCGGCAGGGTGCGGCGGGTCTTCGGCGTGCCGAGCCGCGGGCCCGGGTCGGTGGCCAGCCAGCCGCGGCGGTGGGCGAAAGCGGTGAAGGCCCGCGCCGCGGCGCCGCGGCGGGCCAGGGTGGCGCGCGCCGCGCCCGACTCGTGCTGGATCGCGAGCCAGCCGCGCAGCTCGGTCACGCCCAGGCTGTCCAGCGTGTCGATGCCCTGGAGGCTGGCGTAGGCCAGCAGCGAGGCGATGTCGCCGGCGTAGGCGCGGACGGTGTGCGGTGAGAGCGAGCGCTCGGACCGGAGGTGGCGCTCGAAGGCGGTCAGCGCCCCGGCCAGCGCGGACGGCAGCACCTCAGGCAGCGGCCCGGGCGGCGTCGGCCCGGGCGGTGTCGGGCCAGGCGGCGGCGGGCCGGACGGCGTGGGCCCGGGCGACGTGGGCCCGGGCGGGTGCGCGGCTCCGGCGACATCCTTCATGGGTTCAGTGTGCACCCAGGACCCCCGGCAGGCGGGAAAGGGCAGGTGACACGCTAATCGCGAGTAATTTCGTATACCGACACGCCGATCGAACTGAAGTTTGACATGAGGAAATCCTTGCGGCAGGGTGATCCATGCGTTCACAACCGCGGTCTCAGCATCGCCCACAGCGGTGCCGCCGAGCCGCCGAACGCGCCTCGCACCAGCGCCTTAGAGAGGGATCGAGCATGGGTCAGAAGACTGTCCGGTTCAGCGACCTGAGCGGCCAGCTCATCAT
>DATANP010000498.1:0-11487 GCA_036266195.1 Thermoanaerobaculia bacterium | reverse complement strand
CCCGAATGAGCCTTCACCGATGGCATTACCTATCGTGTAGGTATTTCCTGTGCCGACATTTGTAATGAGCTCTCCGGGTTGTGGGAGCGTAACGGCCTTAACTGTAGCTTGCTTTTCGGCCAGCTTAAATCCTGGCGGAGTTTCGCTTGGTATTGTCATTTCCAGACCTTACGCGGCCAACCTTAGAGTCTACGTTCGCCATCCGCTGGACTAGGACACGCCATTCGTGTCATACGGCGCCTGCTTATCCTAAACAGTTCAGTCTCAAGCTTCACATACACATAGACTTAGTAAATCTACTCCCGACACCAGAGAGCGTCAATCAGGACGGGAGAACCGCCCGGAGCAGGTGCCCACCGTCGTCCTGCGGCTCCGATCATGAACTATTCCTGGTCCCCTTCCTTGTCGCTGTCCGAGTGCGCGCGCTTATTGCGCCGCTCGATAGCAACTCGCTTGTCTATGGGTAGCTTGTCGTACATATCCTGAATGTTCTTTGGATGAGAAATCATCTGATCGACAATCAGGTTGACCAAGCCTAAGAGCTTTAGGGCGGTGTCACGATCGTCCTTTAGGTCGATGGTTCCGGGGTGAACAGCTTCGTTTCCAATAACTCGAACAATGTCGAGAGCCCTCTGGACCCTGGCATCTAATCCTTTGCGGACGAGATTCGCAATATCGTCATCAAGCTTCTTTCCCTTTTCACCAAGGTGAGCACATAGCTTCTGAACGGAGAGCCGCAGCAGGGCTGCAGCACCCCTAGGCGAAAGGTTGATAATGCTTCGTGCCTCTTCGAAGTCTCGGACTATGTCATCAGGTAAATCCACATTAGGCATTTCGCCTTCTCTCTGAGGCGGAAACACCAAGCTTTGATCCACCCAGACCGCAAGCTCCTTGCAGCTATAGCATTCGCTGATATACAAGTTATGAATGCGGATGTATTGGCTCAACCTATGAGGGGTCGTGTTGTTGCGGTCAAAAAAGACGAGTCCTCTTTCCATTTTTCCGATCCACTCAAGCCGTGAGGCTTTCATCTTAGGGTCGATATTCGGAGAGCCTAGATATTTCATCATTGCTGGTGTTGGGCGTTCAGGAATAGGTTTATTTCCGTATAGTTGATTGGCATTCAGAAGGAACCAATTCTGTCCTGAAAACGCGCCACAATGCGGGCAATCAAACGCGTTAGAGGTTATAGATGGTGGATTGGTTTTTTTAACCACTATAATCATCCTTGCGCCTCATCGCGGCACCCACAAGCGAGTCCTCCCCCCATCTCCGCCATGATGACCCCCTTGAGGTCCACCGAAAGCTTGTCGCAACGGGAGTGTCTGTGAGAAAGATCTTTGAGGGAGCACGTCTACATTTCGCTCCTATCTCGCAGGAAGACCGAGCTTGTCGAAAAGAACCCGGCCCCGGACATCAATCTCCATGGGGCTGATGCTACTACGTAATGAGGCTGGGCGTAAACCGGGCGTCATGAGCCCCCGCCCGCCAAGGAGGCCCTTCGCCCCCTCGGCCGCTCCCCCTCGAATAGGTGCCACCGGCTTGCCTGGTCCAGAAGGTGCATGCAGATGCGGCAGCATGCGGGAGTCAGGTGAACGTTAGCTGTGAAACCAGCGTCTTCGCCAGCATAGCTACAAGGGCCGGCTTCTCGGCGGCTCCCTGTGGTAAGGACTCGACGGTTTGCCCAAGCAGTTGTGGTCCCGACTCGCGGAGGGCTGCCCATGGATCCTCAGCTAGGCGTAGGACGCGAACAAGGGTCTCTGCTGCGTGTAACATATGGGTTGGTGGCGTGTGCTTAAGCAATTCAATTCCATTGACCGGCTTGATCTGGTCTTTCGACCATTTCGTTACAACACGGCGCGCGACCACGAACTGTGCGATCCAGCTAGCTGACCCTACTCGCTGCGGCAAGTGCTCACACCAGAATGCTGTGGATGATCCAGTAGTGAGCGACGGCTCCGTCGGATACGTCGCTCCGGATTGCACAAGGAACTCCGGCAGGGCATAAATCTTGCCTCTAGGGGTAACCGCCTCGACGAAAAAGAGCGTCTCGACATCCGCTGCTTGATCTAAAGCGCGTGCTACTTCAGATTCTAACGCGTATTGCTTGTGGTACGCACGGAGCGACCTATACACGAGGTCTCTTAGTCGTTCGAGAAAATGCTTGGTCGAGTGTTGGTCACTCATTGCTTCGGCGGCCCACGTAAGAACTGGCTCTGTGGAGGCATAATCGTCGAGCGCAGCGGCAAATTCTCCGCAACCCGCAAGCTTCCACAGTGACTCTCGGGCCGCCTTGGGCGAACTCGGTTTCTCGGCTAGACGCGTCGCCATGGGGTGCATTTCACAGGCAATCGTCGCGAGCAACCCTCTCAAACCCTCGGGCGAAAGATCGTCCACCCGAGCCAGGGAGTCGGACACGACTGGACGCCGGTCCATTGCTGGTTGCCTAGATGCTTTGTACGTCACTTGGACTTGCCTTATCCCCACAGGTGCGAACAGATCGAACGCATCGGCCGAACTCCGTGCGAGCTTGGTACATGCCTCAATGCTCGCAAGCAGGAGTTCCTCTTGTGCACGCGTCGGAAGAGTCTCCAATGCGGAGAGGAGGCTCTCTCTTAGGGGCTTGAGCATGTAGCTCCCGATGGTTGAACCCATCCTTGCGCCATTTGGAGTAACGGCAGAGGCATCTTCAGAGAGAACATCTGCGAATTCCTGGATCGCCTGTGGATCCAAGTGATCTCTCGCATCACGAAGGATGGCCACGATTCTATAAATGTTCCTCGGCGAAGGCGCACAGACATCCGTCGTCCATTGTGAGACGGCCCCTTCGGTGACGCCGAGCCAGCGCGCCCACATCTTGTTGGGAACGTCCATCGCACGAAATACGTTTGCCAAAGCAACGGAAAAACGACTTGGCGGAGTGTCCTCGCGCTCAGTATCTCTAGTCATTAGCTTAGTCCTCGACTTCGTCCATATGGTCGTAATTGCTATGATGATGCATTCGAGGTGTTTCGATCCAATCCGATCCGGGAAGCCAGTTCCAGGTAAAGCTTTGGCTCGGATTTTTTAGTGCGAGCGGCGGTGTGGGCCACGACCCGTTCAGATCATATCCCTCGCATAGCGCAGCGGCTTTTGGGGCGAACGTCGCCCGCCCAGGCAGGACGACGACTACATTCGTGCCACTTGGCACGTGCAGGTAGTGGCTCCAGTCCGCTTCGTTCTCTAGCGCGGGCTCATACCCGGCAGTTATCCTTGGGGTCGTTAAGAACACATCCCTCACGCGGGATCTTGCCCTATCCCCAACCTCCTTAGACACCCTGCGCGATGAAGCGCCGTAGATTTCGCTTCTCGCAAGCTGTGCGTCCGAGAGTTCCTCATCCATGGGCTCGTCACTGTTCTGAGCGCCCACGCCAACGACCCCCACTAAGCCGTTGGGCGTGTGGTGGCTAACTAGACTGTAACTCCGGAAGCGTTCCTCGAGTACCAAACTTCCCAGGGCATCCGGAACACGACCGACAAGAAGAGGTGTCCTCTGGACTTTAAGGGCTATCTGCAACCCGAGGTCTGCCAAAAGGCACGGGGTTCCCGCGCCAGCGGCCAAGAAAACGCGATCAGCAAGGACTTGGCCTTCTTCGCAATTGCAGACTGCATTCAAGTGATCGGCATCGCCCCACTCGAGGACAGCGGGGTCTCTCAGCACTCGTATCCGCGCGCGTTTCGTCGAAAGAGCTCTTGTTCGCAGCACCTCAAGAAGGACATCCTCCTCGAATGCACGCTCGCTGGTGGAGAGGTAGGTACCTTCCGGGTCAAACAGTTGTCCCAACCTCTGTTTTGCCTGGTCCGAGTCGAGGCTCTCTGCTCCCAACTCAGCAATCGAAAGTTTCCCATCTACATGACCATTTAGAAGGTCTTCCGTCCAAGTCTCATTCTCACGCAGGCGCATTACTCCCCGAAGCCCGGAATCATCCGCCAAAGAGATGCCAAACTCCTGCCGTATCTCTTGAGCCGAGTAGTGCATATCGACCGCAGACGCGCGCAGTTCCTCGTCCTTCTTCAGTTTTGCCTTTAATTGGTCTCGCTCGGACGGACTTAGATCCTTCTGGGTCAGCCTAGACTTTATCGAATTAACGGAAATACTAAGAGATCTGAAGTAACGTCCACCGGACTGAAGCCAGCCTTGATTCCTGAGGGTCTCAGCACAGGGTCGCTCTTCGTCGCGCAGGCGCAGGCAAAGGACGTGATATCCAAGCCACGAATAGCGCCAAGTAAGCCATAAACCCATTATTCCACCGCCAATTACGAGGACCTCGACATGTATGCTTGGGCGTGAATCATGGGCCGCCATGGGCCTAAGTGTGCACCGGAAACTCTCTTTAGTCAAGAGGGTTAGTCTAAATTTTCTGCCCTTACTGCAATTTCGGTCGTGAACCACCGCCCACCAAGGGGGGCTCTTCCCGGCGGTCCGGGAGTGCGGATGGGAGAGGGGCCGGGGGTGAGGGCCGCAGGCAGCCGACGCGCTGACAGGGAAGAAGTGGGTCTCCCTGAAGAGCATCCCGTCCCTTGTGCGCCCATTTCGTTGCCCACCCACCCGCCAGGGGGCCCTTCGCCCCCTCGGCCACTCCCCCGCTCAGGCGGGCAGTTCAGGCCGCCGAGCTACGCTGATCCCTCTCAGCTTCGCCCGGCCTCCCTCCATCCCCGCCTCCACCTTCTCAGCTCTGTCCCAGGTGAGCAGGCGCGCTTCGGAGATTTCAGCCAAAGCCGAGGCCGCCTGCACACTCCCTCCTGAGAGGCCCGCCTCCCCGGCCGTGGTGGCCGGACTCCGTGCGGCCCTCAGGAGGTCCGAATGCTTCGACTCGCGCAGCTCTGGAGTTTCCTGTTCTTCGCCTGGGCCGAGAACGGCTCCATTCTTGAGCCGGACGGGAGGCCCAGGCCAACCACGGGCAGTTCCGGCGACAACGGCTCCATCCTCGAACCGAACGGCTGATCTGTCCTTCCGGGCCGGGATTCCACTCCTGGCCCGCTTTTCGCCTGCCACGGGTACCTCTTCATCTCTGGTTGCGCTATTCTCTGCTCTCATCAAAGAAGCTGTCAAAGGAGGGTTGCATGGAGCACCAGCATCTCGATGCCGCCGACTTGGAGCACCTGCTTGCCACAGATCGGACGGCGAAGCAGAACGCGCAGCTCTTCCACCTTCTCGCCGTCTGTCCCCGCTGCCGGGAGGCCGGAGGCTGGCTGCTCGAGCTTCATCAGGCCAACGCCCTCCCCCAGGTCTTCGGGCTCATCGACGCCACCCTAGCCCGGTCCCGAGCCGAAGCTCCCCGCCTCCTGGAGGAGCTGCTCGCGCTCGAAGCGGAGGAACGCCTCACCCGCCTCCACGCCGACGGCCGCTTTACGAGCTTGGGCCTCTGCGAGCTGATCGTCAGCAAGAGCCGCGAGACAGCGCCGGAGCAGCCCGCCGACGCCGTCCACCTCGCCGACCTCGCCGTCCAGGTGGCGGACCGTATCTCGGATAGCGACCTCTTCGAGGAGAGCTGGGTCTACCAGCTCCGCAGCCTCGCCTGGGCCGCGCTCGGGAATGCCCTCCGGGTGCAAGGCGATCTTCTCGGAGCCGAGCGCAGCTTCGACATGGCGGACTCCTGGTGGAAGGCCGGCTGTCGCGGCAACGAAGACGCTCTGGGCTATGAGCCCATTCTCCTGGCCTTGAAAGCGCCGCTCCGAACCGCGCAGCGGCGCTTCCCTGAGGCCATCAAGCTGTTTGACGAGGCCGTGGAGCTTTTCCTCCACGGCGAGCATCCGGATCCTCACCTGGCCGGCCGCAGCCTCGTTGCCAAAGCCGGCGCCCTCATCGAGATGGGAGACACTCGGGCCGCCATCCAGGCCCTAAAAAAAGCAAACGGCCTCATCGATCCCAACCGCGAGCCCCGCCTCCTGCTCTGCCTCCGTCACAACTTGGTGGATTGCCTCTCCAAGGCCGACCGCCACCAGGAGGCGGCGGCCCTCCTGCCCGATCTGAAGGCTCTGGCCGCGACCCATGGGCGCGAGCAGGACCGTCGCCGCCTGGATTGGGTCGAAGGCCGCATCGCCACCGGCCTGGGAGATCACGATCGAGCCTGCCGCCTCCTGACCCAGGTCCGCCAGACGTTCGTCGACCAGGGCAACGCCTTCGATGCCGCGCTCGCCGCCCTCGACCTGTCAATCTCTCATCTCCAAGAGGGAAAGACCGCCGAAGTCCGCGAGCTCGCCGACGAAATGGTGACCGTCTTCAGCGCCCTGGAAGTCGCCCGCGAGCCCATGGCCGCCCTCCTTCTCTTCCAGGAAGCCGCCCATCGCGAAACCGCCACCGCCGAGCTGGCCCGCAAAGTCGCCGCCACCCTCACCCGCGCCTCAGGCCCCGACCCCGCGTAACGCGTCCTTGTCGTCCTTGCAGTCCTTTGGGTCCTTACCTGCGCCGTTGTATCTGCGGGCGTGAGGTGGCGCCCCTCGCCCGGAGCGGGTGGACTTGGGCGGACCGGGAGAGGGGATGGGGGTGAGGGTTCCAGCGCCCTCAGAGCGCCGGTTGGTGGTCGCGGCTCGCATGCCAGAACGCGAGCACCTGGAGAGTGTCGCCTTTCACGCTGTAGTAGATGAAGTATCCGACCCGCCCGAGGAAGAGGCGCCTTACGCCCGGAGCTCGCGCCCCTTCATACTTGGGCCCCATACCCGGCTGCTCGGCCAGCAAGGCGACGCCTTCGCCGAAGTCAGCGCCGATCGCTCCTGGAGCGGCAGGGCGATTCTGCTCCCACCACTCGGCTGCTTTCTGGACCTGTTTAGAGGCTCGGGAGGAAATCTTGATCTGGAGCGCCATGCTCAGCCGCGTTTCGGCAACGACTGCAGCAATTCTTCGAGAGTGACGAACTCGCCACGCTCAATTTCGGCCATGGCAGCAAGAAGCTCGTCCTCCTGCGCTTCCGTGAGCGAGAACCTCTCGTCAGCGCCGCGAGAGATGACGGTTACGACCTCTCCCTCGGTGAGGGAGACCCCCTCCAAAACGATCTTCCCGTTGACGACGGTTCCCGTTGCGACTTGCATAGCCCAGATGGTACTCCGAAAACCCAAGCCAAGACCATAAGCCTCGCCGCCCGTGCTGGTCGGGATCCGCCGCACCAAGGCGGCCTGCCGTCCTTCCCGTCTTTTGAGTCCTTCCGTCCTGGCAGTCCTTTGGGTCCTTCCGCCCTCCCTGACACACCCAAACCTTCGCCCCTCCTCCCCTTTTAAACGCAGGTTTGGGCTTCCCTGTCCGGCCGGAGTGTCATACACTCGCATCAAGGTCTCGGCCAAACATAAAAACGGCGTGGCCTTAAGGGTCAACTTTTGGCCTTGAATGGTGTCATGGATGTCTGCAACGCCCTCGGAGGAGAGGGTGAGGCGTCTAAACCCCCGGGTTGGGGGAGGAGGTAACCACATGAAGCGAAGGACGATATGCGTACTGGTGATGGCGGCAGCGCTACTCGCAGCAGTTCCAGGATGGGCGGCTCCGTCGGCCAGAGTGAGCAGCCCGGTCAACCAGGTCCTCGACTGGCTCGGCCAAGTCTGGCGGATCATCTGGGCAGAAACAGGCGGCTGCGTCGATCCAAACGGACGTCCAGCGCCTTGTCCAGGTGCGGCGCCCTCGGAGATTACACGCCCGTCCCCCACCGGTGACCGCTCCCAGTAGCTTGTCTCCAAATCGGGCGGGCCCCTGCCCGCCCGGGCCTTGCAGATGATATCCTGGGCCCATTGTGTCAGAGCAACCTGAGTTTCTGCTAAAACTGTTGCAGATTCCACCCGACCGCAGGGCGCTACGTGTGTCCAATCCCCCGAGGGATTGGTCCCTTGTGCATGTTCGCGCCCTCACGACCTACAGCTACTCTCTGCGCTTCAGCGATCCTTGGGAAATGCTTGAGATCGCGAAGTTGGCATGTCGGCTAGCTGAGGCCTTAATCCGCCGCGGTGCCTGCGGGGCGGACTGGGAGGATGCTTGCGGCGAAGCTTGGTCGCAACTTGGAAACGCCAATAAAGTACTCGCTCGTTTCCGTGCAGCTGAGATTGCCTTCGACCGCGCGAACGAGCACCTCGACAAAGGTTCGTTGCGTCCTGATCTGTTTGCTTGGCTCTGGGAAGTAATCGGTGGTCTGAGACGAAACCAGCGTCGCTTCGCAGAAGCATCCGAAGCCCTAATGAAATCGCAGGAATATCGACAAAAAGACGGGAATATCGAGAACCTAGCTCGCTGCTTCGTCTGCCAGGCGATCAATTACAGCTATACTCCCGACCCTGAGAAAGCAGTCGAGCGCGCGCAAATGGCTGTACGAATGCTGCCGGGCGATGCTGATGATACGTTGATCTATTCGGCGGTCCATGCGCTGGTCTTCAACCTCGTGGATGCTGGTCGGCCGGAAGAAGCAGCCGAGTGCCTGCTCGAAGCAGAAGATCTGCTCTCGCTCAATGACCCATTGCTAGAAGCTAAGCACATGTGGCTGCGCGGGCACTTGGATGTAGGTCTCGGGCTTGCGACAGCAGAAATCCACTTCAAGAAATCGGCACGCGTTTTTGAAAAGTACAGCATGCACTACGAGCAGGCACAGGTACTCCTGGAGCTATCCCTGCTGTATGCCAACTCCAATCGCGACAGCGAGCTTATCGATATCATTGATAAGATCCTGCCCATCTTCAAAGTTCTAGGTATCCGCCGGGAAGCCATGATGGCTCGCCTCCTCGCAAGAGTTCCTCGGCAGCGTCGCGAGGTCCGGCGGGCGACACTGCTCAGGCTGTACTTTCTTGTCCGCAACAGCCCGGCGCCCCCCAGAAAGCCCAAGAGCTAAAAACTACGCGTCAGCGGCCCACGAGGGAAGATAGCCGAACGTCTGCACCCTCCCTTCTCCCGGCGGTCCGGGTGTGCGGCCGGGAGAGGGGCCGGGGGTGAGGGCTCTTCACTTCCCGCCGCCCCCTCTTCCCTTTCCCTCCTCCAGCTCTGCGAGCCGCAGCTCCTGCTGGGCCATACGCTCTTCGAGCACACGGAGCCGCCTCGCGGTCAAGGCCCGCACCGAGTCGCTCGGCCGCTCGTCCAAAGGGATCGCCTCCGTCGCCGCGCTGTCCTTTCCTGACTGCCTCAAGGTCTCCGAAAGCACCTCGAAGAAGTCGCTGGCGTCGACCCGCGCGGCCGCGAGGATCTCGAACACCTTCTCGAAGGTCAGCTCGATCTCGCCCCGCAGAGTACGGGCAACGTAGTTTGCCGACCGCCCGAGCCGGCGGTCGAGCTCCCTCAGCGGTTGAGCCTTGAGGCAACCGCGCAGCACATCCTGGGTCAGTTGGATTCTGTCTGCCATACCGGCAAGTCTAGCACCGGATGCCGGGCCCGTCTAGTACGGTGACCGTGTTCATGGACTTGACATTCCTGTATACGCGTACCTATCCTGTTCGCGATGCATACGCGAGCCGATTCCTTCGACCCATTATCCTCCTTCCCTGAAGAGCCGCCCACGGTTCAGGATGTCCTGGACCCTCCTCCACGACCTTGACCAGGCGCACCGCGGCGGCCTCCTTGAGCGCGAGGAGTTCCAAGCCCGCAAGAAGCATCTTCTGGCCCGCATCCGAGGCAGGTCATGAGCATGGTGCAAGACGAAGATTCCGGCCTTCCGGGGTGCGACATCTGTCAGCACCCCGCCAGCATGCTCTTCGACGAGGGCGTCTACCTCTGCACGACGCACGCCGCGGAGGCCCGCTGCCTCAAGCAGGAAGGCGCGCACATCGAGTGGAGCCTCACAGCCGAAGGCCTGGCCGCGTTGGCCGATCACGTCGTGGCGCCCACCTCCGGGCGCACGGCTACAGATTTCGTGTAGAGGCTGCCCAGCCGTGACCCTGGTCCACCTCCGCCTCCGACGCGGGGAAGCAATCGCCGAGGAGCGTCTCATCGACGGGGCGGCGCTCTACTTCTGCGCCAAGGATGCCTGCCCGCACTACCGCGGCCAGCTCGGCCTACTCGAAGGCGCCGAAGCCATGCTCTGCGCCCTGGTGCAGCACCCGCCAGACCGCATCTGCCAGCCCTTCTACCTGGAGCAAGCCGAGGACCTCGACAAGCTCAGGCGCCAGTCCTGGCAACAACGCCTCGAAGAAGCCGAAGCCTTCGAATCCGCAGTCGCCGCCGCCTCCACCATGGCCCCCCTCTCCCTGGCCCTCTCCCCCACCCCTGGGGGAGAGGGCCAGGGAGAGGGGGAACGGGATCAAACCGGCCGGGGGGTGAGGGCCCTCGGCGTTCTCAAGCCCGCGAGGGTCGCCCATGTCGCTTGAGCACCTCGCCGCCGTCTGGGAGCACTCCCGCCAGAGCGGATCCGGCCTCATCGTCCTCCTCGCCATCGCCAGCTACTCCGACCAGCGCGGCGAGTGGGTCGTCGATCAGGCCACGCTCCAGAAGCGAGCCCGTCTCGGCCGGCGGAGAGTGCAACAGCTCCTGGACGAGTTGATCGCCGCCGGCGAGCTCGCGGTCACTCCTGGAGACGGCCGCGGCCACCTCTCAACCTACCGGCTCACGGTCGGAAAGGGTGAAGCGGAGTGCACCCTTTCCCCTGGAAAAGGCGAAGCAGACTGCACCCTTTCCGAGCAAAAGGGCGAAGCCAGGTGCGCCCTTTCGGAGGAAAAGGGCGCAGAGAAGTGCACCCTTTCGGGCCAGAAGGGCGAAGCAGAGTGCACCCTTTCGGCCCGAAAGGGCGAAGCGGAGTGCGCCCTTTCCACCCCCCTTTCTCCCCCTTTTCCCCCAGACCCCCTATTCCCCCTTAATCCCCCTAAAAAACAGGAGACCTGCGGTCTCCGGCCCCTCACGGGGCCGCAGAGCGCCACCTTTCGAGTCAACCTGCTCCTCGAAGAAGCCGGCATCTCCCTGCCGACCCCGGCCCAGATCGGCCTGTGGTCGAAGACCCTCGGCGGCATCGAGCCGCTCCTCGACCTGCTCCGCCGCCTCATCCACGCCGGCCTGGCCACCAAGCGGCAGCCCATCGTCTACACCCACCGGGTCGTGATGGAGCAGGCTGCAAGACCAGCCACAACCGGGCCAAGAAGGTCCCTCAGCGCCCGCGCTGGCCGCGAGGTCCTGTGGTCCGCGGGCTCCGACGAGATCCGCTGGCAGCAGGCTCTCGAAATCATCGCTGAAACGGAGGAGTCATGACCCACTGGACCTGCAGCCAGTGCGGCGAAGACCAGATCGCCTTCGGCCGCATCCCGGAAAGCCGCCTCTGCTACTCCTGCGTCGACGCCCGGCGCGCCGCCCGCGCCTTCACCGAGGCGGACGCCGGCATCCCCAAGCTCTTCCGCGGCCTCACCCGCGAGAGCTGGTCCGCGTGCTTCCAGCGCCCCTGGCCCGAAGCCCTGAAAAATTCGCCTCTCCGGGAGGGAGGTGGCGCCCCTCTCCCGGGGGAAGGGAGTGCGATGGGAGAGGGGACGGGGGTGAGGGGTTCCCTCTCCCCCAGCCCTGGGGGA
>DATANP010000497.1:0-9008 GCA_036266195.1 Thermoanaerobaculia bacterium | reverse complement strand
CTGGAGCCGCTCCTGCATCTCCTGGGCCTGCTTCATCAACTGACGCATGCTGCTCATTTGGGTTCAATCCTCCCTGGTACGCTCTTCGACCCGCTCGACCTTGCCCCCGAAGATGTCGAGGATGGTCTGAACGGTGGGATTTTCAACCAGGCCCGCCGCGGTCGCGGCAGCCTGCCGGGTCTGCTCCTCCTCCTGCTTGCGGCGCTCGCCGTTGCCCTGCACCGTGCGCCACGGCGTGCCCGGTCCCCAGACGGCGGCGAGCGACTCCTCGATGACCTGCCGGTTGCCGGCCTGCTGCAAACGGGACTCCAGCCAGGTGTCGCCCGGCATCCGCGCGATGGTCAGCCGGCCGTCTTCGAAGGTGACCGCCTCGGCCTCGGACAGGTGCGCGGCGAGCGGCTGCTTGCGGCGGCTCACCTCGTCCAGGAAGGCCTGCACCGGATCGCCGTTCATTACGGGCTTTTGCGCCGGAGGTTGCGCCGGAGGCGGAGGAGCCGGAGCTGGACGGGCAGCCTGGGGCGGCGGCGGAGTCGGAGCCGCGACAGGCTGAGGCCGAGGCGCCGGTGCCGGACGCGGCGCGGGCTGTGGAGCCCGGGGAGCCGGCGCGGCGGAGACCGTCCCGGGATTGCCAGCCAGGATTTCTTCGACCCGCCGCAGCTTGGGCAACTCGGCCGCGCGCAGCCAGGCGATCTCGACCGCGAGGGCGCCGCTCTCGCTGCGGCGGACCGTGGTCTCGCTGCTCAGGAGCTGGTGCAGGAGGCGCAGGACATTCTCATAGCCGGCCTCCTTCGCCATGCCGGCCAGGACCTGCGACTCCTCGGCCGGGAGGTCGACCCCCTCGGGATCGCCGCCCATGGCGAGGTGGAGCGCGTCGCGGCAGAAGGAGAGGAACTGGCCGTAGACGCTCCGCGGGTCCCAGCCTTCGTCTTCGATGTGCCGCACCGCGCGGCTCACCGCCTGGCCGTCGCCGCCGAGGATCGCTTCCAGGAGACGCTGGAAGAGCGCGGTGTCGAGACCGCCCAGGAGACGGACGGCATCTTCATCCGTGATCGTGCCCGAGCCGAAGGTGGCGAGCTGGTCGAGCAGGGCGACCGCGTCGCGCACGCTCCCCTCGCCGGCCCGGGCGATGAGCCTGAGCGCCGTATCGCTCGCCTCGATCCGCTCCTTGTCGCAGATCTCGCGCAGGAGGCCGGTGACGTCGTGCGACGAGACCCGCCGGAAGTGGAACTCCTGGCAGCGCGAGAGGATCGTGGCCGGGACCGCGTCGATCTCGGTGGTGGCGAAGATGAAGACTAAAAACGGCGGCGGCTCCTCGACGATCTTCAGGAGCGCGTCGAACGCCTGCCGCGACAGGCGGTGGATCTCGTCGAGGATGACGACTTTGTAGCGGTCGCGGGCCGGACCGTACTTGAGGCTCTCGGTCAGCTCGCGCACCTGCTCGACCTTCGAGTAGGTGGCGGCATCCACCTCGATCACGTCCATGTCCGAGCCGCGGGTGATCTCGACGCAGGCCGTACACTCGTTGCAGGGATCGGGGAGCGGCCCGCGCTCGCAGTTGAGCATCTTCGCCAGGAGCCGGGCGGTCGTGGTCTTGCCCACGCCGCGGATGCCGGAGAAGAGATAGGCCTGCGCGATGCGTCCTTCCTGGACGGCGTTGCGCAGGGCGGTCACGATCGGCCCCTGGCCGACGAGGGTGGAGAAGCTCTGCGGTCGCCACTTGCGGGCGAGAACCTGATACGTGGTCATGGGATCGTCGGCTGGCGGCTGGAAGACAGCGGTCTACGAAGGGTTCCGGTTTGTCTGCGGCACTCGACCGGAGACCTTATCGCTGCTCCCTTCCGGGCCTGACGAGGTTCGGAATCGGACGATGCACAGGACCCGAACCCTTCGTGGGCCGCTGCCAGGAGCACATGCTATGTCCTGGTGTCCGCTCTGTAAAGGTCCGCAGGGGGTGTCGGTATTCCCGGCAAATCGCCCGGGGGTTTGCCGATCGGAAAACGTTCGAGTAAGATATCCCGCCTGCCCGGGGTACGGGTGAGGGTGGCCGTGCAGACAGAAACACCGGAAGATCGGATCTGGATGCTGGAGGCCCTCGCCGAAGCCCGGCGCGCCGGCGACATCGGGGAGGTCCCCATCGGCGCCGTGATCGTGAGGGAAGGGAAGATCCTCGGCCGCGGTTATAACCGGCGCGAGATCGACCGCGACCCTCTCGCTCACGCCGAGATCCTGGCGATCCGGAAAGCGTCCGAAGGGGTGGGAGGGTGGCGGCTCACGGGGTGCACGATCTACGTCACCCTCGAGCCGTGTGCGATGTGCGCCGGGGCGCTGGTGAACAGCCGCATCGAGCGGCTGGTCTACGGGGCGCCCGATCCCAAGGCAGGCTGGTGCGGAACGCTGGGCAACCTGGTCCAGGATCCGCGCCTGAACCACCGGCTGGCCGTCACGGCCGGGGTTCTCGAAGAGGAGAGCGCCGCGCTGCTGCGCAGTTTCTTCTTGTCGCTCCGGAAAAGATCCTGAGCCCTGTTCTTTACAGAAAGAAATATCTGGAGAGATGTCCGAGTGGCTTAAGGAGCACGCTTGGAAAGCGTGTGTTGGGGAAACTCAACCGTGGGTTCGAATCCCACTCTCTCCGCCAGTATTCAGAGATAGAGACCGGAGAGGTGCCAGAGTGGCTGAATGGGACGGTCTCGAAAACCGTTGACCGGGCAACCGGTCCGTGGGTTCGAATCCCACCCTCTCCGCCAATTTCGTCGGACCGACTGACCCAAGGAAGGAAGCACGAACGTGAAACGGACATTTCAACCGAACAACCGTCGCCGCAAGCGGACCCATGGCTTCCTGGTGCGGATGCGCACCCGCCACGGCCGCGCCGTGCTCTCGCGCCGTCGCGCGAAGGGCCGCAAGCGCCTTTCGGTCTGATGGAGGGTTCCCGGCTTCCGGTCGAGGCCGGAAGCCAACGCCTGCTTCCTGCGGAGCGGCTGCGGCGGAGGGCGGACTACCTCAGGTGCTACCGGACGGGGCGCCGGCGGCACGGCTCGCTGGCGATCCTCTACTTCGTTCCGAACCAGCTTGGGCATCCCCGCATCGGGATCACCGCCAGCCGCAAGGTGGGCCCGGCCTTCGTGCGGCACCGCATCAAGCGCCGGATCAAAGAGATCTACCGCCGATGGAACGACCGCGCCAAGCTCCCCGCCCTGGACCTGGTGATCCATCTCAAGCCGGAGGCGAGGGGCTCGGACTTCGAGAACCTGCGCGCCGACCTCATGCGCCTGTTCGCCGGCGTGCTGCCGCGGAGAGAGGCATCTTGAACCCGTTCACCCGCCCCCTTGTAGAAACCGCCGTCCGGCTCCTGGAGCTGTACAAGCGCCGGCTGTCGCCGCTCCTCCCGCCGTCGTGCCGTTTCACCCCCACCTGCTCGGAGTACGCGCGGCTGGCCCTGATCCGTCACGGGCTCGGCCGCGGCAGCGTGCTGGCCTTCCTGCGCCTGATGCGCTGCCAGCCGTTCCATCCGGGCGGGGTCGACCTTCCCTAGTCGCAGACCCAAACCTATCGAGAGAGGAATCGTAGCTCCGTGGACGACACTCGCCGCCTGTTCCTCGCCGCCCTGCTGTCGCTGGCGGTGTTCGCCATCTGGTCTCACTTCTTCCCCGCCAAGCCGGTGAAGCCGCCGGCGCCGGCCGCGAGCGCCACCGCGACTCCTTCCGCCACGGCGACGCCGGGCCAGAGACCGGCCGGCCAGCCAGGCCAACCGGGCCAGCCAGGAAGAATCTCGCCGGTCCCGGCCTGGGCCGGCCAGCCCGTGCAGGGCTCGGCCGAGCAGCGGGTCGTGCTGGAGAGCCGCGACGCGCGGGCGACGTTCACCAGCCGCGGCGCTCAGCTCCTGTCGGTCCAGCTCAAGGACCCGAAGCACGGCGCCGTCGAGCTGCTGCGCAACCGGATCGAGGGGCCGTACGCCTACGGCCTCGTCCGGCGCGCGGACCACAAGAGCCACCCGCTGAACCAGGCGCTGTTCCAGGCGCAGGTGGAGCCGGGCGGCCGGGCTGTGCTCTTCCGCTACCGCGGGCCCGCGGGCATGGCCGAGAAGCGCTTCCGATTCGACGACCAGGGCTTCCTGGAGTCGGCCATCCAGGTGTCCGCCGCGGGGGGAGACAGCTGGGCCGTGGTGGTGGGCCCGGGCATCCGCAACCCCACGCCGGAGGAGATCGGCAGCCGCTATGGCCGGCGCCTCGCGGTCTACAAGGTGGGCGGCGACGTTGCGCAGCTCAGCCCGCAGCGCGAGCTGGAGCCGAAGGCGGTCCGGCGGCCGGACTGGATCGGCCTGGAGGACAACTACTTCCTCTCCGCCGTGATCCCGGGCGCCGGCCTGGAGCGCGCCGTGCTCGAACCGGTGATGATCGAGTCGAGCTCGCGCGGCAACCGCTTCCTGCCGGTGCCGCCCAAGGACGAGATCACCTCCGAGGAGAAGAAGCTCCTGCGGGAGTACCGCATCGTGCTGGAGCCCGAGGCGGACACGCTCTCGCTGACCTCCTACTGGGGCGACATGAGCTACGACAAGCTCGCCGCCCTGCCCCACCACCTGGAGCGCGCGGTGCAGCTCGGCAAGTTCGCGTTCCTGGCGCGGCCCCTCCTGGTGGCGCTCCACTGGATCCACGACAACGTGGTGGCCAACTACGGCTGGGCGATCATCCTGCTGACCGTGGTGATCAAGCTCATCCTCCTGCCGCTGACGCACACGAACATGAAATCGATGCGGAAGATGCAGGCGCTCAACCCGAGGGTGCAGGCGATCCGCGACCGGTACAAGAACAAGCTGCGCGACAAGCAGGGGAAGCCAAACCTGGAAGCGCAGAAGAAGATGAACGACGAGGTGATGGCGGTCTACAAGGAGGCCGGGGTGAACCCGGTGGGCGGCTGCCTGCCGCTCCTCCTCCAGATGCCGATCCTGTTCGCGTTCTTCAGCCTGCTCACCGCGGCGGTGGAGCTGCGCAACGCGCCGTGGATCCTGTGGATCGCGGACCTCTCGTCGAAGGATCCCTACTTCGTGCTGCCCATCGTCATGGGCGCCACGCAGTGGTTCCAGGTGCGCATGGCGCCGCAGTCCGGCGACCCGATGCAGCGGCGGATCTTCGAGATGATGCCGATCGTCATGACCGTGATGTTCATCGGCGTCCCGAGCGGACTGGTGCTCTACTGGCTCACGAACAACGTCTTGACCATCCTGCAACAGGCGGTTTACAAACGACTCGAGAAGCGGGCGAATTGAGCCCCGCGCGAACCGGACCGGGCGGCATATGAACGAACCCAAGCGACGTTTCTTCTCTGGCGACACGCTGCAGCAGGCCCTCATCCAGGCGGCCAACCATTTTCATCTCGCTCCCGAGGAGATCTCGTACCGCAGCATCGAGAAGCGGCACGGGTTCCTGAAGACCCGGCGCAAGGTGCTGATCGAGGTCGATCCGGAGTCGCCCCGGCGCGCTCCCGGCTCGCCTCCGCCTCCGCCGGCTCCGGCGCGGCCGGTCCTCAGCGCTCCGGTCGGCGCGCCGACACCGGCGCCCCCTCCTCCGCCGGTTCAGGCCCGGGAGCCGCGCCCCGAGCGCCGGCCCGAATCTGCGGAGAGAGACCGGGGCCCGCGGAAGGATCGGGGAGAGCGCGGGGATCGCGGCGGGCGCGATCGGGACCGGGGTGACCGTGGACCACGGGGGGATCGAGGCGACCGGGGTGACCGGGGGCGGTACGACCGGCCGCGTCCAGCCGAGCGGAGCGCGGACCGGCCCGAGCGTCCGGCGCGGGCGGAGGAGGACTCCTTCAAGCCGCTGCCGTTGTCCTCCGGCGGCCTGATCGCTCTGCCGGAGATGCCGCGCCGGCCCTCCGAGCGCTACCCCGAGGCGACCGGCCCGATGGCGGACGCGGCGGCGAAGAGCGTGGCGCTCCTGCTGCGTGTCGCCGGCCTGAGCCTGATACCGCGCATCCTCCAGGGAGAGGAGCGCCTGGAGGTGGACCTCTCGGGCGAGGACGTGGACTGGTGCTTCCAGGACGACGGCGAGCTGGTCTCCTCGGTGGAGCACCTGCTCCCCCGGATGATCCGCAGCCTCGCGGGCGAGGCGCCGCTGGTGCGGGTCGACTGTGACAACTTCCAGGAGATCCGGGAAGAGCGCCTGCGCAGCCTCGCGCAGGAAGTGGCGGAGGACGTGCGCCGCAAGGGCCGGCCCCGCACGCTGGAGCCGATGAACCCCGCCGACCGCAGGATCGTCCACATCACCCTGGCGGACGACCCCCACGTGGTGAGCGAGAGCAGCGGGGACGGTTACTTCAAGCGCGTCACCATCCGACCTGCCTAGCTGATCGCCTAAAAGCGATGTTTCACGTGGAACAGGGCCTGAAATCCGGCCCCTACGTTCCACGTGAAACATGCGATCCTCCGCCCATGCCTTTCGCTCTCCCCCCGATCAACCGCGAACAGCTTGCCCAGCTTTCTTCGGAGCCTCTGTCGGACCGGGCCCTCGACGCGCTCCTGGTCCACTACCAGGAGCTGTCCGTCTGGAACCAGCGCCTCTCCCTGATCGGGCCGGGCACTCTGCCCGAGATCCTGGAGCGCCACTACGGCGAGTCGCTCGCGGCCCTCTCTCTCATCCCGGAAACCGCTCGGCATGCCCTGGATGTAGGGTCGGGAGCTGGCTTCCCGGGTGTCGTCCTGGCTGCGGCCCGGCCTGAGATGGAGGTAACGCTCGTCGAGGCGCGGGAGCGGAAATGGGCGTTCCTCTCCGCGGCGGCGCGCAAGGCGTCATTGCCCTGCCGGTGCCTGAATGTTAGAGTTGAAGTCCCTCTCCCTGCCGGCCTGCCGGCGAGTCTGGATGTGGTCACCGCGCGGGCTCTCAAGCTCGAATCGGATGTGCTCGGAGCCCTCGCTGAGCGCCTGGGACCCGAAGGCCGCGTCCTTCTCTGGGTGGGGGAGGACGATCCGCCCAGGCCGCCGCAGTTGGTGCCGGGACGGACGATCCGGATTCCGGGGAGCCGCAGCCGACGCATCCTCGAGCTGCGGCCAAAGCAACAGGAACTTCGATGACCACGATCCTCGCCATTGCGAACCAGAAGGGCGGCGTCGGCAAGACCACCACCGCCATCAACCTCGGAGCCGGGCTCGGCGCCCTGGAGCGCCGCGTCCTGCTCATCGACTGCGACCCCCAGGGCAACGCCACCCGCGGGCTCGGCGCCAACGCGGAGGTTCCGCACCTCTACCATGCGCTGACCGGAGAGGTCCCTCTGCCGGAGACCGTTCACCCCTCCGGCTTCCCGAACCTCGACCTCATCGGCGCCCAGCGCGACCTCGTCGGCGTCGAGGTCGAGTTCGTCGGGGAGGAGGGCTGGGAGGGCCGCCTCAAGGGCATCCTCAAGGCGCTCTCCCCGCACTACGACTTCATCCTCCTGGACTGCCCGCCGTCGCTCGGCCATCTCACGGTCAACGCGCTCGCCGCGGCCGACGCCCTGGTCGTGCCGCTCCAGTGCGAGTACTTCGCCCTGGAGGGGATCGCGGACCTCATGTCCACGGTCAAGCGCATCCAGGGCGGGCTCAACACGCGCCTGGCGATCGCCGGCATTCTGCTCACGATGTATGACGACCGCACGAATCTCTGCAAGGACGTGGCAGACGAGGTGCGCCGCGTCTTCGGCGACCAGGTCTTCCAGGCCGTGGTGCCGCGCAACATCCGCCTTGCCGAAGCCCCGAGCCATGGTCTCCCCATCTTCCAGTACGACATCAAGTCCCGCGGCGCCGAAGCCTATCTGGCGCTCGCCAGCGAGCTGCTGCGGCGCATGAACGGGAGGAGCGCCGCTTGACGCAGAACTCATTGAAAAGAAAGGGCCTTGGCCGCGGCCTCGACGCCCTTCTCCAGCGCGATCCTCGGGAACAATCGCCGGCGCCTGCCGCCCCGGCCGTGCCCGCGCCGGTCCAGACGCTGCCGGTCGGCCAGCTCAAGCCGAACCGCTTTCAGCCGCGCACCCATTTCGACGAGGACGCCATCGAGGAGCTTGCCGCCTCGATCCGCGCACAGGGCGTGGTGCAGCCGCTCGTGGTCAGCCCGGACGAGGACGGCACCTACTTCATCATCGCGGGCGAGCGCCGCTGGCGCGCCTCCCGTCGCGCCGGCCTGGAGCAGGTGCCGGTGGTCGTCCGGCCGGTCGCGGACGACCGTGAGCTGCTCGAGCTGGCGCTGGTCGAGAACCTCCAGCGCAGCGACCTGAACGCCCTGGAGGAGGCCGAGGCCTACCTCGCCCTTCAGGAGAAGTTCGGGCTGTCGCAGGAGGAGGTCGCCACGCGCGTCGGCAAGGCGCGCACCACGGTCACGAACTCGCTGCGTCTCCTCCGGCTGCCCGAGGAGGTGCAGGAGCTGCTGCGCGAGGGCCGGCTCACGGCCGGACAGGCCCGGCCGCTCCTGGGACTGCCGAGCCGCGAGGCCCAGATCAATCTCGCGGACCGCGCCGTGCGCGAGGGCCTCTCCGCCCGCGACCTGGAGCGTCTGTCTACAGAGCAGCCGGCGCGCGAGAAGCCCGTCAAGAAACCGAGGCCGGTCGAAGTCAACACCGCCGCCGCGGAGGAGAAGCTCACCCGCCGTCTCCAGACCAGGGTCGAGATCCGGAGAAAGGGCAAGGGGGGCTTCCTGCAGATCCATTTCCATTCCGAGGAGGAGCTCATGAGGCTCTACGACGTCCTCGTGGAGCGCGGAGAAACCCGATGATCTTCAAGAACGACAGCGGCGGTGGCAAGCAGAGCGATCTCAACGGCTTCCTCGACAGCGGAAGTCACGTGGAGGGTGAGCTCCGGTTCGAGACCTCGTTCCGGGTGGACGGCAAGTTCAACGGCAAGGTGACCTCGAACGGCGATCTGATCGTCGGCGAGGGCGGAGAGGTCGAGGGTGACCTGCGTGCCGGGCAGGTTTTCATCTCCGGCACCGTGAGGGGCACGATCCGTGCCGCGAAGAAGGTGCAGATTTCCGCCCGCGGCAAGGTCTATG
>DATANP010000496.1:0-8770 GCA_036266195.1 Thermoanaerobaculia bacterium | reverse complement strand
GATCTCGATGAGGGCCGGGATGCGGTCCCGGGCTTCGCGGCTGGCGGCGGCCACGGCTTGCGCCTGTTCGGGGCTGTCGAGGATGACGGAGAGATCCACGTCGGCTCTGCGCAGGGCAAGGACGCGGGCGAGCTTGTTCGGTGCGATACCGACGGCGTAGAGGAGGTCGCGGACTCCGGTGGCGGCGAACTGTTCGGCTTCCTGGAGGGTGGAGACCGTTGCGGGGCCCGCGGGGGTGGGCATCATCAGGCGGGCGATCTCAAGGCTCTTGCAGGTCTTGAGGTGGGGGCGGAGTGTGACACCGAGGCGGGTCAGGTGGGCCTGGAGGCGGTCGATGTTCCGCTGCATCCGGATCGGATCGAGCAGCAGGCAGGGCGTGGGCAGGTTTTCGACTCGGTGCACAGATCCCCTCCGGAATAAAAGAAAAAGGCGCCGACGAAACAACGCCGGCGCCTGCTGATGATCAGGCCAGGACGGCCTCTTCCTTCGGTACCGAATTCTCGATGGCCACTGCGAGGTGGCCGTCCTGGACATCCACCTTCACGAGCGAGCCCTCGCGGACCTCTCCGGCGACCAGGGCACGGCCGATGCGGCTCTCGAGCTCGTGCTGGAGGAACCGCTTGAGCGGCCGGGCGCCGTAGACCGGGTCGAAGCCCTGGCGCGCCACGTACTCGCGGGCGGGCTCGGTCAGCTCCAGGCGGATACCGCGGTCGGTCAGACGGCTGCGCAGATCCTCGGTCTGAAGATCCACGATCCGCTCGATCTCCTCCAGGCGCAGCGGCCGGAAGAGCACGATGTCGTCCACCCGGTTCAGGAACTCGGGCCGGAAGTGGCCGCGCAACTCGCGCATCACCGCCGTCCGGGCTCCTTCGGTGATCTCGCCGTTCGGCATCACCCCCTCCAGGAGGTGGGTGGAGCCGATGTTCGAGGTCATGATGATCACGGTGTTCTTGAAGTCCACCGTGCGGCCCTGCGAGTCCGTCACCCGGCCGTCGTCGAGGATCTGGAGGAGCACGTTGAAGACGTCCGTGTGCGCCTTCTCGATCTCGTCGAAGAGGATGACGGAGTAGGGCTTGCGCCGCACCGCCTCGGTGAGCTGGCCGCCTTCGTCATAGCCCACGTAGCCCGGAGGGGCGCCGATGAGCCGCGAGACCGTGTGGCGCTCCATGTACTCGCTCATGTCGATGCGGACGATATTGTCCTCGCTGTCGAACAGCGTCTGCGCGAGGGTCTTCGCCAGCTCGGTCTTGCCCACGCCTGTGGGGCCCAGAAAGATGAACGAGCCGATCGGCCGCCGCGGGTCCTTGATGCCGGCCCGGGCGCGGATCACCGCGTCGGCCACCAGCTTCACGGCCTCGTCCTGGCCCACCACCCGCTGGTGGAGGATCTCCTCCATGCGCAGCAGCTTGTCGCGCTCGCCCTCGACCAGGCGGGTCACCGGGATGCCCGTCCAGCGCGAGACGATCTCCGCGACCTCCTCCTCGGTCACCTCCTCGCGCAGGAGCTGGCCGCCGCTCTTCTGCTTGTCGCCGAGCTCGGTCTCCTTCTGTTTGAGCTGGGCTTCGAGCTGGGGCAGCCTGCCGTAGCGCAGCTCGGCGCCGCGGTTCAGGTCGTACTTGCGCTCGGCGTCCTCGATCTCGCGCCGCACCTGCTCGATCTCCCCGCGCAGCGCGCGGATCTCCTCGATCGCATCCTTTTCGGCCTCCCACTGCGCGCGCATGGCGTCGGCCTTGGACTTCAAGTCCGCCAACTCGCGGCGGAGGTCCTCCAGTCGCTCCTGGCTCGCCTTGTCCTTCTCCTTCTTGAGCGCGGCCTCTTCGATCTCGAGCTGCATCACCCGGCGGGTGACCACGTCCAGCTCCTGGGGCATCGAGTCGATCTCGGTGCGCAGCATGGCGCAGGCCTCGTCGATGAGGTCGATCGCCTTGTCGGGGAGGAAGCGGTCGGTTATGTAGCGGTTCGAGAGCACCGCGGCGCCGACCAGGGCGTTGTCCTGGATGCGCACGCCGTGATGGACCTCGAAGCGCTCGCGCAGGCCGCGGAGGATCGAGATGGTGTCCTCGACCGTCGGCGGATCGACCTGCACGGGCTGGAAGCGCCGCTCCAGGGCCGCGTCCTTCTCGATGTGCTTGCGGTACTCGTCGAGGGTGGTGGCGCCGATGCAGTGCAGCTCGCCGCGGGCCAGCATGGGCTTCAAAAGGTTGCCCGCGTCGGTCGAGCCCTCGGTGCGGCCCGCGCCGACGATGTTGTGCAGCTCGTCGATGAAGAGCAGGATGCGACCCTCGCTCTGCTTGACCTCGTTGAGCACGGCCTTGAGCCGCTCCTCGAACTCGCCGCGGTACTTGGCGCCGGCCAGGAGCGCGCCCATGTCGAGCGAGAACACGGCGCGGTCCTTGAGCCACTCGGGCACGTCGCCGCGCACGATGCGCTGCGCCAGACCCTCGACAATGGCCGTCTTGCCCACGCCGGGCTCGCCGATGAGCACCGGATTGTTCTTGGTCTTGCGCGACAGGATGCGGACGACCCGCCGGATCTCCGAGTCGCGGCCGATGACCGGATCGAGCTTGCCGCGCCGCGCCTGGGCGACCAGGTCCACGCCGTACTTTTCGAGCGCCTCGTAGGCCACTTCGGGCATGGCGCTGGTCACCCGCTGGTTGCCCCGCACCGCCGTCAAGGCGGAGAGGACCGCGTCGCGGGTCACGTTGAACTGGGCGAGGATGCGGCCGGCCGTTCCGGCCTGGCCCTCTTCGACGAGGCCGAGGAGCAGGTGCTCCACGGAGACGTACTCGTCCTTGAGGCGCTTTGCCTCATCCTCGGCGCGCAAAAAGACCTGCTGCAGCCGGTTGGTGACGTAGATCTTGCCGGCCTCGGCGCCGGGGCCGGAGACCTTGGGCTTGCGGTTGAGCTCGCGCTCGACCTCGTTCCGGAGGGGCTCGACAGGCACGTCCATCCGGGCGAGGAGTCGCGGGACCAACCCTTCGGGCTGTTCGAGGAGGGCGAGCAGCAGGTGCTCGGCGTCCGTCTCCTGGTGGCCGAACCGCAGAGCCTTGGTCTGCGAGGCCTGGAGCGCCTCCTGGGATTTCTGAGTCAGTCGGTTGATGTCCATGTCCTTTTGCCCTTCCTTGATATGAATTCTTCAGGCGCGAGCCCGGAAGCTCGACGCCTCGGCGAGCTGCTGGAACAGCTCGCGCTCGCGCTCGGAGAGCTGCTCCGGAACCATGATGCGGATCTCCGCGAGCAGGTCGCCTTTCGTGCCGTTGCCGGCCTGGGAGAGCCCCCGGCCACGCAGCCGGATCTTGCGGCCCGACGACGAGCCGGCCGGGATTTTCACCCTCACCGGACCGTCGAGCGTCTGGACCTCGGCGTCGCCGCCCAGCGCGGCCTCCCACGGGGAGACCGCGACCGAGGTATGGAGGTCCGAGCCCTCGACGCGGAACCGCGGATCGGGCTCGATCTCGATCTTCAGATAGAGGTCGCCGGCCGCTCCGCCGCCCATGCCGGGCTGGCCCTGGCCGGCGAGCCGGATGCGCTGGCCTGCGCGCACGCCTTCCGGGATCTTCACCGACAGCGTCCTGCGCTGGCCGGTGTTCGGATCGCTGAGAGTGATCTCGCGCTTGCCGCCGCGTACGGCCTCTTCGAGGCTGATCGAGAGCGTGGCCTCCGAGTCGCCGCCCGTGCCCCGGAAGCCGGCCGGGTTTCCACCCATACCGCCCATGCCGCCGAAACCGGGGAAGCCGGCTCCAGCCCCGCCGGCACGCCGGGCGCCGCCGAACAGCATGTCGAAGAACGAGCTGAACTCGCCGCCGCCGAAGCCCTGGCCGCCCATTCCGCCGAAATCGAAGTTGATGCCTTCCCATCCGGGAGGCGGAGCGCCGGTCTGCTGGGCGCGCTTCCAGGCCGACCCGTACTGGTCGTACTTCTGGCGCTTGTCCTCATCCTTGAGGACTTCGTAGGCCTCGCCGATCTCCTTGAACTTGACCTCGGCCTCGGGCGCCTTGTTCACGTCCGGGTGGAACTTGCGCGCCAGCTTCCGGTACGCCTTCTGGATGTCGTCCTGCGAGGCGTCCTTCTTGACTCCGAGGGTCGCGTAATAGTCCTTGTATTCCAACAGTCATCCTCCCCGTCCGGGTTCTGATGCGAGCCTCGTGCCTCCGGATCAAGCCTTTGAGTGCTCGGCACTCACATTGTAAAACTGCCGGTCGGGGAAATCCATTCCCCGGATGGAAGGAAAGTTTAGCGGAGGGGACGCAAGATGGGGCTACCCCGGAGGGGTGGCGTATCCTTTTCCTCATGGCGTTCATGATGTTGGTCCCGAGGAAGGTCGCCCTGAGCTTCATCCTTCTGGTCCTCGTTGCGGCCTCCCCGCCGGTCGAAGCTTTCCCGTCAGCAGCCGTCGTCGAGAGCGTGACGCCCCATTCGGCAGCCTCGGTGGCGGGGCTGCTGCCGGGGGATGTGATCCTCTCCTGGTCCTCCGCGACATCGCGGGGCGATGTCGGCTCTCCTCTCGACCTGCTGCCTGTCGAGATCGAGGAGGCGCCACGGCACCCGGTGACCCTGCGTGGAAGGCGAGGCGACGAGGAGCGGACCTGGGTGCTGGCCACGGGAGAATGGGGGATGGAAACGCGGCCTGCCCTGGAAGCCGCTGCGGGCGACGGGCGGCTCGCCGCCTGGTTCCTGGACCGGAAGGCCCGGGAGCTCTCCGAAGCCCGGAAGTGGCCCGAGGCCGACGCCGCCTATGCGGAAGCGGTCGAGGCCCTGAAGCGGGAGGCCGGGCCTGCCGCGGCAGCCGAGACCCTTCGCGCCTGGGGAGCGTCGTTCCAATCCCGGAGCGACTGGGACGCGGCGATCGAGCGCTTCCGCCAGGCGCTGGCGCTGGACCGCGAGACGGCGCCGAAGAGCCTGTCCACCGCTCGGACGCTCCTCGTGCTCGGGCAAGTCACGGCGAAGAAAGGCGACTTCGAGGGTGCCGAAGCCTTCCTGCAACAGGGGCTGGCGATCAGCGAGGAGCTGGCGCCCGGGAGCCTCGACCTTGCGGCGGCCTTCAACAAGCTGGGAGTCCTCGCCCGCTGGCGCGGTGATCTCGAGGCCGCGGAAGAGTACCTGACTCGGGCCGAGGAGATCCGGCGGAGGCTGGCCCCGGGCAGCATCGGACAGGGCCTGACCCTGACCAACCTCGGCAACGTCGTCTTCGACGCCGGCGACCTGACGAGATCGGAGAGCCTCCACCGCCAGGCGCTCGCCCTCTTCGAGGCCATCGAGCCGGACGGCGGCGCCGTCGTGGGTTGTCTCCAGAACCTCGCGAACGTCCTGCTCCTGCGCGGCGATCTGGCCGGCGCCGACGAGCTGCTCCGCCGCATGCTGGACATCCAGGAGAGGAGAGGGGCCAGCGATTGGGAGGCGTGGTCGACCCTGACCAGCCTCGGTCGTCTCGCCATGGAGCGCGGCGACCTGGAGGCTGCCGAGGTGTACTACCGCCGTGCCCTGGCGATCCAGGAGAGGAAGCCTTCACCGGAGGGGCGTGACATCGCTCTCAGCCTGGGAAGTCTCGGCGAGGTGGCTCTTCAGAGGGGCGATTTCACCGTGGCCCGGGACTACCTCCGGAGAGCGCAGGACATCGAGGAGAAGCTGGACCCGGGCAGCCTCACCTCCGCCGAGGGTTTGGAGGCGCTCGCCCGCCTGGAAGTGAGAAGCGGAGGCGATCTCGCCGCCGCGGAGGACCTCCTGCGTCGGGCCCTGGCCATCTTCGAGCAGCAAGCTCCCGAAAGCGTGCAGATCTCCATCGTGCTGCGCGACCTGGGCGAGGTCGTCGGCCGGCGGGGGCGCCTGCAGGAGGGACTCGACCTGAGCCGCCGGGCTCTCGATCTGCAGAGCCGGCTCGCGCCCGGAGGCAACGAGGAGGTCGCAACCCTTTACTCCCTCGGACGCGCCGAGCGCCAGGCCGGGCGGAACGAGGAGGGCATCCACGATCTCTGCCGCGCCGTGGACGTCCTCGACCACCAGCGCATCCGGCTCGGCGGCACCCTGGAGGAAAGGACTTCTTTCGAAGCCACCCTCGGCCAGTACTACCAGGCCTGTCTGGAGGGCCGGATCGAGCTCGGCCAGCCCGCCGAGGCGTTCCACGTGCTGGAGAGGGGAAGGGCGCGCTCCTTCCTCGCGCTCCTCGCGGAACGGGACATCCACCTCTCGGACCTGCCGCCGGAGCTCGCCGCCGAACGCAGGCGGGTCAATGCCGAATACGACCGGGTCCAGTCGGAGCTCGCGCCGCTGAAAGCCGGCCGGGACGATGCAGATATCGCCGATATTGAGCGCCTCACGGGCGAGCTCAGCGACCTGCGCGTCCGCCAGGAGGAGATCTCCGCCAGGATCCGCCGGGAGGCGCCGCGCTCCGCCGCACTTCAGGACCCCGAGCCGCTCGACCTGGAGGGCGCCCGCGCGGCCCTCGATCCTGGGACCGCGTTCCTGGAGTACGCGGTGGGGGAGGAGAAGAGCTGGGTTTTCGTGGTCGAGCCCTCCGGCCTCGCGGTCTTCCCGGTCGCGGCGGGCGCCAAGGCCTTGCGCAAGGAGGTGGAGGCTTTCCGTCTCCTCCTCAGGGACCCGGCCTCCGACCAGGCGAAGATCCGGACCACGGCGCGCCGGCTTTACGATCTCCTGATCCGCCCCGCCGAGGCCCGGGTCTCCGGCGCGCAACGGCTCCTGGTCTCTCCGGATGGGCCTCTGCACACCCTGGCCTTCGCGGCTCTCCGGCGGGGAGACCGGTACCTCGTCGAGTGGAAGCCGATCCATCAGGTGCTCTCCGCCACCGTCTACGCGGAGCTGGTGAGATCGCGCCGTCCCGCGGGCAGTCCTGGTGGGGAGAGCCTGGCCGCGTTCGGCGATCCCGTCTACAGGTCGAAGACACCCGCCACGCCCGCCGGGGTCCACGGCGCCGGCCGGCCCGGTTTGGCGCTCGTTCGACTGCCGTTCAGCGGCCGGGAGGTGAAGGCCATCGCCGGCCTCTTCCCACAGGCCAGGATCTACCTGGGCGCCGATGCGACCGAAGAGAGAGTGAAATCCCTCGGGCCGGAGACGCGCCTCGTCCACTTCGCCTGCCACGGCGTTCTCGACGAGCGCTTCCCGCTCAACTCCGCCCTGGCCTTGTCCGTGCCCGGGCAGAAGTCCGAAGGCCGGGACAATGGTCTGCTCCAGGCCTGGGAGATCTTCGAGAGCGTGCGCCTCGACGCCGACCTGGTGACCCTCTCGGCGTGCGACACGGCGCTGGGTCGGGAGATGGGAGGCGAAGGCCTGATCGGGCTCACCCGCGCGTTCCAGTATGCGGGCGCGCGCTCGGTCCTGGCTTCCTTGTGGAGTATCGCCGACTCCTCCACAGCCCGCTTCATGCAGAGCTTCTACGGGAATCTCCGCAAGGGAATGAGCAAGGACGAGGCCCTGCGGGCGGCACAGATCGAGCACATCAAGGGAACCCACCCGTTTCACTGGGCGGCGTTCCAACTCACCGGCGACTGGCGGTAAACGGATTGACCGGCAGCCCGGAAGCGGCGGGCTGAAGGAGGACTCGGCGCAGGGGCCGAACGATATGGCTGCCCTCGCGGGTTGACGTCGCGACAAATTACCGGGCATCCCGGCTTCGGATGCTTCGTGCTCACGCGGTAAGCCTCCCTTGCGCCATAGAAGCTGACGTTGCGCCAAAGAACCTTACTTTGCGCCATATCCGTCCACTTTGCGCCAAGGTAATCTTCTATGGCGCAACGTAACCTTCCATGGCGCAACGTGGCGCGACGTTGCCGCTCTGCAACGTTCTTTGGCGCAACGTAACCTTACCTTGCGCCAAAGGGGCCAACGTTGCGCCATAGAAGAGTACATTGCGCTAAAGAACCTTACTTTGCGCCATGGAAGGTTGCCTTGGCGCAAAGTAACTTTACGTTGCGCCAAAGAAGCCGACGTTGCGCCAAGGAAGGATACTTTGGCGCAACGTCACCTTACGTTGCGCCAAAGGAGCTTGCGACGCGAGGCGGAAGCCGAGGTCGTCAGCCGCTGTCTTTCCAGCGAGGAACAGAAATGCCAGTTGGGAGGACGCTCCTCACCCTGGCAGGCCGCGAGGTTAGCGCCTGCCCCGTCGGTCTTCCCGCTCAGAGACGCTGGACGCGCGGTGTTTCAGTCCTGTGGCGGATGCCAACCGGCAGCCACCCACAGCCTTCTTGCCAGAACAAGGCTCGGCCGATTCAACCGAAGGGCTGCTACAGTCGCTCGCCCTACGGCTGTTGTTCCATCGATCCGAGTCGCGCCCTCGACCCATGCGAAATGCTGGTTCCAGTCCTCCTGACGGGGGTTGAAGATGCTCACCCTCGTGCCAGTGGCCGGATCAACGACGAGCACGCGGTTGCTCTTGTAGTCATTGCAGAGAGAACAGGCAAGCCACAGGTTGTCTTCCTCCGTTGGTCCCCCAAAGGCCCGTGGGATCAGGTGATCGACTTCCATGGGCCCGCCGATGACAAGCTCCTGGGTCAGGCAGTAGCCACAGCGGTATCGAGCCTGCTCAGCCACTCGGCGTCGCAGGTCGACAGGAATAGGGGCGGCGCTCACCGGATGGTCAAGAGGCTGGAGATGTCGTGTCCTCGGCTCTTGAGGAGCTTGGCTGCTTGTGCCCGGACCAACATCGCACGCTCATATTCATGGATGAGTTTCGCGCGCGTGGCATCTTCCGTCGGGTCCAGGTCTTGGTCGCGCTGCCTGGCATGGAGGGCTTCCAACTCCTGGCTCGCCTTCCGGGACA
>DATANP010000495.1:0-2926 GCA_036266195.1 Thermoanaerobaculia bacterium | reverse complement strand
AGGCCGCCGAATCCCGGCGGCGCGCGCCGGTCTCGCCCTCTCCGCTCCTCCTCGACGGCGCCTTCCTGGTGCGGACCGAGGATGCCGCCGACTTCGAGCAGGCGGTCGGCCGCTGGGCCGAACGCCTCGCGGAGAGCGCCTGTGAGCTGACGCTCACCGGCCCGTGGCCGCCCTACAACTTCCTGGAGGAGGCATCGTGAGTGAGCCGGCATTCGCAGGCGTCGAAGTCTTCGCCGCTCAGGCCGAGACCTCGCTCCTCGACTTGGTGGACAACCTGCTCAACCAGGGCGTGGTCATCACCGGCGAGGTGGTGCTCGGCCTGGCCGGGGTGGATCTCATCTATCTCCAGCTCTCGGCCCTGCTCTGCGCGGCGGATCGGGTGCTGCCCCGAAAATGACCGTCTACGCGATCGTCTCGGAGGATTCACCGCTGGAGGAAGGCCTGCGCCTGATCCGCTGCGGCGAGGTGAACGCCGTGGTGGGAGAGACCGCCGCCGGCCCGGTCACCCCCGAGGCTCTGGCAGCCCACGACGCGGTGGTCCGCCGCCTGGCCGACCGCTTCGACGCCCTCCTGCCGGTCCGCTTCGGGGAGACGGCGAAGGATGAAGCCGAGCTTTCGAAGCTGCTCGCGCCCCGCACCGCCCAATTCCTCGAAGCCCTGGAGCGGGTCCGCGGCTGCGCCCAGATGACCCTGCGCGTGTTCGGAGAGCCCGGGTCGATCGAGGAGCCCACCGAGGGCGGCCCGGGCACGCGCTACCTGGAGGCCCGCCGCCGCGCGCGCACCCTGCCCGAGATCGCGCCGCTGCTGGACGCCCTGCGGCCTCTCGTCAGGGACGAGCGCACCCTCCGGCACGATCAGGGCTCGTACTTCGGGACCGCCTACCACCTGGTGCGGCGCGAGGACGTCCCCGCCTACCTCTTCCTCGTCCGGAGCGTCGAGACCGGCCCGAAGGTGACCGCGAGCGGCCCCTGGGCGCCCTACGCCTTCGCGCCCGGTTTATCAGGTGGGGGGAGCTCCCCATGAGCACGCGCGAGGTCGTCCGCCTGGAGGTCGAGGAGCTGGAAGCCCTCCGGGAGGAGATCGAGAAGCGGGTCTCCGCCGAAGCGGAAGCGCCGCGCTGGAACGCCGACCCCGAGGACGTCCAGCGCTCGGTCGCCCGCCTGGTCCTCACCCTGGTCGAGTTCGTCCGCCGCCTGCTGGAGCGCCAGGCCATCCGCCGCATGGAGGCCGAGACCCTCACCGCCGAGGAAGTCGAGGCTCTCGGCCTGGCTCTCATGAAGCTCGAAGAGACCCTGCACGACATCGCCGGCAAGTTCGGCCTGAAACCCGACGAGCTCAACCTGGACCTGGGACCGCTCGGCCGGCTGATCTGACTTGACTTTTCTCCCCACCTGCGCTGGAATCAGGACTGATCCAGTCCTGTTTACTCCTCAGGAGGGATTGTCTACCCATGATCCGAATCACCAAGCAGACCGACTACGGCATCGTCCTCCTGACCCATCTGGCGGCGCAGGCCGATCGCCAGGTGAACGCGCCCGAGCTGGCCGCCGAGACGCAGCTTCCGCTGCCCATGGTGAGCAAGATCCTCAAGATCCTCGTGCGCGAGGGGCTCCTGGTGTCGCACCGGGGAGTCAAGGGCGGCTACAGCCTGGGCCGGCTGCCGGAGGAGATCACGATGGCCGAGATCATCTCGGCCCTGGAAGGACCGATCGCCATCACCGAGTGCATCGAGGTCAGCAGCGACTGCTCCCATGAGCGGCTCTGCCCGGTGCGGAGCAACTGGCAGCGCATCAATGAAGCGGTGCGCGGAGCCCTCGAAGGAATCACGCTGGCCGAGATGACCACTCCCATCGCGCCGGCCCGGAAGCTGGTCACCCTGGGAGGCGGCAAATATGCCAGCGCCCAGCTCCGCCAGAACTGATTGAGGTAAGAGACATGGAACCAACGTCGACGAGCACCATCGAGCAGTTCGCGGCTCAGGACTACCAGTTCGGCTTCGTGACCGATGTCGAGCAGGAGATCGTCCCGCCGGGCCTGAACGAGGATGTCATCCGCATGATCTCCGCCAAGAAGGGCGAGCCCGAGTGGCTCCTCGACTGGCGGCTGCGCGCCTATCGCCACTGGCTCACCATGGAAGAGCCGAAGTGGGCGAACATCCACTACGCGCCGATCGACTACCAGTCGATCGCCTACTACGCCGCACCCAAGGCAAAAACCGGCCCCAAGAGCCTCGACGAGGTTGATCCCGAGATCCTCAAGACCTACGAGAAGCTCGGCATCCCGCTGCACGAGCGCGAGATCCTGGCCGGCGTGGCGGTCGACGCGGTGTTCGACAGCGTCTCCGTGGCCACCACCTTCAAGGGCAAGCTGGCCGAGATGGGCATCATCTTCTGCTCCTTCTCCGAGGCCGTGCGCGAGCACCCGGCCCTGGTCCAGCAGTACCTCGGCTCGGTCGTCCCCTACACGGACAACTTCTACGCCACCTTGAACTCGGCGGTGTTTTCGGACGGCTCTTTCGTCTACATCCCGAAGGGCGTGCGCTGCCCCATGGAGCTGTCGACCTACTTCCGGATCAACGCCCGCAACACGGGGCAGTTCGAGCGCACGCTGATCATCGCGGACGAGGGGGCCTACGTCTCCTACCTCGAGGGCTGCACGGCGCCGATGCGCGACGAGAACCAGCTCCACGCCGCCGTGGTCGAACTCGTGGCGCTCGACGACGCCGAGATCAAGTATTCGACCATTCAGAACTGGTATCCCGGTGACGCCAATGGACGCGGCGGCGTCTATAATTTCGTCACCAAGCGCGGCGACTGCCGCGGCGACCGCTCGAAGATCTCGTGGACGCAGGTCGAGACCGGTTCGGCGATCACCTGGAAATATCCCTCCTGCCTGCTGCGCGGCGACGACTCGAGCGGCGAGTTCT
>DATANP010000494.1:0-13988 GCA_036266195.1 Thermoanaerobaculia bacterium | reverse complement strand
CCACGGCGTTGTAACGTTCCCTGGCGCAATGTCAACTTCCCTGGGCCGTTGTCAACTTCTCCAGGGCAATGTCAACTTCCCTGGGCCATTGCAAAGTGCCCCAGCCCAAAGTAACGTTCTCTGGCCCGTTGCAAAGTTCCCCACGCCGTTGTCGACTTCCTTGGGCCGATGTCAACTTCCCTGGCTCAATGCAAAGTTCTCCAGGTCATTGTCAACTCCCCTGGCGCAATGTAAGGTGCTCTGGCGCAATGTAACCTGACATTCCGCCAGGGAAGGTTACAACGCGATATATCAGCCTTCCGGCCCGTGTGGAGCGAAGAATCGGCCGGTTGGGTCCTTATGCTCCGGGGATTCGTGCTCTGTTGCTCGCTGGGAGCGCCGGCTTCCAGCCGGCAACGGGAACAGGTTCCACGCCGCCCCGCCGGCCGGCAAATTTGGCGCAACAGGTCCAACTCACCTGTGGGCGCCCTTCCGAAACGAAGTTTGGACCAAAAAGTCCAGCTCTCGGACTTTTTGGTCAAGTTGGCATGAAAAAATCCATAGACAAGCCCTCGCAGCCACTCGTAGACTCTCCCTGAAGGGGAGAGTGGGGAGGATGTTCATTGACAATTTGGAGGGACGCCGGCCGCCGAGTCCAAGGACGCCGGCGTCCCGTGCCTGATTCCCGCCGGTAGGGGAGGCGGCGGGCTGGGCCGGAGGTGTGCGGAAGGGCTTCGCATGCCTCCGGCGATCAGGTATCTTGTATTAGCGTAGGACTGATTGAGGGTATGGCTTGATATATAGGAACACAGATGAAACGCCAGGTACTCTTCGTCCAGGGCGGAGGCCCCCGGGTTCATGACGAGTGGGACAGCAAACTTGTAGCGAGCCTGAGACGGGAGCTCGGGCCAGACTACGAGGTTCACTATCCACGAATGCCCGAAGAAGACGATCCGAACTTCGCCGCATGGAAGGCGACGCTGCAGGTACAGTTTGCGAGCCTGAACGAGGGCGCGATCGTTGTCGGTCACTCCGTTGGCGGAACGATACTGATCAACGCTCTTGCGGAGCAGCTGCCGGGGCTCACACTTGGCGCGATCTTCCTGATAGCGGCACCCTTCGTCGGCGAGGGCGGCTGGCCGAGTGAGGATTGGCAACCCCAGCGCGAGATAGGCGGGAAGCTCCCCAGGGGAGTACCCATCTATCTCTATCACGGCCTCGCGGACACGGAGGTCCCACCATCCCATGCTGAGCTCTATGCGCGCGCGCTTCCGCAGGCCCGCCTCTGTTGCTTACCCGGCCGCGATCATCAGCTCAACGATGATTTGCGCGAGATCGCCGCGGTCATCAAGACGTTGGCATGAGTGGAGGGGCATAGCGACTTTATATTTCATTAGAAAGAGACTGCTTAATCACGCTGCGAACCGTGGGTGTGTGAAGTGCATTGCAAGACGAACGGCCAACCCAGGCAGTCGAGCAGACGAAATTTCGCAGGGCCACCGACAGGTTAAGGAGCCACACATGGCATCGACTTTTCTAGGCAAGGTGATCGGCGGCTTAGCGAGCGCGGCATGGGGGTGGCTCCGGATCAGCCTATGGCTCCTCGCCGGCATGGCCGCAAGCGGCATGATGGCTTGGCCCAAACGCAGCCTGATCTGGGCGGCGTTCGTCGCCACGGTCGGCGGCGCGCTTCTCGCCCGCCGCCCCTTCCGCATTCCCCGAAATGCAAACTCAGGCGGCCGGCTCCTGGCCGAGCTTTTGGGTTCCTTTCTGATCCTCTGGGCCGTTCTCTATACCATCGACAAGATGGAGACGGGCTTATCGGCCTGGGCGTTCGCCGGTCCACTGCTGCTCGGCGCCTATTGGGCCGCGGATCGGACGAACCGGCACGTCGCTCTCGATCCCGTGCCGCAACTTTCGCTCGAAAAGGTAAAGACCCTTGAGCAGCGATGGGTCGAGCTTCGAAGGAGAACCGTGCCGGGACAACTCGCTCCTGGGCACCCCCCGATTGGCTTGGCACTCTCGGGTGGCGGCATCCGCTCTGCGTCGTTGAGCTGTGGATTCGTTCACGAGTTGGCACACCTAGGCTGCCTGCGCCACGTTGACTACCTGAGCACCGTCTCCGGTGGCGGCTGGCTCGGCTCCCTCCTCACCGTCTCGATGATCTCCCCGGAGGAGTCGCATGCGCTTGTCCGAGGTGAGGAAAAAGCCTGGCAGCGGGTCGGCGATCAGCTCGAAAAGGCGCGCGGGTTTCTTTCACTCAAAGGCGAAGGGGGCGCACAACGCCTTGGATACATTCTGCGCAGAATTGGCCTCGGGTTGCTATTCAATCTCTTCCTCTTGACCCTGATGCTCGGACTGACTGTGCTGCTGTTCATGGAGATGCAAATCCTGAGCATCGGCGAGTGGTCGACCCTCGACCGTGCTGGAGACCTCGCGGCCAAGATCTTGCCGAGCTTAGTGATCGAGAGCGTGGCACCCGAGAGGGCGGAATTCCTGGTGGGTTCCAACGCCCTCCAGCACATCGCCCTCCTTCCAGGGTTGGTCTTGCTCGCCGGCACGCTGCTTTCCACGGGCGTCGGATGGGCGGCGGCAGCGATCGGTTGGAAGGCATCCGCGAGCGCCTTACGCGGCGTCGCCAGCGTTCTCCGGCCCTGGGCGGCGGTCGCACTCTTCGCCGGGGGTGTGGCGCTGGGCAGTGTCGCCATCACGGTGTTGAGCATCTACCTCGTGCTGCGCGCCCTCCTCGCCCAGTTTTGGTGGCCGCCACGGGCTTGGCTGAGGCCCATCCTCGCGCTCGCCCTGGCGGCCCTGCCGCTCTCCTGGGCTGCCGGGCGAGAGCATTACACCGGAATGACCCGAACGTGGCACCGCTCGACCTCCCGAGTGATGGTCGCGGTGATCAACGTGGTATGGCGCGATTCCTACCTGTATCTCACGCGCACTGGCGTAGGGCGCATCGCTTGCCAGTGCACTAACGATAGGGATGAATGCCACTGCACAAAAAATGATAAGGATGAATGCCAGTGCACAAACGATAAGGATGAAAGGGACAGGGCCAAGAGAGAAGAAGAGCAAAAGGTGCTGCGAGAGCTTGGGACTCGGCGAGTCTACATGCTTGTCTTCGCCGCTCCCGCGTTCCTTCTCGTCTTTGTCGCGGTCGGCTTCTGGGTCCAGCGCGACGCCGTCGGGCTGTACGAGTTCTGGCGCCGGGAGATCGCTCGCAGCTTCCTCGGCGACTCACGGGGCGGCGTATGGCCCCTCGCGGATCTCGGTCCCAGCGGCGCGCAGGGTGCGGTTGTGGCTCCGCTCCATATCCTTAACGGCGCGGCGAACACTCCTGGGTCGAGCGACCCTCGCCTCCGGCGGCTGCGCGCTTCGCGCTTTGAGATGAGCCCGGTCGCTGTCGGCGGCCCGGCAACGGGATGGGTCGAGACCAGCGCCTATGAGGGGCGCCTCACACTCTCTCACGCAGCCGCCATCAGCGGCGCCGTCGTCAACTCGCAAGGTGGCCGCAGCATCGGCGCGTTCTGGGGCCTGCTGCTCAATCTCCTCAACCTGCGCCTCGGTACCTGGGTCCGCAACCCGCGATGGATGTCCGACGAGCGGGAACGCAGCCGCCCGCTCTTCTCGCCCACCTACCTCCTCCGGGAATGGCTCGGTACCAACGACGAGACGGAGCCGGCCCTTTTCGTCTCGGACGGCGGCCACGATGACAACCTCGGGCTCAGCGCCTTGGTCGAGCGGGGCTGCGGCTTGGTGGTCGCGCTCGACGCCACATTCGATCCTGGAGCGAACTTTACGGATCTTCGACGCACCCTCGAGATCCTCTCCCCCGCCTGGGTCGTTCAGGGTGAAAAGGACGGAGGTACCCTCCCGCCACACGAGGTCCCGGGCCCTGGGAGGCGCCGGACTGCTCCCGGCGCGACAGAGCTCCGCCTCCGGCACCGTGAGACGGGGCATATCTGCCGGATCATCTATGCGAAGTCCGCTCTCACCGAGCGCTGCCTAGCCGACGAGGAGGTCGCCACCTACGCCCGGGAGAACCTGCGATTCCCTCACGACTTCACCGGCGATCAGTGGTTCGAGCCCGAACAGCTCCAGGCCTACGTCAAGGTCGGCAGGGGAATCGCCGCTGACGCGGCGGCCCTTTTCAAAGTCGCGCTGCACGACTTGGCAGAGTCCTAGCTGCACGATTTGGCAGAATCCTCGCGCGAACCAAAGAAGTGTCTGACCGTGCGGCACGAAGGGAGGTCTCACGTGAGTTGAGTTTCAGAGTGCGGAGAGACCTCCTGGGTCTCAAAGGCCAGTGGGTGGAAATCCCACCGGGGAATTGTCGGTTCGCCCGGTAGCCACTGGAGCAGTCGAGTCCGAGCAATCGACCGGCTGAAGCCTCTGGGGAAGTCCTCGGCGCAACCGAGGTGCGAATGCGCAGGCCGAAAAGCACGCGTGAACCTGAGCAGGCCCCGATAGTTTCTCGCTGGAGCCGACTTTGCGGTCAGAAGAGGAAGGCCGTCGGGGGGTGGGGGAGCAACCGATCGAGGAACCCACCCCGGGCTCAATTGGACGACGAGCCCAAGAGATTGTCCAAGGCGTTGGCGAGAGTCGCCGTTGGCACGATGCCGATGAAGATCTCTACGAGTTGGCCATTCTGAAAAATCAGGATTGTCGGGACGGATTCGATGCCGTACTCCGAGACGCTAGCCGGATTGTTCTGAGCATCGATCATCCCGACGACGGCCCGGCCCTCATACTGGTCGGCGAGTTGGGCGACTCGTGAAGCCATCGTGTTGCAAGCGCTGCACGACACGGCCCAGAAATCTACCAGCACCGGGAGCTGCATCTTGGTGGCGTCGCCCAAGGTGGCATCCGTGAATACGACTGGTCCTGTCTCCGCTTCTGCCAACCGGGGCACCCCGATAGCCAGAGTCAATACGAGGAAGACAAGCAACCCAACAATACGGCTTCGAGTCCAAGGCATCATGACCTCCTGTAGTGCTGCCACAAGAGCACCTACCGCCGAGTCTTCGGCGCATCATTTCTGAAATGCAGAGACGTAGAAAGTCTAAATCTTGTCGGCAGGGCTGTCAACCCGCGTTATCGGCGCTTGCGCCCGGATTCCCGTGCGAGATGGACCCGGGAAAAGCGGGTCAGACACTTATTCGGATCTCATGATTGAGCTGACCAGGTTGATCGAGGCTCAGGGGCCCGGGGTCGTCGCGCCTGCGGCGCTCCTGACCCCGGGCTAGATGCCGCCGCCCCTGCGGGGCTCATCACTCTCCCGCGGTCGCGTCCCTGCGGGGCTCACCATTCTCCCGCCACGTCAGGTGCCAGGCACGTGTTTCACTTTCGCGACCACGCTTGCGGGCTCAAGCAGCACCCCGCGAATACGTCTACTCTCCCGGCGCCGGACAGATGCTGCTGATTATTGCCCTGGCCTTCTCATGCAATTGAGATGTCGTCCTGATGTCGGCGAAGTGTTGCTTGAACAGCTCCCGCAATTGCGAATCCGGAACGTTGTTATCTCTTGCGATCTTTGCAATCGCCCTTGCCATGATGCTCGCCGGCAGGCTCTGCGCTTCGCCGTCCGGCAGGGCTTGCGCTGCCTCCGCCATCGCCGCGAGCGCAGGTTTGCACCCTGGCTTCGCCTGAGGCAGTGTGACCGGCGACCGCGGCGTCTGGCGCGTGATCACGCTTTCGAACGTCGGCGCACACGCGGTGCGAGATCCCAATTGCCACTTGCTGCAGTCGATTTTGAAGAAGTTGAGGATGGTGGCGATGATGGACGTGTGATCGAAGGGAACGCTGGTACCGGATCGAATGACGGTGTTCTCCTCGATCAGCGGCGATATGAGAAGCAGTGGCACGCGCACGCCGAGACGCGTGAAGTCGAACGGGACAGCAAAGTTCGCGGGAGGCGCCGTGCCATCCTCCGGGTTGGTCCAGGGTGCCTTCACGTTCTTCGGAGGTTCCACATGGTCGTAGGTGCCTCCGTGCTCATCGAAGGTGATGATCAAGAGCGTCTCGTTCCAGTACCTCGACGCCTGCAGCTTGTTGAAGAGGGTCTCCAGGAAGAACTCCCCGCAGGCCAGATGTCCCGGAGGGTGATAGTCGTTTCCGTTCTGGTAGGTCTTCCCGTTGTAGTCGAGATTCCAGCAGGGCTCCAGATAGCTGAAGGTTGGCATCTGCGTATTCGGCGCCCCGTTCAGGATCCGGTAGAACTGATCGATCTGGCGGAAGAACATCTTGTCGTACTTCTGCAGAGAATCGATCATGAGCTGGGTAAAACACTGGCTGCCATGAACGATGGGGATGTTAGGGCCCGGCCAAGTCTGGTGGTAGAACACCGACCAATCCGTGGTGCGCCGGAACCCTGCTTCCCACAGCACATCCCAAAGACAACGCCGTGTGAACGGGTAGGGCGGAATGCCGAGCTGGTGATACACGGCCGTGTCGACCATGGCCGTGTCCGCCTGCGTGTCGTACGTCCCGATGGAGTTGCCGCTGAGCGCGAACGCCCGGTTGGCATCCGTGTTCGAGGGCACTGAAGAAAAGTACGCATCGGAGACCGCGAACTGTTGCGCCAGGGCATTGATGACAGGCAAGGACTCCGGTGTGTATGCCTGCATGATGCTGTTGGGATTGTTCGTCGGCGTCGTCTGGAAGTCCTTCAGGAACCCGCCCATCTTGTTGCCTTGGTCGTCGGCAATCTGTATCTGGACATTCGCATAGGGCTCGTGCGGGTCGACATCCGGAATGTGCTGACCCTCGGATGCCGCGATTTGCGAGGCGTAGACGACCTTGCCTTGCTTGTCGTGATTCCAATAGGTGTTGGGCTTGAGGCCCTCGTATGGCTTGGATGCGCTCGCCTTCGGGATGAAGTTATGGGGCTGGTTCTTGTCGTCGTAGAGCCATCCCAGGACGCTATCCAGGGAGCGATTCTCCAGCATTAGATAGACGACGTATTTGACTCCGGGCAGGTAGTCTTCCATGGCTGTTCCTTTCCTAGGGTGCATTCTCGGGCAGGACCTTGCATGCCTCATATCCCGGTGTGGCGGCCGACTGGTTGTAGAGCCAGGTATTCGAGCCGTCCGAGAAGAAGCACATCACGCCGTTGTGAAGGTGCAGCGTCCCCCCCTCGATGTAAGCCTGGTAATCGTTGGAAACGGTTGACCATTGCCCGACGTAGTAGGGCGTAGCGCCGGAATAGGAAAGCCAGCCATTGGACGTGGCGATGAATTTCCGGCCCTTGCCGTCGATCCATCCGGTAAACGACGCGGCCGCGCCCGGGTCCGAGGTCAGAAAACACCAACCATCTCCGTTGATGCCCACGTAGGCCGTGCCCGGTCCGCTTCCGAAGTAGGACGCGTTGGTGACTTGAATCTGAAAGGTGGCGAGCTTGGTGCTGTTGGGCTCCGGGCCTACGAATTTACCTTGGGGCCCCGCTTGGTCGTTCGGCATGAAATTTCTCCTTGTCAGGTTTGGGATTCTTGCTCTTCGAGAGGAGCGGTGGTTTGGGCTTGGAAACGAGCTATGGCAAGATCCCTTTCGGTAAGTAATATATCACTCACTTCGGATCGAGGCAAACAGCCGTGTTGCCAAGTCAGGTGCCAGGCCCGAGCCAGGGGGGCGGAGGACGTGGAACTTGGTGTGGTGAAAGGGAGGTGAACGATGACCAGGCTCCATGATCGGCGGCATGGAGAAAAGCCACGGCGGCAAGACCGGGAAACGCGAAGAAGGACAGGAGACGCTGCCCGGTGGTAGACGCGCGTCTCGCCGGTCGTAGCAACTACCGCATTACAGCCTCAGTCGCGGCATTGACCGCATACGGAGTAACAGTCTGAAGGCTGTGTGTCCACCTGCTTGACGTCAGGTGAGCAGAAGCCACCCCCGACCTGGTAGCCGTAGATGACGGCCCATTTGCCCGAATCGACGTGGAGCCCCTGGCCCGATGTCTCATTGCCGTAGCACTGATCCGGGTTGCCCTTGAACTTGAAATGCATCTGACAGTACCCCTCGCCTTCTCCAGCACAATGGAGTTGCTCGTTATTGCCGGTCGTGATATCCTTCGACGAGGCTGGTGTTACCCTCACCGAGTCCTTGGCATCGTAGGCCTCGGCCTCGATGGTGGTGCTGCCCGAGAAGGCCGCGGCGCAGTTCATCACGTGCACATAAATGTCCCCGCGGGCCTTGCCGGCGGCGAGGCCACCGACCAGCAGGATCGAGGCGACCAGCGCCCACCGGCGCGAGCGCCTGACAGCTCCGTCTTGCGGCTCTGAGCACATACATTTCTCCTTTCTCGCCTCTCGTGTTCCGTCACGCCAAGCCGGATGAAACTGGTGGAGATCTCTTTGAGTCGTCTGCCTTTGGAGCGATGCTACGCCGTTCCCCTGAGCACGTCAAAGCCATTGAAGGGGACGCATGAGCGGCTTGGCCGGCAGGGGCTTCGCGGCTCGACCGGCGCGCACCCAGAGAAGTGGCGCGCACCCAGAGAAGTGCCTTGCGCTCAGGAATCCGTTGGCACCCTGATGGCTGTCGCTCTGAATTCCACGCCGGCCACGTTGTCCTCGCGCTGGCGGTCAATGAGCTTGTGCCAGGGATCGATGCCGGCGCGGGCCGGCTCCCGCGCTACGGTGACGCGGATCGTCTGCTTGCCGCTGCGGATGCGGTGCCGCTTCAGGTAGAGCGGCGCGCCGAGGCCGTCGCCCGTGCCGGGCGCGAAGACGCCGATGTCGACGAAGTCGTTCATCGGCGTTTCGGTCTCGCGGCCGACGCTGTCGGCCCTGACCTTTTTCGCCACGATGTCGAGCGTCACCTCGTACTGGCCGCGGCCCGTGCGCGCGACGACGGCCCGCCGGGTCTCGACGTCCCAGAGCGTGATCGTTTCAAACAGGTCGGTGAGCAGGTACCGCATCGAGCTGGGCGTGACGGCGCGCAACTCCGCGAGCAGGTCGAGCGACGTCGGGTAGGGCGGCACGCCGTTGCGGTGCTTCTCGAGGAAGCGCCGCAACGCTCCGTTGACCGCCTCCTCGCCGATCTGCTCGCGCAACGTGTACATGGCGACCGCGCCCTTGCCGTAGGCGATGGGCGGATGCTCCTCGACCTCGATCAATGGGACGTCGCGCTCGAGCTCCGCGCGCCGGCTGAGATAGCGGTCCATCTGGAAGTCGTAGACCCGGCGGGCCTGCTCCGGGCCGAGGATCTTCTCGGTCACCATCATGGCGCTGTAATTCGAGAGCGTCTCCGACAGGAAGTCCCGTCCTCGCACGTGGGCGCCGCGCACCTGCCCGCCCCACCAACTGTGCGCGATCTCGTGCGCCGTCCCGAAGAACGTGTGATCGACCCGGCCCCCATCGGTGCGGGTGATGAAATTCTGCTCCGAGAAGACAATCGCCGTCATCATGGCGCGGCCGTTGATCGAATAGGGCGGAACCTCGACCACGCGCAGGCGATGGTACGGGTAGGGCCCGAAGACTTTCGTATAGTAGTCGAGGGCCCCCTTCATGCCCGCGAGCATCCGGTCCACGTTGTACCGGTGCGCCGGGTGATGGAAGATCTGGAGGGCGACGTCATGCCACCGGTCCTCGGCCACCGCGTACTTCGCCGAGAAGGCGGTGGGGACGAACGAGGTCGGCGTATCGGTTCCGGAGTGGACGTAGCGTCGCCCGTTCTCCGTCCAGCTCCGGCGAAGCTCGCCGGTGACGACCGGGATCTGGTCGGCGGCCGTTCCCACGATCGCCTCGACCTGCACGCGGTCCTCGTTGCGCAGGCTGGTGTCATGCCGCCTGGCCTCGGCGTCCTCGGGCCCCGGCATGGGCGGTACAGGTCCGAGACCGAAACGTTTCCGGGCCGCGCCGTCGGACAGCTCGAACCACGGCTGATAGCCGATGAACGGCAGCCATCTCCGATCGAAGTAGGTGCCGTTGCCGACCACCGCCGTCTGGACGCCGCGGCTCCGGAAGCCGCGCGGCCGGAGTGCCAGCTCGAAGGAGAGCCGCAGCGATTCCCCGGGCGCGAGCGCCTGCCCGAGCGCGAAGATCCGGTATCCGGTCTCCTCGTCCACGACCACCGGCCTGGCCGGGCGGTCGAGCGAAATCGACCGTACCTCGACATCCCTGTTGAGAACTACGTGAACCGAGTCGATCGCCACCCCGGCGCGGTTCACCAGTCGATACCTGCCGCGCACGTCGACGGCCGGCTCGTCGGGGTAGATCTCCAGGCGCAGGTCCGCCGTGGTGATGACCGGCTGCGGCGCGTCCTCGAACCGCCCGTATCGCCGCTCGTATTCGGCCTGCGGCCGTCCAGCCTCGTTCGGCGCGGGGTCATCGTTCGACACCTTCGTGTTGTAGAAGACGAATCCGCCCAGCGCGAGGATCGACGCGGTCGCAACGCCCGCCATCCACGCGGCCGGGCCGCGGAACCGCGCGCGCGCCCGAGCGATACGGCGTCGCACCCCGCGCTCCCGCCCGCGCACCCAGAACAGGACCGTGACCACTCCGAGCAGCAGCGCCCATGCCGCCCAGTAAAGCTTGAACCACACGTACGGACGGAGGAACGGGCCGAAGCCGTTCATGTCCGAGTACGTCCAGCCAGGGCCGCTGTTGTAGACCGCCAGGTACGGAAGTCCCAGGCGATCGGCGAAGATGCTGAGCAGGCACGCCATCAGCACGAGGATCTGGCCGACGTACTTCTGGTTCACGAGCACGTGGATCGTCATCGCGAGTGCGGCGAGGAGCACGTTGGCGGCGAGGTAGAGCCCGAAAAGGACGCGGACGTACAGGCCGAGCTCGAAGTTGGTATAGCCCTGCAGCGTCTGGAGCAGAAGGCCGCCGACCAGGAACGCAGTGTGGAACGCCACGATGATGGCGACGAGGGCCAGAAAGCGGCCGAGCAGCGCGATGCCGGTCGGCACCGGCACGGCGTCGGCGATCTCGGCCGCCCCGACTTCACGGTCCTTCCACACCAGCTCGCCCGCGTAGACGGCGATCACCAGCCAGGGGATGAGCACGCTCCGGTCGTGCAGGACCGTCGAGACCACGAGATGCGTGACCGGCCAGGTGGGCGTGTCGAACGCCGTGTCCGCCGCGTTCCAGCCCCAGAGCAGGACGAGGCCGATGGCCCCGACCCACGCCACCTGGAACGCGCGGCCCGACATCACCTCCGCCAGCGACTGACGCGCGACGTCGAGCGTCTGCCGCACCCGGGTGCGGAGCGCGAAGACTCCCGCGACTTGTGGAACGTCCATCGGACCGCGCCATTCCAGCGGCGTGTCGATCACGGCTTTCGAGTCCTTGCGCCGGCGGCCTCCCTCATCCGCATGCGCGAACCGGAACCGGCGGTGGAGCACGGCCAGCAACCCCACGGCGACCGTAAGCCAGAGCACGCGGTTCCACACCAGCATCGCCGGGAAGCCGATGAGCCGAGTGTTCAGCTCCGAAGGCGTCCAGTAGCGGCTCATCGCCATCAGCGCGTTGATCCCGAGCGGGTCTCCCAGCGCCGATAGCATGGGGCTCTCGATACGGCTCCAGTCGTCGGTGACGGCCACGTATCCGATGAAGACGCCGGCCGCGCCGAGGTAGACCGGAATCGCCCGCCGGGCCACCGACCCGATCGTGAACAGGATCGCGCCGACCAGCACGAGGTTGGGCAGCAGAAAGAGCAGCAACGACTGCAGGTACGTGGCGAGACGGTTGGGGCCGAGCGCTTCCGCCTCGACGAGCGGCGTCACCGTCGCGACCCAGAATCCGAGCGGGATCGCGAGGACCACGATGGCGTTGATCGCCAGGGCCGCGAGGAAACGGCCGCCGAGGTATTCAGCCTTCCGAAGGCGTGTGGTGTAGAGGAGCGGATCCATCCCGGCCGCGACGTCGCGGATCGCCGCTTGGCCGAAGAGTGCCGCCGAGACCAGCAGCCCGAACAGTCCACCGAACATGGTGCCCTGGGCGACCTGTTGCGGCGCGTTGACATGGACCGGAGCGCTGCCCTCGGCGGTGGCGACGAGGCCCCAGCCCATGACGAGGAACAGGAACGCCGCGTAGGCCCAGGTAGAGGGGCTGCGAAGGCGGTACCCGAGCTCGTATCGGAAGACTTCGCGAAGCCTCACGATGCGATCTCCGCGTCCGCTCCCATCCGCCGCCCGTGGTGCCCCGCCATGACGCTGAAGTACACGTCCTTCAGGTCCGGCTCGACGGCTTCGAACTCCGCACCCGGTGATCCGTCGGAGTAGACGTGCGCGATCGTCCGCCCCGCCATCAGCTTGGTGGAGATCACCGGCAGCTCCCGCTCGAGCGCTGGCAATTCGTGCCGGCTCACGGTCCGGCGCCAGATCCGGCTCCGTAGCTGGTCGATTGCGCGCGCCGGCTCCGCTTCGAGCAGGATCTCGCCCCGGTCGATGATCGCGAGGCGGTTGCACAGCTCCTCGACGTCCTCGACGATGTGCGTCGAGAGGATGACAGCGCTGGCCTCGCCGATCTCGCTCAGCAGGTTCAGGAAGCGGACGCGCTCCTCCGGGTCCAGGCCCGCCGTCGGCTCGTCGACGATGATCAGCTTCGGGTCGCCCAGCAGCGCGACCGCGACGCCCAGGCGCTGCCGCATGCCGCCGGAGAAGGTGCCGACCCGCTGCTTGCGCACCTCCCACAGGTTCGTCCGGCGGAGCAGCGACTCGACGACGTCGCGCCTCACCCCCGGCTCGACGAGCCCCTTGAGCACCGCAAAATGCTCGAGCAGCCGTTCCGCGCTCACCCTCGGGTGGAAGCCGAACGACTGCGGCAGATAGCCGAGCGTCTGTCGGATCTTCTCCTTGTCCCGGATCAAGTCGATGCTGCCGAGGCGGACCGATCCCTCGTCCGGCTCCTGCAGCGTCGCGAGGATCCGCATCAGCGTGGACTTGCCCGCGCCGTTTCGGCCGAGCAGTCCGAACATACCCTGGGGAATGGTCAGCGTGACGTCTTTCAGAGCATGGACACTGTTGGCGTAGGTCTTGGAAACATTCCTGATCTGTAATTCCATGTGTCCTCAACGGTGCGTTTGCCAGTTCCCGAATCGTTCCCTGCCGGTGGACAGAGACATCACGTGCGCCCGCCTGCGTTGTTACAGGGCGCCTGACACTTCTGATGGCTCGTTCCTTGCGCTGAAACTAAAGTGTTCAGTGTCGCGAGCGGGCTCGGTGCCCTGGCCCCGCCAAGAAATGCCAGGCGATTCTTTTGGCTGGACGAATGAGCCAGGTGGCCGACCGCGAGATCGACGACTTCATGACCGTCCCTAACTCGCGCCCAGGGCGACGAGAAGCTCGTCCAGTTGCATGAACGTCTCGCCCATCATATCCGCCGCCCCGGTGCCGGCCGCGTCGAGAGCTTCCTTCGAAGGATAGAGCTCGTGCATGACCAGCAGCGTCTTGCCATCTTTTTCCTCGAAGGTCACCGTGGTGACGGGCCCATCGTCACCACCTTCGTCATTGGTCCAGACGAGGCGCGAGTACGGTGTCACTTCGATATACCTACCGAAGAACTCGGCAGGGTTTGAGGCATCGTGGCCGAACACCAAACGGTACCTGCCCCCGACACGAACATCCATCTCGCAGGAACGCAGGAACATGTCCATCGACTTCGGCACCCACCACTGCTTGAACAACTCGGGCTTGGTCCACGCCTCGAACACGATGCGCGCCGGAGCGTTGAAAGTTCGCGTGACGACGAGCTCACGCTCGGACTTCCGTTCCACAGTCGTGCGGTTCTTCATCGGTGTAGCCTCACTCTCTCTTCTTGCGTCCATCGATTTTCTCCTTTCGTTTCAGTTCCTCGACAACCTTGTCCAACTCGGCGAAGCGTGAATCCCAGAGCTGGCGGTACCTCTCGAGCCATGCCGTCTCTTCCTCCAGTTGGCGCGGGCCGAGCTTGCAGGTCCGCACGCGCCCGACCTTCTCCGTGGTGACGAGCCCCGCCTGCTCCAGCACTCCGACATGCTTCTTCATGCCCGTGAGGGTCATGCGGAATCTCTCGGCAAGGTACGTG
>DATANP010000493.1:0-2373 GCA_036266195.1 Thermoanaerobaculia bacterium | reverse complement strand
CCTTATAAAAGATCTCCGTGCCGTCGGTGGTCGTGATCGTGCCCATGCCTGCCTCCCGTAGATCCCTGAAAATCCCTTACCTGTTGCCGTGGCATCGGCGTTGATGCCACTACGACCAAGCTCGCTCATCTCGCGCCTCGGCGAACCCGGGAAGTTCCTCGGGACCGGCCCTGCGTCAGCACAGTGTGCAACTGGCTTCGCTCGGACAACGGCGCCTCACACCGCCGCTGATGGGTTCGGTTCCTTATCAGCGCGGTCCGCTCGGCGGACGAAGGCTCCCGATCCATCTCAAGGCCGATAGGGAGGGCATGAAGAAGTACTCGCCGCCGCGTAGCACGTTGAATGTCTGGATGCCGTGGATGCGCCGCCTGACGGGGTGCTCCGGGATGGTGAACGTCGCCCCGTCCTCCTGTAGCCCGATGTTCGGATCGCGTTCGTCACCCAGGTCCATGAAGTTGCCGTTGTTGATCCATTCCTGTTGTAGGAACTCCATCGTGGCCATTGCCTTGGCGCTGATAAATATGAAGTGAATTCCGCGGGCGACGTCGTCGTCGTGTTCGGAGGTCGCGTCGGGGTCGTACGGCGCCCCGAAGGTCGTGCTGCGTCGGATGATGCGGTGGAGGTTCACGTCGGCGAGCTGCGCCATGGTGGTGTCGCGCGGGTTCATCCGCCGCATGTGCGAGCCAAGTGGTACCTGGTGGCCGTGCGGATCGTCGGCATAGGTGAAGTCGTTGTTGCGCCGAGGGTCCGCGCCGAGCGCCGCGTCGTCCTGGGTGGGGGCGAGCGTCAAGGGCGCGCCGCTGCGCCAGCGGCCCACCAGCTTCGCCGCGAGCAGCTCCCGCTCCTGCTCGCTCCGGGCGTGCTCGCGTAGGAACCGGTTGAACGTCCCGACACGGGACTGGTACTTGCGCAGCCCGACGAACGTGCTGTTTCGTCCCAGCACCTCCGGGCGGGGCATCGGCAGCGGCACACCCGCCTCGCCGGGATATCCGAGGATGAATTCACCGGCTCTGATGGGTCGCCCCTGGCCGGGCAACGGGTCGACGCCACTGCCCTCGATGGCGGGCTGACCAATCGAGTCCCGGTAGCCCAGCGGGTTGAGATCCCCCGGCTGGGCGCCGAAGTCCTGCGTCAGCAGTACGGCGACCCCGGCGAACCCCTCATATTGCTGCTGTGCCGTGTGCATCGCGTCGCGCCAGGCCTGTTCGGAGTCACTGAACACGCTGACCCCTATGTGGATCTCCCCGATCCCGAAGGGCTTCTCCCAGTTCTGTGGATTGTTCAGCCCGTAGTCACCCAACTTGTCCGCGCGTGCGGCCATCCCCACACGGAATGCCTCGGGGAAGGACCGCAGCGAATCCTCTGGCAGGCCCAGGGCCACCAGCCCGGTGTAGGTGATGGCCACTGAGATCCAGGCCTCGCCGGCCTGCCACCACTCGGCGGCGGAATCGATATGGGGTGTCAGTCTCTGCACGAATTCGCGGCCGGCCTGGGCGTCCTCCACATGCAGCATGACGTGCGTGCCGTAGTACGGCTCGGGCCGATACCGCAGCACCGTGGCCTGGATGTCGTCGAGCTCCACGGTGACGGCACCGCGCGGAAGCTCGCCTCCAAGGCGATCGACGAGTTGCATGGCATTCTCCTCAGAGGAACGGACGAGCCTGCTGACCGGGACAGCCTCGCGGCACTGGCGCGGCCACGCCGCACAGACTGTCCCGGCCGCTGGGCTAGTCGCTGATCTTGTCCAGGACTTCGTCCAGCGCGTGACCCACGCGCTCGAGGCGTCGGGTCTCCGCCACGGTCAGATCGGGGCTCCCGACGTACCAGCTTTCTGCCGCGATCTGGTGGCTGGCGAGCCAGTCTTTCACCTGCGGGCTGCGGATCCCCGGGAACCCCTTGCAATTGCAGAGCAGCAAATCCAGGGCATTGGGAATCTTCGTCGCGAAGTCTTCGATATAGGGGTCCCACTCGCCGTCGTAGGCGGTGGCGAAGAGCAGCTTGGTGTCGTTGTCCAGGAACACGAACCGCATATCGTGGACGGTGCCGACGCGGTCCGCGAGCTGGAAGTTGCCTTGGAGCAGCTGCAGCAGACCGCGAAGCCGTGCGGCTCCACCGTCGGCGAACGGAAGGATCAAGGTGAACTCCGAGACCCTGCCCTGACGAGCGCCGACCCGGCCGGCGCTATCTGCCCTCGTCGCTGCGGCCAGCTCTCGTTCGAGATCGGAGAGCCCGTTCTCCAACGCGACCCTGCCCAACTCCGGCGCGTCGGCGTAAAGCTCCCGCAGCTGCTGGATCTTCCTCTCGACGGTCTGGTCCACTTCTGGTGCCGTCGCTCTCGCTGCTTGCGTTGTCATGACTGTCTGTCCTTTCGAT
>DATANP010000492.1:0-11332 GCA_036266195.1 Thermoanaerobaculia bacterium | reverse complement strand
TACCGCCGCGCCTACGAGCTCGTTCTCGAACGCGACGCCCACGACGCCGCCAAACAGGCTGCCACTCGCGAGCTCCAGCAGATCCTCGAAAAAGGAAGGATCGTGCACAACATGCTCCGCGTGGGCCTCAAGGTCCACCTCGGCGACACAAACGAGGCCCTCACTGCCTACGACATCCGCCCCGTCCGAGCACGCGGCCGGCGTTCGAAGGGCTCCTCTCCCGAAGAATAGAGCTCCGGGGAAAGCCTCTTTCCCCGCAGCCGGCGGCTTGCCGGATCGAGGGAAAGCCTCTTTCCCCGCAGTCGGTGCCTTGCCGGATCGGGGGAAAGACCCTTTCCCTGGAGTCGGCGGCTTGCCGGATCGGGGGAAAGACTCTTTCCCCGCAGTCGGCGCCTTGCCGGATCGGGGGAAAGATCCTTTCCCTGGAGTCGGCGGCTTGCCGGATCGAGGGAAAGACCCTTTCCCTGGAGTCGGCGGCTCGCCGCTCACCCCTCACGGCGGGAATCCCGAATCCATCCACACCTTGAACAGGGCGATCTGCTCGTCCTTGAGCGGCTGGAAAGGCGGCGGCGGCATGCTCTGGGTCGAGATCTGGGTGTAGATGGTGTCGGCGTTGGCCTTGACCGCGTCGTAGCTGGTCAGGTCGAGGCGCCACATCATCGGCCCCTGGAACTGCTTGAAGAGCGGCATGATGTCTTTCGCGAACGAGACCGACGCCGGGGCGCCCGCGGTGGACACGGCGCGGGCCGTCCGAGGCTGGCCCGCGGACGCCGACTTGGCGCGGAACTGTGGGGTTTGTCTCATCTGTCTCTCCTCAGAAGGATTCCAGCGGCAGCTTCCAGAGCGCGCCGGTGCCGGCCTGCGCCTCCACCCCGCCTGGGCCCATCTCGAACTCTCCGAAGTCCAGGACGTAGACCGCGTTTTCCGACGGATGCACCCGCACGTCGATCGGACGGCGGAACGGACCGGCTCCAGTCCCATGGATCGACCAGTCCGCGGGATCGATCCGGGCCACCGAACGGCCGACCTTCGGGCCCGGCGGGCCCGTCATCGGCCGCTCGTCTCCAAAGAGGGCCACCAGGATCTGCCCCGAGGGCAGCACGTCCATCTTGGTGGCCGCGGCGTTGACCGCGAATTCGAGGAGCGGCTTCTCCGCCGGCGGCAACTCGGCATGGTTCGCCAGGACGAAGCCGGGCTGCGGCCCGCGCATCGGCCGGAACCGCGGATCGGTCACCGGCGCGCCGCCGACGTAGTCCGGCCAGCCGTACCAGGCCCCGGGCCTGACCTCGAAGAGCAGGTCCGGCGCCTGGCCGATCGGACGGCTTCCCCGGTCGTCGGCGCCCTGGTCCGTGGCGATCAGGCGACCATCGGGCAGGAAGAGGAGGCCGTAGGCGTTGCGCAGGCCCCAGGCCACCAGCTCCAGGCCCGAGCCGTCCGGACGACAGCGCATCACCGAGGCCGTGCAGGGAACCCGGCCCTCGATCCGCTTCCCCGGCTCCGTCTCGACCCCGAAGGGCGCGAACGCTCCGGTCTTCACCCGGCGATGGCCGTTCGTGCCCAGGGGGTTGTCGCTCTCCAGGTTGAGGCCGGCCAGCACCACGTCGTACCCGGGCACGTCGTGGTTGTGCGGCAGGCGCTTGAGCCAGCCCAGCTCGTAGGCGTCGAGGCCGATCACGCCGCTGTTGGTCAGCGCACCCTGGGAGAAGTAGAGCCAGCCGTCCGGCCCCACGACCGCCATGTTCGTGTGGTAATTGCCAAGGCCCGGCATGCCGTCGAGGACCGTTTCCCGGTCTCCCCCCGGCCTCCAGCGGCTGATCCGGCCCGGGTAGCCACCCTCGGCGATATAGAAGAGGCCGTCGTGGAAGGCGAGGCCGTTGACCGGCCACTTCAGGTCTCCGAGCAGGGTCTCCGCGCGGCCCTCCACGATCTTCCGGACGCGGCCGTTCGGCGCCAGACCGGCGAAGGGAAGGCCGGACTCGGCGACCCAGGGGGTGCCATCAGCGTCGAACGCCAGACTGGTCGGAAAGTCGAGCCCGCTCGCGACCAGCTTCATCGGATCTCCAGGAGCCGGATCGCGGCGAGGGTCAGCAGGTAGACGCCACTCCAGAGCTCGGCACGCTTCGGCACCCAGCGGCGGAGCTGCGCTCCGGCGAACAGCCCCACGGCGCAGAGCGAGCCGCTGACGAGCCCAAGGATCAGGGCCGAGGCGACCACCGGAAAGCCCAGCGATCCGAGGCCGACCCCGGCCGCGAGGTTGTCGAACGAGAGCGACAGCGGCAGGCCGGCCAGGGCGAGGCGGCTCTCGGCCAGGCTCTCCTCTTCTCCATGCAGCGCGAAGACGACGATCAGGATCCCGCAGAGCGCCAGCACGGCGATGCCGATACCGTCCGCCCAGGCTCCGGCGCGGGCCCGGGCCTGCTGGCCGAGCGCCAGGCCGACGAGCGGCATGACGGTCTCGCACAGGGCAAACAGGCCGGCGAAGGCCCAGCGCCGGGCCGCGGTCATGCGGACCAGGCCCAGGCCCGCGCCGACCTGGAGGTTGTCGAGGCCGACGAGCAGCCCCAGGAGGAAGACCGCCGTCACAACGTCACCCCTGGAGCTTGTAGATCCGAAGGATGCCGCCGTCGCGGCCGTAGACCAGGGCCCCGGCTACCACGTACTCCTTCCACACGGCCGGCCCCATGCAGTAGCCGTAGCCGCCGTTGAAGCCGCCGGTCTCCGAGCCGAGCTGGTCCTGCCAGAGCAGCGTGCCGTCCTTGGCCGAGAAGGCGTAGACGCTGATGTTCGTGGTCGACATCAGGACCACGTCGTTGACCACGGCCGCCAGCGCCAGGCCCGACTCGGTGGCGTTGGCGTAGAACGGCGGCCGGCCGTTGACGTAGCGCGGCGGCGTGCCGTTGTCCATGGGCCAGGCATCCTTGAGCGTGCCCCAGTCCATGGCGCGGAGGAACGGCGTGGTGTCGGTGTCGATGCCCGGCGAGGCCATGCCGTAGTTCTTGCCGCCGATGCCCAGGAAGAGCCGGCCGAGGCCCGGATGGACCGCGGCCGTGCTGTAGGTGCCGGTCCAGTTCTCGCCCGTGTTGTTCAGGTTGTTCGAGGTCTGGTTGGTCACCTGCGGGTTCATCTGGTTCTGCTGCCAGGCGGGCGGATGCGGGTCCACGGCCGGGAACTGGTTGTTCGGAGGGGTCGGCGAGGCGTCGGGCAGGATCTGGCGCCACGTCACGATCTCCAGGGTCTTCGCGTCCAGGATCATGAAGCCGCCGTTCTTGCAGCCGAGGGCCACAAGCCGGCGCCCCTGCCCGTTCGTGAACAGGGTGGGCGAGCCGCCGACATCCACATCAATATCCGTCGGCCGGTAGCTGCTCTCGGGCGGGAACTGGACGAAGCCCACGAAGGCGCCAGTCGAGGCGTCGAGCGCCAGCAGGCCGTTCGAGTAGCCGATGCACGGCAGCATGCCGTCCGGCGATGGGTTGCCGGTCGGGCAGTAGAGCCGGTCCAAACCCGAGTCGTAGGCGATGCCGCCCCAGACCGAGCAGCCCAGGGTGATGGGCGGCGGGGCCACCGAGGTGAAGCCGGGCAACGTCGCGCCCACGGCCGGCTCCGGAATCATGTTCGGCTCGTTGTCGATCCCATCCACGAACTGGTTGGTGCAGTAGAGCCAGATCACCTTGCCGGTGTCCGCGTCCAGGCAGTAGACGAAGGTGTAGGCGCTCGGGTTCTCGCCCTCGCCGATGCCGGTGTACACGCGGTTGTTCACGACGACCGGCGAGGACCAGCCCGCGACCGGCGGATAGCCGCTGGACATGCCGGCCGTGTTCGTCACCGGCTGGTTGTGGTCCTTGTCCGCGTAGCGCAGGTCGGTGACCCAGATTTCTTTCAGGGTCTGCTGGTCGAGGCAGTAGAGCTTGGCGTTGAAGGCCACGAAGTAGACCTTGCCCCCGATCACGGCCGGGGTGCAGCCCATGCCGCAGAAGCCGTGAGAGTCGCGCTCCTCGGACGGGATGTCCCAGTTGTAGGTGGCGGCGATGGCGCCGGTGGCCAGCTCGATCTTGTAGAGCGAGCCGCCGTTCGAGTCCACCGCGTCGTGCGCGTTGGCGGTCCCGACGTAGACGAAACCGTCCGTCACGGCGGGGGTCGAGAGCACGGGGCCGCCGAGCTGAAGCTCCTTGAAGACCTTGAGCTGCGAGGCGTTCGAGCTGTTGATCGGGCTGTCGCTCACGTACCCGGAGTGCTCTGGGTCGCCATGGTGCATCCACCAGCCGGTCGGGGCGTTCGCAGGCTGCGTCATCGTCTCTCTCTCCTCAGTGCGCGCCGCGCAGCAGGGTCCAACTGAAGTCGGCCTGGTCGGCTCCGTAGTGACAGCTCATGCAACTGTTGCCGCCCGCGCCGGCGGCGTCGCTCGGCGACTGGAAGTAGGTCTCCATCACCGAATTGGTCACACCGTTGGCCGGGAAGGCGGCGCCGGCGTTCTGCGGGTAGATGCCGCCGTCCTCGCGCGTCTTGAAGTTGCTCGGGTCGCTCGGCCACTGGGTCATGACGAGCTGGTAGTAGTTCCAGACCGTGCCGTTCAGCGCCTTCTGCCAGGTGGCGTTGATCGCCGCCGTGCTGTCCGGGATCGGGTTGAAGCGGGTGACCTGGACGGGCTTGCGCTGGCTGACCGGCTGGAGCTGCGGCGCCATGGCCGGCGGTCGGTTCGCATAACCGCCGATGGTTGCCGGGTTGTTCGTGCCGTTGTTGAACGAGTAGGGGCCGGCGGTCTGTCCGGGCACGTTGTCCACCTGCTCGAAGGTGCTCCAGATCCACTCCGGGAAGGTCTTGAGCTTCTGGGCGATATGGAAGCCGACCAGGCCCACCTGCTGGGTGGTGCACTTCTTGGTGTCGGGGTCGAGCACCAGGGAGCTCACCGAGTAGAAGCGGGTCACATTGTCCTTGGGGCCCAGAACCCTCCAGGCGGCCTTGAGCATGATCGCGCCCTGGGTCGACGGCGGGCTGCTCGCCGGCATCTGGATCGGCTCCTTGCCGGCCAGGTTCTGGACCAGGTAGAGCCAGGAGGAGGGATTGTTGTCGGCGCCGCGGACGAAGTTGTACTGGGTCTCGTTGAAACGGACCTCGTAGACCGCGTAATTGAGGTTCTGGTCGATCAGGGGGTAGGAGAACGCCTGGTTGTCGATCTCCACCACGCTATCGCCCTTGCTGTAGCGGACGAACACCTTCTGGCCCGGGGCGAGCTGGTTGCCGCCGCAGGGGTTGACCGCGATCGAGGGATCGTTCCAGGCGGTCGGCCGGTTGCGGCCCTGGTCGAAGAGCTCGAACTCTTCCTTGTAGGTGCCCCAGACCACGGGCTGGCCGCCGGACTTGTTGCCGATGAAGATGGAGGGATTGTTCGGCTGGTTCGGCGTGCCACGCGGCGACGGCGCGGCGGGCCAGTTGAGCGCCACGAAGGACTGCCAGGAGAAGGTGTCGAAGAACGGCCGCGCCTGCTCCGGCGTGGTCACCCCGTCCGGGATGGTGACGTCGAGCGGGATGTTGCCGCTGAAGCTCGGCGCGGGCGGAGATGGAGGCGTGGAGGCCGGAGCCTGCGCCATCCACACGACGGCGCCGATCCCCAGGAGTGCGAGCCAGGCATGGGATCTCTTCAAACGGATCATGGACGGTCCCTCCTTAGCGTGGGAAACCCTGCTCTTGCCAGGCCTTGAACATGGCGATCTGTTCGTCGGTCAGCGGTGGATAGGGCGGCGGCGGCATGCCCTTCTTCTCGATGCGGCCGAAGATCGCGTCGAAGTTGGTCTTGACGTCGTCGTAGGACGTCAGGTCGAAGCGCCAGATCATGTTGCCGCGGAACTGCTTGAGGAGCGGCGCGAGGTCGTTCTCGAACGAAACGGTCGCCATGGCTCTAGCCTCCACTCTTGAATCCGAAGATGGCAAGGGTGCCGCCGTCGAGCCCCATGACGAGCGCACCCGCGACCACGTAGTCGCCCCATACGGCTGGCCCCATGCTGAAGCCGTAGCCGCCGGTGTAGCCCTCGGTCTGGGCGCCGAGGTCGTACTGCCACAGGCAGGTGCCGTCCACGGTGTTGAAGGCGTAGATCGTCACCTTGGAGGTGGTGCAGAAGACGATGTCGTTGACCACCGCGGGCGAGCTCAAGCCGCACTCGCCGGGGTTGGTGTACATGGGCGGCATGGCGTTGGCGTAGCGCTTCGGGTCGTTGTCGTCGAACGGCCAGACGTCGGCCATGGTGTTCCAGTCGATGGCGCGCATGAACGGCGTGGAGTTGAAGTCGATGCCCGAGGCCACGAAGTTGTAGTCGGCGCCGCCCATGCCGATGAACAGCCGCGCCTGGCCCGGCCCCGAGCCGGGCGAGATGGCGGCGCAACTGTAGGTGCCGTGGTAGCACTCGCCGAGCGTGGCGTTGGACTCGGCGTTGGTGACCCGCGGGTTGAGCGGCTCGTGCACGCCCGGCAGGTCGCGCGCCTCCTGGGTCGTGCCCTGGTGCGGATCGACGGTCGGGATCTGGAGCCCGTTGTCGTAGTACGGCAGGAGCTGGCGCCAGCTGATGAGTTGCATGCTCGCCGCGTTGAGCAGGAAGTACGAGCCGTTCTTGCAGCCGAAGCCGAGGATGACCAGGTCGGTCGTCGGATTGGTGCCCGGCCACTGGTTGTCGACCCCGGCGCGGCGGAAGATCGTGGGCGACGCGCCGACGTCGATGTCGTTGTCCGACGGCCGGTAGTTGCTCGCCGCCGGCACCTGGAAGAAGCCGGCGAAGCGGCCATCCGCGGCGGCGAGCGAGATCACCCCGTTCGAGTAGCCGGCGGAGGGCAGCGCGCCGTCGGGCACGGCGTTGCCCATGCCCACGAAGATCCGGCCGAGGACCTCGTCGTAGGCGATCGAGGACCACGGCGAGCAGCCGCGGACGATCGGCTCGCCGTCGAAGACCGTGAAGCCCGGCGGATCGGCGACCGGATAGACCACCGACTTGGGCAGCTCATTCGGCAGGTTGTCCCGCCCCTTCTCGAACTGGCAGGTGCAGTAGACCCAGGCCACCCGGCCGCTTTCGGCGTCGATCGCAAAGAGGAAGCTGTAGAGGTAGGGGTTCTCGCCTTCGCCGATGCCGACGTAGATCTTGCCGTCGGCGTAGACCGGCGAGGACCAGCCGGCGGGAGGCGAGTAGATCTGGCTGCCGACCGGCTTCTCCGAGGTCCCGAGGACGTTGGTGACCGGCTGGTTCTTCGCGAGGTCCTGGTGGCGCAGGTCGAGGACCCAGACCTGGGTCAGGTCGCTCGCGTTCAGGCAGTAGACCTTGCCGTTGAAGGCGCTGAAGTAGACCTTGCCGTTCACCACGCACGGCGTGCAGCCCATGCCGGTGAAGCCGTGGCCGTCCGGCAAGTCGTTCCCCAGGTTCCAGAGGAACTTGGCCGCGATGGCGCCGCTCGCGATGTCGATCTTGAACAGCGCCCCGCCGTTGGAGCTTTCCGTCTCGTGGCTGTTGGCGAGGCCGACGTAGATGTAGCCATCGACGATCGCCGGGACCGAGACCACCGGTCCGCCGAGCTGGAGTTGGTGCAACAGTTGGAGCTGCTTGACGTTGGCCGTCGAGATCGTGCTTCCCGAGGCGACGAACCCGGTGTGCCCGGGATCGCCGTGGTACATCCACCAGTTCGACTTCGGACCCGTACCACCTGCCGGTGTCGTCATGGTCCCAGCCTCCTCAACTACGTGTTGTAGGAGGTGAAGGTACCATGAAAGAGGCGTCACTTGACCAGCAGCACGGGGCACCGCGCCACGATCGCGATGCGGTAGCTGATCGTGCCGACGCTGAGCGCCGGGTGGTCGCGGTCCACCTTGTGGGAGGAGAGGACGATGAGGTCGATCTCCCTCTCCTCGGCGTGGCGGACGATCGCCTCGGTCCGCTTGCCATAGAGGATGTCGTGGTAGACCGGGACGGCGGCGGCCTTGAAGCGCTCCTCCATGCCGAAGAGCTTGGCCGCGGCCCGGGTCTCCAGGCCGCGGTAGAAGTCCTTCATCTCATCGAACTCGACGTGCTCGATGGTCTCGATCACGTGGAGCAGCGTCACCTTGGCGGGTCCGCCATTCCCGCCGATACCGCGGGCCAGGTCCAGGGCGGTGTTGAGCGCCGCTTCGTTCTTCAGGGTGAAATCGACAGGGACAAGAATGTTGCGGAACATGGTCGCCTCCCTCTCGCTGCGCCCATCATGGTCAAGCCCCCGAAGGGGTGTCAACCACCCGCCGGGGTGGCGGGAGCCCGGCGGGGGCGATGGTAGAGTCGGGCCGATATGCGGCGATGGCTGATCCGACTCCTGGTCGTTGTCATCCTGGTGGCGGCGGGGCTGGCGCTCCGCGCGACCGTGTTCCGTCCGAAGCCGATCGAGGTACAGGCCCAGCCCGTGGGCCGCGGCCGGGTCGAGGAGACGGTGACCAACACCCGCGCCGGCACGGTCAAGGCCCGGCGCCGTGCCCAGCTCGCGCCCGAGGCCGGCGGCCGGATCCTCTCGATCACCCACCGCGAGGGCGAGCGGGTCAAGGCCGGCGAGGTCCTCATGCGGCTCGACGCCAGCCTCAACGAGGCCCAGGTCACGCTCTCCCGCCGCGAGCTCCAGGCCATGGAGGCCCAGCGCGAGCAGTCCTGCCTGGCCGTCGAGCGCTCGCAGCGCGAGCTCGCCCGCCTCTCCCGCCTCGCCAAGGAGGGCATCGTCTCCACCGACGCGCTGGACCAGGCCCAGACCGCCACCCGGACGGCCGAGGCCTCGTGCCGTTCCGCCCGCGCCGCCGTGGAGCAGGCCCGGGCCGGCGTCGATCTCAGCTCGCGGCGGGTCCAGCAGTCGGTGATCCGCGCCCCCTTCGACGGCGTGGTCGGCGATCTTTCTGTAGAGGTTGGCGAGTGGACCACCCCCTCGCCGCCCGGCATGCCGATCCCGCCGGTGATGGACATCCTCGATCCGGACTCGATCTACATCAGCGCGCCCATGGACGAGGTGGACTCCTCGCGCATCCATGCCGGCCAGCCGGTGCGGGTCACGGTGGACGCCTACCCCGGCCGCTCCTTCGCCGGCCACGTGCGGCGGGTCGCCCCGTTCGTGCTCGACGTCGAGGAGCAGAACCGTACGGTGGAGATCGAGGTGGATCTCGACAACCCGGGGGACATCCGACTCCTGCCCGGCACGTCCGCGGACGTGGAGGTGGTCCTCGAAGTCCGGCCCGACGTGCTCCGCGTGCCCACGCCCGCCCTGCTCGAAGGCGGCCGGGTGCTGGTGGTCCGGAAGGACGGCAAGACCGACAAGCTGGAGGAGCGCAAGGTCCGCACCGGCCTGCGCAACTGGGATTGGACCGAGGTGCTGGACGGGCTCGCGCCCGGCGACCTCGTGGTCACCTCGCTCGACAAGCCCGAGATCAAGGCCGGCGCCGAGGTCACGGTGGCGAATCCCGCCGGTACCAAGCCGTCGTCATGATCCACCTCGAAGGGGTCTCCCGGACCTACCTGCTCGGCCATGAGCCGGTCCACGCACTGGTGGACATCACCGAGCACGTGGAGACGGGCGAGCACGTGGCGATCATGGGCCCGTCGGGCTCCGGCAAATCCACGCTCCTCAACGTCCTCGGCTGCCTGGACCGGCCCGACGCCGGCACCTACTGGCTCGACGGCCGCGAGGTCGGCAAGCTGGCCGACGACGAGCTGACGGACGTGCGCCGCCACCTGATCGGCTTCGTGTTCCAGTCGTTCCACCTCGTGCCCCGGCTCACCGCGGCCGAGAACGTGGAGCTGCCCATGATCTTCGCCGGGGTGACGCGAGGCGAGCGCAAGCGCCGGACGTCCGAGGCCCTGGCCGCCGTGGGTCTCGCGGACCGCATGGGCCACCGCCCCAATGAGCTGTCCGGCGGCGAGCGCCAGCGGGTCGCCCTGGCCCGCGCCACGATCATGGGCCCGCGCGTGCTCCTCGCCGACGAGCCCACCGGCAACCTGGACACCGCCTCGGGACGGCAGATCCTCGACCTCCTCGACCGCCTCAACGAAGAGGGGCTCACGCTGATCGTGGTCACCCACGACCCGAACGTCGCCCGCCGGGCCGACCGCATCATCGTCCTGGTGGACGGCCACGTCGTGCGGCGGGTGAAGGGATCGGAGGTGGCGAGCATCGCGGACCTGTTCGAGGCCACGGCATGACCCCTCACCCCCTGTCCCCCTCTCCCATCGCACTCCCACCCACCCGGGAGAGGGGGAACCTTTCTGAGATCACGATGCGGGATCATGGCCAGATCGCCTGCAGGCGTCCCCCCTCTCCCGGCGGCCGGGAGGGGATGGGAGAGGGGGCCAGGGGGTGAGGGGTTCCGACCTCTTCCGCTTCGCCCTCGGCTCGCTGCTCGGCAAGCGGCTGCGGACCAGCCTGTCGCTGGTCGGCATGGTGATCGGCGTGGCCTCGGTCGTCCTCCTCACCGCGCTCGGCGAGGGAGCGCGGCGCTACGTCACGACCCAGTTCGCGAGCATCGGCTCGAACCTGCTCATCATCCTGCCGGGCAAGACCGAGACCTCGGGCTTCGCGGGCGCGGTCCAGGGAGTGCCGAACGACCTGACGCTCGACGACGCCGAAGCGATCCGCCGCCAGGTGCCAGGCGTGGTCCGGATGTCGCCGCTCGTCATGGCTACCGAGGCCGTGGCCCACGGCTCGCGGCGGCGCAACGTGGCCGTGGCGGGCACCAACCGGGAGTTCCTGGAGCTGCGCAAGCTCAAGCTCGCCAAGGGCGAGTTCCTGCCGAAGGACGAGTCCGGCCGCGGCCGGCCCGTGGTCGTGCTGGGCGACAAGGTGGCTCGCGAGCTGTTCCCGGCCGGCGAAGAGCCGGTCGGCCAGGTGGTGCGCATCGGGAGCTGGCGCATGCGGGTGGTCGGCGTGCTCGCCGGCCGCGGCACCCAGCTCGGCATCAACGTAGACGACCTGGTAGTCGTGCCGGTGGCGACCTCGATGCGGATGTTCGACCGGCGCTCGCTCTTCCGGGTCATGGTCGAGGTGCGCGGCACGGCCGACCTCGGCACGGCCAAGACGCGGATCGTCCAGGTAGTCAAGGAGCGCCACGACGACGAGGAGGACATCACGGTCCTTACCCAGGATGCGCTGATCTCCACCTTCTCCCAGATCCTCGGCGCCCTCACCATGGCCCTCGGCGCGATCGCCGCCATCTCGCTGACCGTGGCCGGCATCGGCATCATGAACGTGATGCTGGTCTCGGTCTCCGAACGGACGAAGGAGGTCGGCCTGCTGCGGGCGGTCGGCGTCGAGCGCCGGCAGATCCTCGGCCTCTTTCTGACCGAGGCGGCCCTGCTGT
>DATANP010000491.1:0-23069 GCA_036266195.1 Thermoanaerobaculia bacterium | reverse complement strand
GGGGCAGCGCCGAGGAGATCGGAAAAAAGCTCTACGGCGCTGTCTTTTCCGGGCGTGTTCGTGGGTTACTGGCCCGAGCCGAGCGCAGCCTCCGTTCCTGGGAAGGCCTCCGCCTGCGTTTCCGGGCCGGATCGCCGGAGGTGTCCGAATGGCCGTTCGAGACCCTCTACGACAAGCCGAGTTTTCTGGCTCTCAGGAAAGAGCGGCTGATCGTCCGGTATCAGGGCCAGCCAGAGGCAGTGCGTTCCCTCTGGGGTCCTCGCCCTCTTCGTATTCTGGTCGTCGTCTCGATCCCGGAATCGCTCGATCCTCTGAAGGCGAAGGAGGAGTGGGAGAAGATCCAGGACGCTCTTGAACCGCTGGTCCGGAAGAAGAAGGTCGAGATTGAACGCCTCGACAATCCGAGCCCAACGGAACTGGCCGCAAAGCTCGATGGGAAGGCGTACCACGTGCTCCATTTCATCGGTCATGGGCGGTTCAATCCGGACGACGGAGGAGGAGTGATCTTTCTCAAAAATCCGAAAGGCGGAGCTTTGCCGTATCCGGGCTCGAGGTTTGCCGTGCTTCTGGCTGATCGTCCATCAATCCGCCTGGTGGTTTTGAACACCTGCGAGGGCGCGCTCGAGAAAGGCGATAGCTTCTCGGGTGTAGCCCAAGACCTGATTCGCCAGAAGATCCCGGCTGTTTTAGCAATGCAGGCCAAGATTCCGGATAACGTCGCGGTCCTTTTTTCTCAGTGGTTCTACGAGCGTTTGGCGAAAGGCCGGCCGATCGATCGGGCCTTGCGGAAGGTCCGGTACGAGTTGTTTCTGGCTGGGGCGGGCAAGGAAGCGGACTGGGCCATGCCAGTCCTGTATCTCGGCGCGAAGAATGGCCGGCTATTCACTTGGCTGCCTTCTTGGCGTTTGATCCTGGCCTTGCTGCTGATCGTTTTCACTGTGACTGTTATTTTGAAGGTGAAACCCTGGAAACCCCACTGTCCGACACCGAAATCGGTGGACATGGAGTTTGTATGGATCGAGCCAGCTCCAGGTTCGAAAATCTCAAAGCCTTATTGCATCGGGAAGTTCGAGGTGAGCCGCGGCGAATGGGAGGCGGTCCTGGGGGCGAACAGCCTCCCCAAGGGAGAGGAGGGGGACGATCTGCCGGCAGGTGTCTCGTACACCAACGCGCTGAAGTTCATCCGGAAGCTGAACGAGCGAGAGGGCAAGACCGTTCACCGTCTTCCAACTGATGCGGAGTGGGAGCATGCCGCAATGGGAACAGGCAACTCTCAGAGTGGCAACTGCAAGAGCCCTGACGGCTACGAGGGGCTCGCTCCGGTCGGCACCTTCCGGACCAATGACTGGGATCTCTATGACATGGTCGGCAACGTCTGGGAGTGGGTGGAGGCGCCGGATGCCACTCAGAAAGAGCGCATCCGTCGGGGAGGATCCTGGGAGTCCGCCGAAGCCACCTGCAATGCCACAGCTCGCAAGTCCGTCTCGGACCGGAACTGGAAGGACACCGGCTTTCGTGTCCTCCGCGAGCTTCCCAAATAGAAAAAGGGCCGGAAGAGGAGGTCCGCCCTCCGTGCCTCCCGGCGAGGCGTTGGCGCTATGCCAATCTCTATAGACACGGGACGGGCCGAAAAGTTTAGCCGCCTGGTCCGATTTTCTTTGGACTACTTGCCGGCCGCGGCCCCCCGGGACCTCGCCCTTCGAGCAGGTCGTCCGCCAGGAAGCGGATCGGCGCCTCGATGGAGGCACGGCGATGAGCTTGAGCCGCAAGTCCGGCCGGCAGCGCCAGGGCGAGCGCCAAGCCCAGCCGGATCAATGACTTCCGTTGCGGCATGAAGAAGACCTCCGTGGTCCGGGTCGGGTGGGACCGTCCACTTTAACAGACGATCCGGCCGCCTCCTTCCCGGCTCGTGTTATGTTTCCCGGGGGGGCTCCGAACGCCGATGAAGCTGAGGATGACCGTGCGAGATTGTCTGTACCTGAACTGGGCCCTCCCGGCGGAGGCCCTGCCCGAGCTCGCACCGCCGCTGCGCTACCAGCTCCACTCCTGGGAGGGGCGGGACTGGGTGTTCGCCTCGGCTCTCCTGTTCCATCACGACGCGGTCCACATCTCGGCTCTGCCGATCCTCCGGGTCGGCTACCCGCAGTTCAACCTGCGCTTCTACGTGCTGGATGCCGACGGTGTCCCGTCGGTCCTGTTCCGCCGCATGCTGATGCCTGCCTGGATGGCGCCCGGGGTGCGGCTGGTCTCGCACCAGCCGGCGTTCGCGGCGAGGCTGGACTTTCCGCGGCCGTCGGCCGACGCCGGGGACGGGCCCTGGCATTGGAAGGTGGAGTGCGGCGGGTCGCTGGACATCCGGGCCTGGCGCGACGGGTCCTCCGTGTCGTCACCTCTCGCGGGTCCTCGCCTGGGGTCGTGGGAGGAGACGGTGAGCTACTTCCAGGTCCGTCTGCGGGGCTACGCCGAGAACTCGGGCGGCGCGCTCCGGCGGATGGACGTGCGCCAGGCGGACGCTCCGGCCTGGCCGCTCCGGGCCGAGGTGTCCGGGAGCGAGCTGCTGCCGGACCTCTTCAAGCTGCCGGCAAACGGTTTTGAGTGGCCGGCGATCCACTCGGCCTGGCTCTGTCCCGAGCTGCCGTTCGTGTTCGAGCAGGCCATGTCTCCGCGCGAGGTGACGGTGGTGCGCGGCATGCCGCAGCCGGCCGCCGGGCGGGTGGCCGGGGCATGGCGGGCGAAGGCGGCGCTCCGGGCGAGCCGCCAGGAGGAGCCTCCTCGCGCCCGCCGGGCCTCGTGCTAGCATCCGCCGCATGAGATCCGTCCATCCGAAAGACCGCCGACCCCAACGCATCGCGGTCCTGCCCGGCGACGGCACCGGCAAGGACGTGACCGCGGAGGCGGTCAAGGTCCTGGAGTCTGCCGCCGAGACCTGGGACCTGCCCCTGGAGCTTGTCCATCTGGACTGGGACGCGGACCGCTACCTCGCCACGGGCGAGACCCTGCCGGCCGGCGCCCTCGACGATTTCCGCGAGAACTATTCGGCCATCTTCATCGGCGCCTACGGGGATCCCCGGGTGCCGGACATGAAGCACGCCGCCGACATCCTGCTGGGCATCCGCTTCGGGCTCGACCTCTATATCAATCTCCGCCCGATCAAGCTGTACTCCGAGAAGCTCTGCCCCCTGAAGGACCGCACCGAGAAGGACGTGGACTTCGTGGTGTTCCGGGAGAACACCGAGGGCGCCTACGTGAACGTGGGCGGCAATTTCAAGAAGGGCACGGCCGACGAGATCGCGGTGCAGGAGGAGATCCACACGTACAAGGGGGTGGAGCGGATCATCCGCGCCGCGTTCGACTACGCGGTGGAGCACGGCCGCCGCGAGGTGTGCATGAGCGACAAGTCGAACGTGATGCGCTATGGCCACGACCTGTGGCAGCGCGTGTTCGCCGACGTCGCGAAGGAGTATCCCGGGATCGAGTCGCGCCACCTGTTCGTGGACGCCCTCACCATGCAGATGGTCAAGAATCCGCAGAGCTTCGACGTGATCGTCACGAACAACATGTTCGGCGACATCGTCACGGACCTCGGGGCGGCGCTCCAGGGCGGCCTGGGCGTGGCGGCGTCGGCCAACCTCCATCCCGGCCAGACGTCGATGTTCGAGCCGGTCCACGGCTCGGCTCCGAAGTACGCGGGCACCGGCAAGGCGAACCCGGCCGGCGCGATCCTCTCGGCCTCTCTCATGCTCGACTATCTCGGCCACGCCGCGGCGGCCAAGGCCATGGAGGATGCCATGGCGCGGGCTTTCCACGAAGGGCAGACCACGCAGGACCTCGGCGGCTCCCTCACGACCTCCCAGGTCGGCGACCTGATCGCACGGGCCGTCAGCCGCGAGATCGCGACCCGCTAGCGGACAAGCCTGTCCCCGGCTTGGCTCCGGCCCGCACTTGTAGAAGTGCGCCCGGGATGCTGCCGGGCTTCCGCCCCGTATAATGGCTCGGCCGAGTGGAGGTTTTTTCGATGCAGCCCAGCATGTCCGACCTGATCTATGACTGGAACCGAGCCGGAGGGCCGGACCTGCGCCCCGCCCGCGGGCGGGTGGAGCTGGACGACGAGACGCTCCGTGACGGGCTGCAGTCGCCTTCCGTACGCTCGCCTTCGATCGACGACAAGCTGCGCATGCTCCACTACATGGCCGAGCTTGGCATCGAGTCGGCCGACATCGGACTGCCCGGCGCGGGTCCGCACGTGGCGCGGGACGTCGAGCGCCTGGCCCGCGAGATCGCGGATCAGAAGCTGCCGATCTTCCCGAACTGCGCCGCCCGCACGGTGATCGCGGACATCGAGCCGATCGTGGAGGTCATGCAGAAGACCGGCATTCCAATCGAGGCCTCCTGCTTCCTGGGCTCGTCGCCGGTCCGCCAGTACGCCGAGGGTTGGACCCTCGACCGCATGCTCCGCCTGACCCGCGAGGCCGTCGAGTTCGCGGTGAAGGAGGGGCTGCCGGTGATGTACGTCACCGAGGACACCACCCGCGCCGCGCCCGAGGACCTGCGCCGGCTGTACACCGAGGCGGTCGAGGCCGGCGCGCGCCGCGTGTGCGTGGCCGACACGGTGGGTCATGCCACCCCGAACGGCGCCCGGAACGTGATCCGCTTCATCCGCGAGGTGGTGGACGCCACGGGCGAGGACGTGAAGGTCGACTGGCACGGTCATCGCGACCGCGGCCTGTCGGTGATCAACGCCCTGTCCGCGGCCGCTGCCGGCGCCGACCGACTGCACGGCACGGCGGTGGGCATCGGCGAGCGGGTCGGCAACTGTGCGATCGACCTCCTGCTGGTCAACATGCAGCTCCTGGGGTGGATCGACCGCGATCTGACCAAACTGCGGGAGTACTGCGAGCTGGTGGCCGAGAAGACCGGCGTGCCGCTGCCGGACAACTATCCGGTGGTGGGCCGCGACGCGTTCCGGACCGGTACCGGCGTCCACGCCGCGGCCATCATCAAGGCCAAGGCGCGCGGCGACGACTGGCTGGCCGACCTGGTCTATTCCTCGGTGCCCGCGAGCCTGATCGGCTGCCGGCAGATCATCGAGGTCGGCCCGATGAGCGGCGAGTCGAACGTGATCTACTGGCTCCAGGAGCGCGGGATCGAGGCGCAGCCCGATCTGGTCAAGGCGATCTTCCAGCACGCCAAGGGATCGGACCGGGTGCTGGAGGAGACGGAGATCCTCGAGATCTGCCAGGCGCACGCCGGGCAGCAGGCGGTGTGAGACCTCACCCCCTGGCCCCCTCTCCCATCTACCGCCCTCCCGGCCCCGGGAGAGGGGGAACGCCTGCCAGCATTTTGCCAGGATCAAGCTGCATCGCCCCAGCTACGTCCCCCCTCTCCCGGCGGGGGGCCGGGTGGGAGATGGGAGAGGGGGCCAGGGGGTGAGGTCTTCGCCGCCCCCCTGGGCCCGGGCGCTGCGTCTCTACCTGGAGAGCCTCGCCGTGGAGCGGGGCCTCTCGAAAAATACGGTCGAGGGCTACCGCAACGACCTGATGCGGCTCGGCGAGTCCCTGGCGCGCAAGGGCGGCCCCGACCTGCTGACGGCCGACGCGCCGACGCTCGCCGCCCACATGCGCGAGCTGCGGCGCCAGGGCCTCTCGCCCCGATCGATCAGCCGCGCGCTCTCCGCCATCCGCGGCTTCTACCTCCACCTCATCGAGATCAAGGAGCGCGCCGACGATCCGGCGGTCAACCTCCAGCCTCCGAAGCTCTTCAAGACGCTGCCCAAGGTGCTCTCCGAGGACCAGGTCGAGGCGCTGCTGGCGGCGCCCGACGTGTCCACGCCGCTCGGCCTGCGGGACCGGGCCATGCTGGAGCTGCTCTATGCCACGGGCCTGCGGGTGAGCGAGCTGGTCGGGCTGCAGCTTCCGCAGCTCCGCCTGGACGCCGGCTACCTGGTCGCGTTCGGCAAGGGAAGCAAGGAGCGCATCGTGCCGGTGGGGGAGCAGGCCGAGGCCTGGGTCCGGCGCTACCTGCGGGAGGTCCGGCCGGGCCTCGCCGAAGGGCGCCACCAGGCGGTGTTCGTCAACTTCCGGGGCGAGCCCATGACCCGCATGGGCTTCTGGAAGGGCCTCAAGGCCTATGGCGTGAAGGCGGGCATCCGCGACCTCTCGCCGCACGTCCTGCGGCACAGCTTCGCCACCCACCTGCTGGAGCACGGGGCCGACCTGCGCTCCGTGCAGACCATGCTCGGCCACGCCGACATCTCCACCACGCAGATCTACACGCACATCCACCAGGAACGGATCAAAACCCTTTACGACCGCTTCCATCCGCGCTCCTGAAGCATTTTGGCGGGGAAGCGGGCCGGACTGCGTAATAGGGGTTCGGGGAAGCTCTCTTTCCAATCCTGAACAGACAGCCGTTCCTGGAGGTGAGGCATGCCGGATCCCGATCTCCCTGGACAGAGCACTGCGACCGTCAACCTGGTTCCGCCTGGAGGCCCGTGGCCTACGGAGAGCGCGGCTCCGGGGGAACGCCTCGGGCTTGGCGCCCAGGTCGGACGCTATGTGATCGTCGGCACGGTGGGAGAGGGTGGGATGGGAGTGGTTTATGCCGGGTACGACCCGGAGCTGGACAGAAAGGTGGCCTTGAAGGTGTTGCGGCCCGAGCGCGCCGCGTCCGCCACCGCCCGCGCGCGGCTGCTGCGCGAGGCCCAGGCCATCGCACGTCTGTCGCATCCGAACGTGGTGGCCGTCCATGACGCCGGGGCCGTGGGCGAGCAGGTCTTCGTGGCCATGGAGTATGTGGAGGGCCGGACCCTGCGGCAGTGGCTCAAAGAAGAGAAGAGACAGTGGAAGGAAATCCTGGATCTCTTCCGGATCGCCGGCCAGGGGCTCGCCGCGGCCCATGCCGCGGGGCTCGTGCATCGCGACTTCAAGCCGGACAACGTGCTGATCGGAAAGGACGGCCGGGTGCGGGTCGCGGACTTCGGCCTGGCCCGCCCGGTCGAAGGCGAGGAGGTGGAGGAGGCCGAGACGTCCGGAGATCGATCGCCGGGCCTCACCTCCTGGGGCATGATCCTCGGCACGCCCGGCTACATGGCTCCCGAGCAGCTCCGCGGCCTGTCGTCCGATGCCAGGAGCGATCAATACAGCTTCTGCGTGGCCCTGTACGAGGCCCTCTATGGCGAGCGGCCTTTCGCGGGCGAGGACTCGGAGGAGATTGCCGACGCGGCTGAGCGCGGCGAGGTCCGGCCGCCCCGGGAGGATGTGAAGGTGCCGGCCTGGCTGCGCGACGTCGTCCTGCGCGGCCTGAGCGCCGACCCGGCTCGCCGCTGGCCCTCGATGAACGACCTGCTCCGCGAGCTGGCGCGCGACCCGGGCGCGGTCCGCCGCCGCTGGCTCGCCGCGGCCCTGGTGCTCCTTGCCGGTGGCGGCCTGCTCGCCTGGGGAAGCGCCCTGGGGGATGCCCGTCGCCTCTGCCGCGGCGCGGAGCACAAGCTCGCCGGGATCTGGGATGGAGAGCGGAAGGAGGCTGTTCGGACGGCCTTCCTGGGCACGCACCTCGCCTACGCACCCGTGGCCCTGGAGCGGATCGAGTCCATTCTCGACCGCTACACGGGCGACTGGACCGCCATGCACCGTGAGACCTGCGAGGCCACTCGCGTGCGCGGCGAGCAGTCCGAGGACCTGCTCGACCGGCGCATGTTCTGCCTGGACCAGCGCCTGCACGAAGTGGATGCCCTGACCGGCCTCTTCTCGCGCGCGGACGGCGGCGTCGTGGAGCGCTCGGCGGCCCTGGCCCGGGGCCTCACCCGGCTCGACACCTGCGCCGACGTGGCGTCCCTGACCGCCCGCATGGCGCCGCCCCGCGATCCTGCGCTCCGCGCGCGGGTGGACCAGGTCCGCTCCGCCGTGGCCGAGGTCAAGACCTGCGTCGACGCGGGCCGGCAGGAGGAGGCCGAGCCCAAGGCGGAGGCGGCGGTGGCCGCGGCGCGCAAGGTGGATTACGGACCGACGGAGGCCGAGGCTCTCTTCCTGCAGGGCTATCTCCAGGACCTCCTGGGGCAGACGGAGAAAGCCGAGACCACCACGTTCGACGCTCTCGTGGCTGCCCAGGCTTCGGGTCACCTGGAGGTCGCGGCCCGCTCCGCGTCGGAGCTGGGCTGGGTGACGAGCTACAGCGCCGGCCGGCCGGCCGACGGAGAGCGTTGGGCTCGACTTGCCGGAGCGATCGCCAACGGCCTGCCCGGCGACGACGCGCTCCATGCCGAGTTGCTGCGGCAGCGTGCCGGCGTGCTCTATTCCGAGGGACGCTTCGCCGAAGCAGCTCAGGTGTCCAAGCAGGCCCTGGACCGGGCCGAGCGCGCCTACGGACCCGATCACCCGGAGGTCGCGAAGATCCTCAGCAACCTGGGGGTCTTCTATAACGAGCTTGGCGAGAACGAGGCTTCCATCCGGGCCAGTCAGCGCGGCCTCGCGATCCGGAAAAAGCTGCTCGGCCCCGGCCATCCCGATCTCGCAAAGTCCTACAACACCCTGGGCAACGCATTCCACGATCTGCGCCGGTTCGATCAGGCGCTCGAAAGCTTCCGCCGGGCCCATGCCATTTTTCAACAGTGCTATGGCGCCGACCATCCCATGGCGGCCGGCGTGCTGAACAACATCGCCAATGTCTACAAGGATCGCGGTGAATACACGGAAGCCGAACGGCGGTATCGGGAGGTGATCGAAAGCACCATCCGGATCAACGGCAAGGATCATCCGAACGTGGCCCTGGTGCTGACCGACCTCGCGGAGGACCTGCTGCTCCAGAAGAGGTACGAAGAGTCGCTCGCGATCTATCGCCAGGCCCTGTCCATCGACGAGAAGGCGCTCGGGAGCGATCATCCGAACCTGGCCTATGGTCTTCAGGGGATCGGCCGCGCCCTGTTCGACACGGGACGTGCCGCCGAGGCCCTGCCCTACCTGGAGCGGGCCCTGGCGCTCCGGGAGAGCAACGCGCTGGACCCGGACCTGCTGAGCAACACGCGTTACAACCTGGCCCGGGCGCTCTGGGAGACGGGCCGGAAGGAGCGGTCGCTCAAGCTGGCCCGCCAGGCGATCGACGGCTACACGGAGAGCGAACGGGAGATGCGGCGCGAGGCCGAGGGTTGGCTTCAGGAGAAGGAGTCCTCGCTGTGAGCGGCGGCGATCCGCTCTACGTGCTGAAAGTGCTCTCCGGCGACGGTGCGCTGGTCCGCCGCTTCCCGCTTGCCGAGGGGGAGCACGTGGTCGGCTCGGGTCCGGACGCGGAGATCGTCCTGGAGCCCCAGGGGGTCTCCCGCCGGCACGCCTCGATCCGGGTGCTCGCCGACGGCGGAGCGGTGGTCTCCGACCTCGGCTCCAAGAACGGCACCCGGGTGTCCGGCCGGCCGGTCCGCGAGGCGGCGGTGGACCAGTTCGCCATCGTCTCCTTCGGGCCTGTCCAGGCCGCTCTCCATCCGGCCGACGCCTCGCGCGAGAAGGTCCTGCTGTCGCCCCACGAGGGTGGCAGGTGCGAGCAGGCGAACCGACGCGCTCCCTCCACGGTGGGGATCGATCCGCTGGAGCGCCTCTCCGGGACCCTGGAGGACGAGCTTCCGGCGCTGGCCTCCGGGCTCTCGACTCCGGCCGAGACCGCCCAGTCCCTGGTGCAGCGTTGGGTCGAAGTGCTGCCCCTGGGCCGGGTCGAGATCCTCCGCGATGGCCCGGTCGGCGAGGTTGTGGTGGCCGCGGCCTCGACAAGCGATCTCTTCCCCAAGGCCTCGGCGGGCTTCGACGTCGAGGGCCCCGACGGTTGGAAGATCCGGCTGCGCGCTCCGGCCTCGGTGCCCCTTTCGGATCTGACATCTCTCCTCCGTCTCGTCCTGGGGATGCTGGCGGTGCGCTCCCATCGCCGTCCGCCGGCCACCGGCCCGAAAGATCTGGATCTTCCCTCGGCACCCCCGCCTGCCGGGCTGGGCGCGGAGATGTCGCGCCTCTATCGAGCCGCGGGCAAGGTGGCCCGGGGCGACGTGCCGGTGCTGATCCTCGGCGAGTCCGGCGTAGGCAAGGAGGTACTCTCGCGCTGGCTCCACGCCCGGTCGCGCCGGGCCTCGGGACCCTTCCTGGCGCTCAACTGCGCGGCGCTGCCGCGGGACCTCCTGGAGGCCGAGCTGTTTGGCATCGAGCGCGGGGTGGCAACCGGGGTCGAGGCCCGGCCCGGCCTCCTGGAGCGGGCCGCGGGCGGCACCGTCTTCCTGGACGAGATCGGCGACATGGCGCCCGAGACCCAGGCCAAGGTCCTGCGGGTCCTGGAGAGCACCAGCCTCTACCGTGTCGGAGGCCGCAACCCGGTGCCGGTGGACGTCCGCTTCGTGGCGGCCACGAACCGCGACCTGGAGGCACTGGTGGAGGAGGGCGGCTTCCGTCGCGATCTCTTCCACCGGCTGGCGGCCTTCCAGGTGAAGCTCCCGCCCCTGCGCGAAAGGCGCGAGGAGATCCCCGGCCTGGCCGCGCGCTTCTTCCACCGCGAGCTGGAGCGCAACGGCCTGTCGAGCCCCGGCATCACCCGCACCGCGCTGGGCGCCCTGGTGCGCCACATCTGGCCGGGCAACGTGCGCGAGCTTCAGAACGAGATCGCGAAGGCCGCGCTCCTGCTGGAACCGGGAGATCCGCTCGACGTCCGGCATCTTTCCGAGCGAATCCGCGCCCTGGCCCGGGCCGAGCAGGGCACGCGTCCGCCGCTCCTCACGCTCGACGAGACCGTGCGCCGAGCCGAGCGCGAAGCCTTCTCCGTGGCCCTGGCCTCCTCGGAAGGCGACGCCGCCTGCGCCATGGAGATCCTGGGTGTCTCGCGGACGACCTGGTACCGCAAACTCAAGGAGCTGGGGCTGGGCGAGTCGGAAGAGACCAGTCCCGATTTCGGGACTCCTCCGCCGGGCGATCCGCACCGGCGTCCCGGAAACGGGACCGGTAAAAGTGACAAGCTGCTGATGTAGAACGACTTGCGGGGTGGCTCCTCCCTTGCCCTGAGAGGGTGGCGCAACGAGGCGGCCAACCGGCCGCCCCTGACCGCCACCCTCGGTGGCAAAGGAGATCGAGTCATGAAGCACATCGTTCTTGCTGCGCTGCTCGCCGCCATCGCCGTCCCGGCTGTCCAGGCTCAGGTCCACCAGCCGACCTCGGGCGCAACCTACATCTGCGACTACACCAATCCGACCATGAACGAGACGGACCCCGGGTGGTCGGTCTTCACGCTCACGGCCTACAACGGCGGCACGCTGCTGCGCGGGATCGAGGACTTCCAGGCCAACAACCAGTGGCATCGCGACAACCGCAGGGTCAACTTCTACGAGCCTTTCGACCGCTACAGCCCGACCGATCCGACCAGGGTCGTCGCCACCCGCTGGACCTTCGACTTCGGCAATGGCGCGCCGACCTGCCAGGTCTGGGCGAGCTCCCTCGGCCGCTACCTGAGCTTCTTCAACTGCAGCGACGGCAGCTCGCGGTCCTGCACCCGCAGCTACTGAGCCTGGAACCTGGGGCCGCTCCGCCCGGAGCGGCCCCGGGCGTTCTACGCGTTAGGAATGATGGATCATGATTCAAGGATTCTTCTTGCCTGCATAACGATTGCATCGACGAAAAATTGTCTATCTTCCGGCCGCTCCTCGTATTCGCTTGCTGCGTAAATGAACGGACCAGCTTCTTGCCGCACAGCAACCCCTTCCACTAAAGAAATGATCCATATGATTTTTGCTCCTCGATATGGCTCCAAAGACCCCTCCACGATTCTTGAAGCTATGTCAAGAACGAGCCATGACGCGGCATCTTGTTTTGTGGAGAACTGATCTCCGCGGAGGGCAACATTGGCTTCCTCAAAAAGCCGAAAGAGATTGACACTGCTCGGTGGCACTTCAACTGCCAAGCGCCTCAAGGATTTGGTGTCAAAGCCTTTGATCAGCAAGTTCTCCGCTATGGCTGGCAGATGTGAATCGCCTATCAATTCAAGTTTCAGCAGGGCTGTGGCCTCTGAGGGTGAGACGATTTCCGCCGGATCTATGTATTCGTTCATTTGAATTTGAATCCAAAGAGTACATTGGTCAGCTTATTCTTCCAGTAGTGAAGTGTGATCTTGGTGCCATCCAGGGCGCGATGAACATACTCCATCTTGGCGAAGTGAGTAGGAGGGAATCTGGGGTCGCCTATCTTACCTTCCATGATCTCCTCACCTTGCCCGGCGAGAGCCTCCTCGATCGCCAGCGCTTCTTTCAGATTCCTTGCTGCTGCTAGTGGGGAAACCTCGGAGAGACCTTCTATGGTGATCACTTCGCCTGGGCCTACCATTGGGGCCGAGAAGGCCAGTACAACGGGTGCCATCATCTCGACTGGTCTTTGCGAGAGGTCAGCCGCACGAAGAAGAACAGCACGAGCGAATTCGTTTTCTGGCGGCCCGCTTTTTCGGGCGCTTACTAGTTCCTCCAGTCCTTCAAGGCCGGTGAATGGGTTGTCTGTTGTGCCGTGCGATGCCGATACCGTAATTGTACCGCCACACTTCATTTCATCTTTACCCTCGGCACAGACATCCACCTCGGCGAATCCATCGGGATCAACCCGTTTCAATGGATTTCCAAGAACAAGCGCGTACCGATTCCAGGACCCTGGGGAGGCCATTTCCCCTCCGAGAGGATCAACATTAAGAAATCGGCTCGTAAGAGGGCTGCAGAACCGCTCATGCATGTAATCCAAGTCATCCCCAGCCCCAGCCAGGCTCGCCAGATCCCGTTCATGACCCGTGAACTTCATCCGCTCCGTATCCTGGTTGAACGCGGTCGCCTCTTCACCAAAGGGATAATAGACGTGGTAGGCCACCTGGCTGCCAGCCGCATCTGTGATCAGCCGAGGAGTGCCAAGATGGTCCAGGTGGAAGTGGCGCCGCCCGCTCGGGGTCTCCCCGGCGAGCAGGAGAGCGCCCCTGTAGAGATAGTCGTCGGCGATGCTCCACGTGCCGGCGTTGTTGTTGTACTCCCGGAGCACCTTGTTCCCGAGATCCCGCAGCGTCCAGCGTGAGAAGTTCGCGCCGACCTTGAAGGACCAGACGCGTTCGTTGTCCGCCGTGTAGATGTAGAGCCACTCCTCCGAGCCGGACTTCATGCGCCACATCTGGTTGAAGGCGTCGTAGTCGTAGGTGGCGGCTCCGTTCCAGGCGGTCAGGTTTCCGGCGGAGTCGTAGGAGGTCAGGGTGGCGGGATCGGTGCTCGTCACCAGGCGGTTGGTCGAGGCGTCGATAGCTATGTTCCGGCCGGGGGAGCCTCCGATTGCGGTCAGGTTTCCGAAGGCGTCGAAGGTGTAGGTCTGCTGCTTCTGGGTGCCTCCGCCTGCGGTGCCGGTGAAGACGGTTCCGGTGGTCAGGCGGCTCACCTTGTCGTAGGTGAACCAGGAGGTGCCCATCTTCGTGATGTCGCCAGCCCCATCGTAGCTGTAGGCGCCGGTCGTCCAGCGGATCGTGGTCCCAAGCGTCGAGGTGATCGAGCCGGGACGCGCCATGCCGGAGGCGTCGACGGTATACGTATCGGTGATGGTGTTGGCGTGCGCGACCTGATTGACCATCCGGTTCAGATGGTAGTTGATCGTCGCGTAGGTCAGGCCGCCGCTGGCGACGGAGGTGAGATATCCATTGGTATAGCCGTTCGTCACGGTCCGCGAGGTGGTCGCCGGGCAACGGTTCACGATACAGGCGGGGTAGGTCAACGTGTCCACGTCCCCCAGCACGGTCCAGGTGAACGACTGGGTAAAGGCTTCCTTGGGAGTGCCGTCATAGGTCATCTCCGTGTCGCGCTTGGAGGCCCGGCCGTCGAGGCCGTTGTAGGTGTAGGTCTCCAGGATCTGCACCGTATGCGGCACGCCCACGAAGAGCGGATAGTTGTAGCGCGTTGCCTTGGCCACCTTGCCGCTGCCCCAGCCGGCGGCGATGTCGTAGTCGAAATGTTTCAAGGGGCGCTGCCCGAGCCCGTAACGTAGACCGAGAAGTAGTGCTCGCGCCGGTTGCTCAGCGGATCGGTCACGGTATTGACCATCTGCTCGTAGATCGGTCCCGGGTTGGGCGGGAGGGCCGACGGCGTCAGGCTGGTCGAGTAGGTCCACTGGCCCAGGACGGCGCCGGAACCGTCCAGCGTCTTGCGCGTCGCAACCCCTGTGCGGGACTGGCGATACGGTTTGTTGCTCGACTGGCTTGGAAAGACATAGTCCATGTAGGTCCAGGCGATCTTGCCCAGGGTCGGCAGCTTGAGGCCGCGGATCGAGCCCGAGGTCTTGCAGCCGGGACCGCTGGTGGGGGCGTCGATCACATAGTCGCTGCTCGGCATCGAGTAGAGGGAGGTGTCGGGCAGGGTGACGCTCGTCAGGAGCTGCACCTGGGCGTAATCGTCCAGCTCCGGATCGTTGTGCGGGCAGGGCCGCAGGATCGTGCTGGACGTGTAGCCGAACGTATAGGTGGCCGGCGCCATGCCGAACGCTGTCAACTCGACGCGGTCCACCACGTCCACATTGCCGCCGTCCTGCGGCAGGGTCTTGAAGTAGATCTTCTGGACGCGGCCGTGGTTGTCGCTGATCGTCCAGGGCTGCGTATAGGCGATCGAGACACTGTTCGCGCTGAAGCGGTTGCGGATCTGCGTGAGCTTCCCGGTGCTGTCGAACTGGTGGATGGTGCCGTCCGGAAACTCGATCTCCCGCGACGAGCCGACGACCTTCATCCTCAGGTAGCTGCCGTCGCGGGTGTAGCTGACGCCGGCGATCGCGGTCTCGTGGAGCCGTCGCTGGCGCCGTCGTCGTCGGCTCGGCCTCCATCTCCGGCGGTCAGGGCCCAGGCCCCCTGACCGGGGCGGACCACGGCGATCTCCAGGAAGCGGCGGTTCACCTCGACCCATTCAGGTTTGCCGGCTCCGCCACGGCCGGGGTTGCGGCCCGGCATGGGCAGCTCGGCAGCTCTGGAGCCCTCGGGTACGGCCACGGCGTAGGCGCCGCTGGTCAGGTCCACGGCGACCCAGACGGACTGGGCCGGCACCGGCTTGCCGATGTCCAGCCGGACCTTGCCGTCGCCATCCTCGTCCTCCAGGATCTGGTCCCGGCGCACGAGGGTGGCCGCGTAGTCCTCAAGCTCCCGGGCCACGCCGAACCAGGCGACCTTGCCCTTGGGGGTGACGCCCGACGCCACCAGGGCGTTGGGCTCGAAAGCCAGGGTTGGAGGCGCCTGGGCGAGCAGGGCTGCCGGACAGACGAGGAGCATTGACAACAACGCTGTGCGGCACAGAGTCATGGGGTCTCCCTTTCTTCGAGGTCGGAGCCGTCCAGTATACGGAAGAGGGCCGCGGAACGTCCAGGGAGGAATTTGTCGGCCCTCGGGGAGGTTGGAACATAGACGCAAGCCCTGGCTTTTCCGTAGAATCTGACGGAGACGTATGACGCACAACCGCCGGATCCTTCTTTCCGCCCTGCTCTTCCTGGCCGCCGGTCTGGCCGGGTTGACCCCTTCGCGCGCCGAGCTGGTGGTGCTCACCGACGGGCGCTACCTCAAGGTCAAGTCCTACGACGTGGGGGAGGACCAGGCGCAGCTCGAGCTGTTCCGGGGCGGCCGGATCACGGTGCCCATCGATCGGGTGGAGCGGATCGTGGACGACGAGGTGCTCCCCGAGCCCGAGCCGGAACCGGCGCCGGTGGTGGCCGAGGTGGTGGTGCCGCCGCCGATCCCACTCCGGTTCGACGAGTCGCAGCCCGTGCCCGAGGGCCCCTACGGGGCCCTGATCTACGAGGCGGCCAAAAAGCACCAGGTCAACCCGCGTCTCGTGGCCGCCCTGATCCGCCAGGAGTCGGCCGGCAACGTCCAGGCGGTCTCTCACAAGGGCGCCCGCGGCCTGATGCAGCTCATGCCCGCCACGGCCAAGCGCTTCGGCGTGCGCAAGGATCAGCTCTTCGATCCCAAGCACAATCTGGAGGCGGGAGTCCAATACCTGAGCTGGCTCGTGGACCAGTTCCCGAACGATCTCGCCAAGATCCTCGCCGCCTACAACGCGGGCGAGAACGCGGTGGCCCGCTACGGCGGCGTCCCCCCTTACCGCGAGACCCGCGACTACGTCCGCCGGATCTTCGGCAACCTCGGCCTCGCCATCACCGACATTTGAGCGGTTAGCCGGGGCTCTCTCCCGAATCGTCGCGCCAGCTAGCCGGGAATCCCGGCCTCGGACGCTTCGCGCTCACACGGTTGGCTTACCTTGCGCCATAGAAGGTGACGTTGCGCCAAAGAAGGTTGCATTGCGCCATATCAATCTACATTGCGCCAATGTAAACTTCTTTGGCGCAACGTAAGCTTCCATGGCGCAATGTGGCGCGACGTTGCCGCGTTGCAACGTTCTTTGGCGCAACGTAACCTTGCCTTGCGCCAAAGGAGCCGACTTTGCGCCAAAGAAGGTTACGTTGCGCCATGGAACCTTACATTGCGCCATGGAAGATTGCGCTGGCGCAAAGTTTCCCGACGTTGCACCAAAGAAGCCGACGTTGCGCCAAAGAAGGTTACGTTGGCGCAATGTCACCTTACGTTGCGCCAAAGGAGCTTACCTTGCGCCAGCCGAGCTTGCGACGCGATCAGGAAGCCGATGTCGCCAGCCGCCGCCGCTCAAGCTGGCGCAGGAACTCGCTCTGGGAGGGCGCTTTGTTCTCAGGCGGCGCGGGCTCGTCATACTTACCGTCCCGCAGCCCGCACCTCTTCCATCACCGCTGCCAGATCGGACAGCCGGATCTCGCCGGTGAGCGCGCCGCTGGACCGATAGCGCATCACGACCAGGGTGCGATCGTCCGACGGCGGCCGGCCTTCCACGTGCTGGCCGATGGCGGCGAGGAGGCGGTCGCGGACGTCGGTCGCGTCCTGGCCCGGCTGGCCTCCGGCCAGGGCATCCATCACGGCGTCGTAGCCGAAGGGCTCGCCAGTCTCGTCGACCGCTTCGATCAGGCCGTCCGAGAGCCAGACCACCAGGTCCCCGGGCTCCAGCGGGACGGTGGCATGGCCATAGGTATGGCCCAGGCCGCCGAGCGGCGAGCTGGGGAGGAGGACCTCCTGGACCTGGCGGCCGCGGATCACGTAGGTGGGCGGATGGCCGGCGTTGGTCAGGTTCAGGACGCCCCGGGCGAGGTCCACGATGCCGAGGGTGGCGGTCACGAAGGTGCGGTCCTCGCTGTTGCGGACCACCGAGTCCAGGCGGCGCAGGATCTCGTCCGGGTCGCGGGTCTCCTCGATGAGGATGAGGAGCGCGGCCTTGATCATGGCCATGCGCAGGCCGGTGGAGAGGCCGTGGCCGGAGACGTCCGCGATGACCACCGCGATCTCGGTGTCCGACAGGCGGAGCACGTCGAAGTAGTCGCCGCCGATGGCGGCGCTGGGCTCGAACAGGGTGGCGAACTCGACCCCCTCGCCGGTCGGCAGGTTCGAGGGGATCAGGCTGGTCTGCACGTTGCGGGCGATCTGGAGCTCGCGCTCGAGGACCTCCTTCTGCGCCGCGGCGGCCACCGAGGACTCCAGGTGGGCGGCCATCTCATTGAACGAGCGCTGGAGATCGCCCAACTGGTCGCGCCGGCGCACCGGAATGCGGACGCCGAAGTCGCCGGAGCGCACCGCGGCCGTGGCCTTGCTCATCCGGTTCACCGCCCGCGACAGGCCGACGATCATGAACACCGCCATGAAGGCGGCCACGATGTAGACGTCGAACAGGAGCGCGGCGAAGATGAGCAGCGACACCCAGACCGAGGAGTCCACCTCGCCCGAGCTGAGGAAGAGGTTGCGGCGGACGGTCTGCGGGGTAGCGTTCAGGCCGATCGCTAGATGGTCGAGGACCCTCCGGCCGGTGCCGAGGTCGAGCAGGGGGCCGGAGGTCTCGGCCCACCAGAGGAGGGGCCGGTCGCGCCAGCCCTGGCCACGCGAGAGCTGTTTGAAGAATTTCTCCGACTCGCCCTCCTGCTGGTCCGTGCGGATGCGGCGCAGCGGGATCTCGCGGCCGAAAAGCTCGAACTGCACGAGGTTGGGGTCGTCCGGCCGATGGATCTCCACCCACATGCCGCTCCGGCGGCTGATCTCCACGTCGAGGCCCTCGGCCCAGAGCGCCACGGCGCCGGTTCCGTCGCGCTCCTCGGCCGCCGCGAGGGCCACGCCGTCCTTCGTCTGGAAGAAGCGGATCCCGTCTGCCTGGCTGGCCAGGGGAGCCCTCATCCAGGCGGGCCAGGTCTTCGGGGCCCGGGGATCGCCGGCCACCCGCTGGCCGCGCTGGTAGTAGGCGAAGGCCATGCCGAGCTCGTCGTCCGCCGGGGCGCGCCCGGTCCGGGCGTAGACGGCGGCCCGCTCCCGGGCCTGGGTGTGGAGGCTGGCTTCGAGGCCGGCGAGGGTGTCGCGGTAGAGGTGGCCCAGGAAGAAGCCGGACAGGATGTAGGCGACCACACACTGGAGCAGGAGGACCAGGGGGATGGGCAGCACGCCGAGCAGGAAGTAGGAGAAGGCGAGGCGCCGGCCCACCTTGTAGAGGAAGACGGTGTAGGCCCGGAAGACGAGCCAGAGGAAGATCAGCAGGCCGAGGCCGGCGAGCAGGAGCTTGCTGACGGTGCTGACATAGGCCAGGTCGAGCGCCGTGACCGCGCCCAGGGCGAGGACCGCGACGGCGAAGGCGGTCAGGAGGATCGTGCGGCGGCGGGTCGGGCGTTCGTTCACGGGCAGCCTGCGAGAGGGCCGGGATGAGGCCCCCGAAGGGCACTACGCGGCCGGGCGGTCAAGGTTTCCCCTTTGGAGCCCCGGCTCGACTTGCATAGAATGGCTCTCTTGCCGGTGGACTACCGCCGGCATCTTAGCTGAACCGAGAGGAGAGGACATCGTGTCGAGGATCCCGCGCTACCAGGAGCACCTGAAAACAGGTTTCACTGCCGAGGCGGCGAGCGCCGCCCGCTGCCGCGCCTATGCGGGCCGCGCCGAGCGCGACGGCCTGCCGAACCTGGCCCGCCATTGGAGAGCTTTGGCCGAGGAGAAGGACCGGCTGGCGGTCGAGCTGCTCGAGGCCGCCGAGCAGGTCGGCAGCACGGACGCCAACCTGGGCAACGCGATCTCGGAGGAGCGCTACGAGAACGACGCCCTCTATCCGCGCATGATCCGGGACGTCAACGAGCAGGTCGCGGACGTGCTGCTCAAGGTCGTGACCGCGCAGAAGGAGCACCTGCGCCGCCTGGAAGCCCTGCGCGAGTCGGTCAACGCCGCCCAGGGGGATATCTCGCTGCCGGTCGAGGTGGACCGCGGCACGGCCCCGTCGGCTCCTGCCAGTTAGGCAAGCTAACGCAATGCCGACGCCGCGTTGGCCACCTGAGCATCTTCCGGCGCCAGCTCGCGCGCGCGATCCAGGAGGCGCCGGGCTTCGGTTCCGTTCCCTTTCTGTCCAAGGACCAGGGCATAGAGGGTAAGAATGCCAACGTCGTCGTCTCTCAATCGATAGGCCGCCGCGCAGTCCTCCATCGCTTTCTCGAGATCGCCTCGGACAAAGCGGGCAGCGCAGCGTTGGCGCAAGAGCAGGGGGTCGTCCGGATTCTGAAGCAGCGCGGCGCTCGCGAGGTCTTCGACAGCCTGGGTCTTGCCGAAGGTCCCGAGGATGGCCAGATATTCGGTCAGAAACAGGGAGGCGTCCTGGCGGAGGAACGGGTGGCTCGCGAGGTACGCGATTTTCGGGATCCGAGTCTTGACAAAAGGCACGAACCTGGACTCGGCAGGGATTGCGCCGGATCCGGTAAGAGCCGTTCCGGCCGGTTCGTGCACGAAGACCGCGGCTTGCGGATCGAGAAAAACCAGCCGCCATTCAGGGTCGTCGCGCAGAGCCTGGCCGAGCGGCGAGCGCAGCGTCTTGGAAAAGTTACCGAGTACGGCGGTGCGGAAGCCATAGCGCGACTCCGCCTCCTTCCACGCGGAGGGGTCCGAGATCATTCGCTTGTATTCCGTCACCAGTCTGAATTCGAGGATCCGGCTGTCGATGAAAAGTTGATAATGGGGATGGAGCCGCCATGTCAGATAGCCGCCAGTGGCGAAATCGTTGAAAATCGGACCCGGCGGCCGGGTGCGCAGGAGAAAGTCCGCAGCTCCGGGGGCCGTCGCTCCCGGATTGAGGACGAAGAACGAGTCGCGGGCGGAACCGTTGTCGAAGCCGGAGCGGGCGAGCCAAAGCCCGAGGGCCGCGGTCAGGAAGTAGGCGCCGAGCGCGAGGGTGCTGGCAGCGTGAGCCAGGTGAAGAGGCCTTGACGGACTGGCCTCTGGCCGCGGCTCCGCCGCGCGCTCTCCCAGATTGGCGATGATCACGAAAGCTGCGCCGATCGCCAGCCCCGCGATGTGGCGGACAGCTGTCATTGCGAGCGCGGCCAGACCTGCGAACAGCAGAAGGCGCTGCCAGGAGCGCCGGCTGCGGGCCACTCGGAAACTGAGCAGGCCCACAGTGGCCAACAGCACCCAGGTCAGGCGGATCGAAAGGTCGGCGGAGGGGAACACCGGTTGCCATTCCAGGACGAGCGGATCGCCACCCCCGCCGGCGAGGCGAACCGCGGTCGAGCCGAGCAGGCTTGCCAGCATCTCCACTTGGCCGTGGAGGAGGGACGGCTGGATGAGTGAGGCGAACAGGAGCAGAGGAACCATGCGCAGGAGGAGGTGCCTTTCGTTCCCTGGCGCCGCGGAGGACTCGCCGCGCCAGGGCCGCCACCGCTCCATCCAACTGCCGGCCGCATAGGCGGCGACAGCAAAGATTCCAAGCGGATATCCGCCGTGCAGGTTCGCCCAGAGCACCTGGAGGCCGATCAGGAGCGCCCCGCGTCGCCAGGAAAACGGGCGGTCCTGATCCAGAACCCGGCAGAAGAGGATCAGCAGCAGCCAGGTGACGACCTCGGCCTTCAGGCATAGGCGCTGGTGAGCCGTGGCCAAGACGGCTGCGGAGAGCAGCGCGTTGACGGATCCGAAGCGATCGACAGGAGAGGTGGTATAGACGAGGATGACCAGAGCGGCTACGAGAAGAGCGCCGAAAACCAGGACACCCGTGAAGCCGGCGGCACGATGGAGGAGTGCCACCAGAAGGGTCCAGAGCCAGGAGTGATAGACCCAATGGCTTGCACCGGCCGACGTATAGAGGAATGGATCCTGTTGCGGGATGGCGCCATGGGCAAGGATCGCCTCACCACTTGTCAGATACCACCAGAAGTCTTCGTTCCACAGGTATCCCAGGCTGAGGGCGCAGGCCAGGAGGAGCAGGGGAACCAGAAGGGCCAGGGAAAGCGGCGTCCATCGACGAGGGAGAGGTGCGAGAGGGGCTCTGCTCTCGCGCTGAGGAAGCGGGCGAGGCTGGTGTCGTTTCGGTCGGGAGGCTCTGCGGTGGGCCATCAGGCGGCCCTTTCCTCGCTGCGAGACCGTGCCCTTTCCAGGCAAAGTTGCAGGTGCCTCGCCAGGAGTTCGAGCGATTTTCCGGTCATCAGGTCGTGATGGCTCCCGGGAATGACACAGGCCTCGAGGCCGCCGGCAGCGAGCCCTGCCCAGGCCCTCTGATAATCGGGAATCCGGTCCACCGAGCCGCTGCGAAAAAGGGTTATCTTGCCAGGATAGGGCCGGGGTACATATTGCGCGCGGGCCCAGAGGTGGGCGTTGAGGGCGCGCCGGACATGTCGGAAGCGCGGATTGACAAGAATGTTGGCTTCCGCCCAGGCAGCGCGGGCGACCAGGGAAATCCGTCCCTGCCGGAGATGGTGGAAGACACGCAGGAAAGCATGCCAAATCGGATCTCCGGCCCCGACAGGCCTGACTCCCCTGTGCACCCACTCCGGCAAAAGGATCGTGTCAAAGATTGCCAGGAGGGCAACGTGCTCGCCAGCCGCCGTGAGTTGCTGGGCCATCTCGAAGGCTACGAGGCCACCGAAACAACGTCCTCCCAAGAAGTAGGGCCCCGCCGGCTGGACCGTCCGAATCTCGCGGATATAGTGCGCCGCCATGTCTTCCACCTGTTTCTGGGGTGGCTCGTGGCCGTCGAGGCCGGCGGGCTGAAGGGCATAGAAGGGCTGGTCGGGGCCGAGAAGGTCGGCGAGAGCCTGAAACTGGACCGCCATGCTGGCAGCTGGAGGCACGCAGAAGAGCGGCGGGTACGAGCCCTCTGCGCGCAGGGTCACCAAGGCCGGCTCTCTGGTGAGGCCTCCCCGTCGGCGCAGCTCTTCAGCAAGCTGCTCAATAGTCGGGCCCGAGAAGAAGACGATTAGGGGTACTGTGATGCCGAGCTCCTCCGCCACGCGAGCAAGGAGGACGACCGCGGTATAGGATGTCCCGCCGAGGGCAAAAAAGTTGTCATTCACTCCAGCGGCGGTGTCGAGGAGCTTCCGCCAGAGGAGGGCGAGCCGAGCTTCGATCGGATCGATGGGGCGGGTCTCGCGCAGCTCGTGGATATGCCGATCGGTTCCGGCGATGGTCTGAAGGGAGAGACGATCCACTTTGCCGGTGGGAGTGAGCGGGAGCTCGCTGCAAAACAGGAAAGACGAGGGAATCAGCGGGTCCGGCAGGCGCTCGGCAAGGAAGCGGCGGAGCTCGGCGGCGGGAGGGGGAGGGGTTTCGAAGACGCTCAGATAGGCGACGAGGCGTTGCTCTCTGCCCGCTCCTTCTTGAGCCACGACCGCGCATTGCCGCACCTTTGGGTAGCGGGCCAGCGCCACCTCCACCTCTCCCGGCTCCACGCGCACACCCCGGATCTTCACCTGTCCATCCATTCTTCCTATCCACTGCAGCGACCCGTCCGCCAACCGGCGGACCTGATCGCCAGTGCCGTACATGCGAGCTCCCGGCTCAGGATGGAATGGGTCAGGGATGAATCGCTCCGCGGTCGCCCCGGGCTGGCCGATGTAGCCGCGAGCCGGAGCCGCGCCACCGATCCAGAGCTCGCCGGATACTCCCACGGGCACCGGTTGCAGATCGGGGGCGAGCACGTAGGCGCGGACATTGGCTATCGGCGCGCCGATGGGAGGTAGAGCGGTCCAGCCCTGAGGGTCCCCGGCCAAGGT
>DATANP010000490.1:0-3445 GCA_036266195.1 Thermoanaerobaculia bacterium | reverse complement strand
CCGGTGTAGCGCCGGACGTAGTAGAGGAAGAAGCTGGAGGTGCTCACGCGGGTCCCTCCCGAAGCACCTCCGCCACCTCCCTGGCCGCCCGGCCGCTCGCTCCCCCCTCGCCCAGCTTCGCGCGCAGCTCGGCGAGCCCGGCCCGCATCTCCCTCCGGACCCCGTCCTCCAGGAGGATGCTCTCGGCCTCGGCCGCGATGCGCCAGGGGTTGGCTTCGCCCTGGAGCAGCTCGGGCACCACCCTGCGCCCCAGGACCAGGTTGACCAGGCTGACGTTCGGCAGGCGGACCAGCAGGCGCGCCAGCGACCAGGTCCAGAAGCCGAGGCGGTAGAGGACGATCATCGGCGTGCCGAGCAGGCCGACCTCCAGGGTGGCCGTGCCCGAGGCGCAGAGCGCCAGGTGCGAGTCGGCCACGGCCGCGAAGCGGTCCTCGGACACGATCCGCACCGGCAGGCCCGCGAGCTGGATGGGCTCCTCCAGCACCTCCCGCGGCACGGTCGGCGCCTTGATCAGGAGCACCTCGATGGGCAGCTCCGCGGCCATGTGCCGCACCGCCTCCAGCATGGTGGGCAGGAGGGCCTCGACCTCGCTCAGGCGCGAGCCGGGGAGGAGCGCGATGCGGAACGGGCCTTCGGGCTCCCCCCGGTCCCAGGCACTCGGCAGCTCCGGCACCTCGTCCACCAGCGGATGGCCGACGTGGACCACGTCCACATGATGGCGGCGGTAGAAGTCCACCTCGAACGGGAAGAGGACCAGCATGCGGTCCACCAGCTTCGAGATCGTGCGGACCCTGCCCTTGCGCCAGGCCCAAACCTGCGGGCTGATGTAGTAGATGACCCGCGTTCCGCGCTTCTCCAGCTCGCGCGCGAGCCTCAGATTGAAGTCCGGGAAGTCGATGAGCACGGCCGCGTCCGGCCGGCGGCGGTCGACCTCGGCGAGCAGCGAGTCGAAGACCTCGCGGATGCGCGGCAGCACGCGCAGGACCTCGGTGATGCCGACCACCGACACCTCCGAGCTGTGGGCCACGGGCTGGAGGCCGGCCGCGGCCAGCTCGTCGCCGCCGAGGCCGAACGTCTCCAGACCCGGCACCAGCCGGCGCAGCTCCGAGACCAGACGCGCGCCGTGGAGGTCTCCCGAGGCTTCTCCGGCGACCACCAGGAGCTCCTTGTTGCGGCTCATGGAATCGGCGCGGGCGGCCCCTGGGGGAACGGATACATGAGCCAGGCGACGAGCAGCCCTCCGCCGACCATGCCGAGGAAGAGCTGCAGGAAGAGCTTCACCTGGTCCTTGCGCTCGCGCCGCCAGAGCAGGGTGAAGAACAGGCTCACCACCAGCGAGTAGAGGACCATCAGGAAGAAATGGCTCAGCATGTCCTCACTCCTTCTTGCCGCGCGAGATGTCCCACGCGTCCAGGATCAGCAGCCAGTTCATGAGACCTGCCGTGAGAAGGAAGGCGGTGCCGTACTCGTAGCCGGCGCCGACGATGTCGCCCGCATAACCCATGGCGTAGCGCAGCAGGAAGTACGGCAGGCCCATGCCCATGGCGCCGCCGGTCGCGAGATAGGTGAGCGGCTGGCCGGGCACGGGCTGGTAGAGGTTGCCCTGCAGCGAGCAGCCGACCCAGAGGCAGACGAGCACCAGTCCGAGGAACACGGCGCCGCGCGCCGCCCGCCGGACGTAGAAATGGCCGAGGCCCGGCACCAGCCAGGCCAGGATCATGGCGAGATAGGGATTGCCGACCGGCTCCGCGACCGTGGTCTGAGCCGCGGGCTGCTGCGGAGCCATATCAGGAGATGAAGCGGGTTCAGCCAATCAGTCCTCCTCCCGGACGAAGAGCGCCCGCAGGCGCTCGCGAGACTGCCGGAGGTCCTCCGGGACGAGACGGACCTCCGCCAGGACGGTCATGAAATTCGTGTCCCCGGTCCAGCGCGGGACCAGGTGGAAGTGGAAGTGCCCCGGCACCCCCGCTCCGGCCGGCTTGCCGACGTTCATCCCCAGGTTGAACCCGTGCGGCAGGTAGGCCTCCTGGAGGATCTGCTGGCAGCGCAGCACCAGCGGCCAGAACTCCGCCAGCGCCTCCGGCCCGCTCTCCAGGGGAGAGCCGTGGTGATCGAGCGGCGCCACCATGAGATGGCCGTTCGAGTAGGGGTGAAGGTTCAGCATCACGAGATGATGGCGGGCGACGTGGACCACCAGGCCGTCGGGATCGCCGGGATTGCGCGCCGCGGCACAGAAGAAGCAGCCGGCGTCCGGCTCCGGGCCTGCCGGGCTCGGCGAGGTGCTGGTGATGTACGAATACCTCCAGGGCGTGAAGAGGTGTTCCATCCGCTCAACACTCGTCGTTGAGCAGCTCCCGCAGCTCCTTGCCCGGCTTGAAGTAGGGGATCCGCTTGGGCGGAACGCTGACCTTGTCGCCGGTCTTGGGGTTCCGGCCGGTGCGGGCGCCGCGGTGGCGGATGCGGAAGCTGCCGAAGCCCCGGAGCTCGATCTTCTCCCCGTCCTTCAGGGAATCGACGATGCTGTCGAAGACCGTATTGACGATGATCTCCGCGTGCTTCTTGGTGAGTTGAGTGGTGCGGGCGACCTCCTCGACCAGCTCGGCCTTGGTCATCCCGTCGTTCTTGTAGGCTACCGACATCTCCCACCCCTTTCTGAGACCCGCGGCGGGGTCTCCCGAAGGAGAACCCGCCGCCGTTCTGGTGTCAATACGGCCTACTTCTGCCTACTCTTCCTCCCCGCTCTCCTCGACCATGGTCGCGCCGCGGGTGGCCTCCAGCTCGGCGATCTCCTCGTCGGTCGGCTGCGCCACGCCGCGCAGCGAGAGGCCGACCTTCTTGTCGTCCTCCTCGATGCGCAGGATGCGGGTCCGCACCCAGTCGCCGACCTTGTAGAAGTCCTCCAGCTTGCCGCCGCCCGGCACCTCGATCTCGCTCACATGGGCGAGACCCTCCAGGCCATTGTAGATGTCGATGAAGAGACCGAAGTCGGTCACGTTGACCACCCGGCCCTCCAGCGTGTCGCCGACCCGGTGGCCGTTCGCGAAGTCGTCCCACTCGTTGGGCATGAACTCCTTGATCGACAGGGAGACGCGCTGGTTCTCGATGTCGATGTTGGTGATCCGCGCCCGCACGGTGTCGCCCTTCTTGAGCACCTCGCTCGGGTGCTTGACCCGCTTGGTCCAGCTCATGTCGGAGACGTGGATAAGGCCGTCGATGCCGTCCGTGATCTCCACGAAGGCGCCGAACTCGGTCAGGTTGCGCACCTTGCCCTCGATCACCGTGCCCTCGGGGTGGGTGTCCTTGAGCTCCTCCCACGGGTTGCGCTCGGTCTGGCGCAGCGACAGGCTGATGCGCCGCTGGTCCATGTCGAGCTCGGAGACGATCGCCTCCACCTCGTGGCCGACCTCCAGGATCTTGGCCGGGTTGACGACCTTCTTGGTCCACG
>DATANP010000489.1:0-10875 GCA_036266195.1 Thermoanaerobaculia bacterium | reverse complement strand
ACTTGATGCGCCTCGCGGCCGTGCCCAGGAGATGCTCTTCGCGGTGGCGGAGGAGGTCGAGCTGGACCTCCGGATCGCGCAGGTGGTGCTCGTCGGTGTTGCGGGCCAGGAGAGGATTGAGGTCGGCGAGAGCCGTCGTTGTGCGCGTCGTGAGATAGCGCAGCAGACCGAAGAGGCTCATCTCTTCGAACTGGTCGCGATACTCCGTCAGGCAGCCCTTGGCCACGAGCTGCATGAGAACGGTGTTGTCGCCTTCGAAGGTGGTGTAGACGTCGGTGTCCGCCTTGAGGCCGGGCAGGCGGTTGACCTCGAGATAACCCTGGCCGCCGCAGCTCTCCCGGCAGGCCTGGAGCGTCGCCACGGTGTGCCACGAGGCCCAGCTCTTGATCCCCGCGGCCAGCACTTCGACCCGGCGTGAGTCCGCGTCGGTGCGCGCCAGAAAGCGCCGCACCAGCTCCTTGTGGGCGAAGTCGACCGCGTAGCAGGCGGCGAGGCGGGGCATCAGGCGGCGCTGGTGGGACGGGTAGTCGAGCAGCCGCGTCTCCGGCTCGTCGATGGGACCGAACTGCCGACGACGCTCGCCATAGCGGATCGCGATGGCGAGCCCCGACTTGGCCGCCGAGAGCGCCGCCGCGGCCACGCTGATGCGGCCGGCGACCAGCGTGCCGAGCATGGTGAAGAAGCGCTTCGACGGACTGGCGATGGGGCTGCTGTAGACCCCCTCCGGACTGACGTCGGCGAAGCGGTTCAGCAGGTTTTCCCGGGGTACCCGCACATGGTCGAAGGTGATGCGGCCGTTGTCGACGCCGTTGAGGCCCTCCTTGGGACCGCAGTCCTCGATTGACACGCCCGGAGCGGGCGAGCCGTCCTCGTTGCGGATCGGCACCAGGAAGGCATGGACGCCGTGCGCGCCGCCGGCTTCGAGCTGGGCGAAGACGACGGCCATCCGCCCGTGCCGCGCGGCGTTGCCGATCCAGTCCTTGCGCGCCAGGACGTCCGGCGTATGGAGGACGAAGTCCCCGCGCGCCGGATCGAACCGGGCCGACGTCCGCAGGTCGGCGACGTTGGAGCCGTGACCGGTCTCGGACATGGCGAAACAGCCCGGCAGCTCCAGGGTGCCTGCACGGGGCAGGCAGGCCAGATGGTGGCGCTCGGTGCCGAGCTGGAGGATGCTGCCGCCAAAGAGACCGAACTGGACCCCGAACTTGACCACCAGGCTGGGATCGTGGAAGGCGAGGGTCTCGAAGGCGGCGATGAACTGGCCCAGGTCGCCCTGGCCGCCGCAGCTCTCCGGATAGCCGAGGGCGCCGAACCCGTCCCGGCCGAGCTCGCGGCACTGCTCCAGGACGCGCTCGCGGTAGGTTTCCCGGTCGGGCTCGGAGAGATAGGAGAAGCCGGGACCGGAGATGCGGGCGCGGACGCGGTTCCGGACGGCGGCGTAGGGGGCGTCGAGGAGAGCGCGGAGGCCGGCAGGGTCGAAGGCCGACGGCTTCGTGATGTCCGCGGTGGTGGCCTCGTCTTCCGGCTGCCCAGGACGGACGGCGAGAAGGTGGTGGTCCTCCGGCTCCAGATCGAGCCCGTCCGGCCTGCCGTGCCCGTCGGCGGTCATTGATCGGAGTCTAGCACCTTCGCGGGAGCAATCATCCGGACACGGCTCTCACCCAGCACAATCTCGCGGATTTCCTCTCGGAAGAAGGGCGGACGCAGGAGGCGCTGGAGCTCTCGTCGGCCGCCGTGCGAACTTTCGAATCGCTGCTTCCCGAGAGCCATCCCAAGGTCGTGGCCTCGCGAGGCCTCCTGCGGCATCTCCGCGAGATGCGCGAACCGTGAGGGGAAATCCACGGCACTTTCGTCTGTCTGGTGCCGGGCGATGAAGCCCGCACCCAAGGAGAGACGACAATGACGATCAAGACCAATATCAAGGCCGGTGCGTTGACGGTCAACCACAACGAGACGCTCCGCCGCCACTAATGCGGTGTCACAAGGCTCGGGCTCGGACGCCGGACCTCCATGGGGGGGCCGGCGTTTGTTTTATGTTCCTGAGCCAAAATCCGCGGCGTTTCCGTTCTCCTGGTTGACGGGCGATGAGGCCCGGCCAAAAGGAAATCTCGGAATTTTATATTCGAAAGGAGAACGCGATGAGAATTGTCAAGCTGTGCCTCTTCTTCGCTACAGTCCTGGTCCTGTCGTCACCCGCAGTACATGCCGGACACGGCACGGTCGGCCCCGTCACCATTGAACGGATCAGCACCGTGCCCTTCGCCTACGTCGATCCTTCCAACGCCGCCTTCTACCACAAGCCCGGGAATTTCGAGATCAATCTCCTGGAGACTGCTCAACTGCCGAATGGCGTCAACTGCGACCAGAAGATCTTCACGACTCTCGGAGACGCGGATATGGACAAGACGATGTTCCAGACCCTGCTGGCGGCGGTGACGAGCGGGCAGCGCGTCTACCTGGGCGTTACGGATAACCCGCAGTACAACGCCTTCCCGGGTCGATGCAGCCTCCTGTACGTTTCCCTCTTGAAGAAACCGTGAAGACCACAACGAGTCGTTCCGCCGCTAGTCGTGGTGCGCGAAGTCTCAGGAGGCTGCGCTAAGATGGGGGGCATGCTCCAAGGCTGTGAGCTGGCGGCCTTCAGGCGGAGGACGGCGGGTTGACTCCCGAGGAGTGGAGGGAGACCAAGGCCGTCCTCGCTGAGGCCCTGGAGCTGCCGGCCGACCAGAGAGCCGCCTTGCTCGACCTCCGGTGCGGCGGCAATCCGGTCTTGCGCCGTGAGGTCGAGTCCCTCCTCTCCGCCTCCGACGAAGACGGCTTCCTCGACAGCGGGCCACGGCTCCCAGACTCGGCCTTTCTGGCGCTCCCCGCGCTCCCCGCGCTCCCGGCGACCCCGGCGATCACCCCGGGCGAGGTTCTCGGACCCTACAAGATCGAGAAGAAGCTCGCCGAAGGTGGCATGGGCGAGGTCTATCAGGCCTTCGACTCCAGGCTCGAACGCCGTGTGGCCATCAAGGTCCTGCCCGCGCGCCTGAGCCAGGAGGCTTCCGCCCTGATCCGGTTCGAGCGCGAAACCAAGGCGCTCGCGGCGCTGTCTCATCCCAACATCCTGACGATCTTCGACGTCGGACGTAATGGCGAAACGGCCTTCGCCGTCACGGAGCTGCTGACCGGTTCGACCCTGCGGCAGCGCCTCGCCCGCGGCAAGCTGCCGGTCCCGGCCGCCGTCGAGCTCGCCGCGCAGGCGGCCCGCGGCCTTGCAGCCGCGCACGCGGAGGGGATCGTCCACCGGGACCTCAAGCCCGAAAACCTGTTCCTGACCGCCGGCGGGTCCGCCGGTGGGACAATCAAGATCCTCGACTTCGGCATCGCGTTCACTTCACCTCGGCCCGGCTCGTCCTCCTCTCCGCTGCGCCTGACCGTGGAGCATTCCGTGATCGGCACGGCGCGATACATGTCGCCCGAGCAGGCCCGGGGTGAGAGCTGCGACCCTCGCTCGGACATCTTCTCTCTGGGCGCCGTGCTGTACGAGATGCTCGCCGGCAGTCCGGCGTTTCCGGGCGAAACGCCGCTCGCGGCGCTCCTCGCCGTCGTCGAGCTGGACCCGGTACCGCTCGGGACGCTGTGCCCTTCGGCCAGCCCGCAACTGGTGCGGCTCGTCCATCGCTGCCTCGACAAGGAGCCGGCCCGCCGCTTCCAGTCGGCGAGCGATCTCGCCTTCCACCTGGAGACTCTCGCCGAGGCGCCGACGTCCCCGGAGACCCCGAAGATCCCGGCGGCCCCCGTGGGACGCCGCCGCGGCCTGCTTCGCGCCGGAACCCTGGCCGGCCTGCTCCTGGCGGCGGCCTTTTTCGCCGGCCTCGCCGTGCAGCAGCGTTGGGGCCGAAGCGACCCGCCGCGCTTTCACCGTCTGACCTTCCGCCGCGGCCACGTCGCGAACGCGCGCTTCGCGCCCGACGGCCAGACGATTGTCTACTCCGCCTCCTGGGATGGGCAGCTGTTGGAAACCTTCGCCATGCGCACCGACAGCCCCGAGTCGCGTTCGCTCGGATTGCCCCCTTCTCATCTGCATTCGATCTCGACGAAGGGCGAGATGCTGATCGGCCTCGTCCAGACCAGGAACGGCTCTTTCCAGGGATACACCCTCGCGCGGGTGCCTCTGGCCGGCGGTGCGCCGCGCCCGATCCTGGAAGGGCGTGGCTTCGCTCACTGGGCCGATTGGGGTCCCGGCGGCGATGCCTTCGCGCTCCTGCGTTTCGCCGGTGACAGGTCGCAGATCGAGTACCCGCGCGGCAAGGTGATCTGGTCCTCGGAGCCCTACGCCTGGGACTTGCGGGTGGCTCCGGGCGGGGACGCTCTGGGTTTCTGTGAGGACCGCGGAGGCTGGCTGGAGGACATCGTCATCCTGGACCGTGCCGGCAAGGTCGTGGCGCGGTCCAATGGCTGGAGCGCCCCCCCGTACCAGGAGTTCACCCGCCATGGCTGCGTGGCCTGGGGGCCGGCCGGCAAGGAGATCTGGTTCGCCGCCGCGCATCCGGGAAAGGAGCTCGGCCTCTACGCCCTCAGCCGCGGCGGCAAGGTCCGGCCGCTCCTGCGGGTTCCGGGCGACATGGCGGTGCTCGACGTGGCTCGGGATGGCCGCGTGCTCCTCACCCAGGTCAACCGGCGGAGCTCGGTCATGGCGCAGGCGCCGGGGGAGACGCAGGAGCGGAACCTCTCGTGGTTTGACAGCTCGGAGCTGGCGGACCTCTCGGCGGACGGCCGTTTTGTCCTGTTCACCGAAACCGGCCAGGGGGGCGGCGAGCGGACGTCCGCCTATCTCCGCGCCACTGACGGTTCGCCCGCGGTGCGGCTGGGCGACGGACTTGCCCTGGCGCTCTCGCCCGACGGGCGCTGGGCCCTGGCGCGCAGTGCCACGGATCTCAAACGCCTGTACCTTCTGCCGACAGGAGCCGGAGAGCCTCGGGCGCTCCCGCCAACTTCCATGGACGTGCTGGCCGCGCGATGGATGCCCGGCGGCAGGCAGCTCGTGATCTACGGCACAGAGCCCGGGAAGGGCTCCTTTCGGCTGTACCTCATGGATATCGGAGCGAGAGGAGCCCATCCGTTCACCCGCGCGGGGATCGAGTTTTTCGCGCTTTCCCCCGATGGTTCCAAGGTCGCTGCGCGGGGCCCCGATGGAGTGACGATCTACCCGGTCGGCGGTGGCGAGCCCAGCTCTGTAAGCGAGGCCCTGTGGGAGGAGCAACCGATCGAATGGCGAGCGGACGGGCGCGCCCTCTATCTGGCAAGGTTCCAAAGGGGCTTTCGCGTCATCGACGAGGTCGACCTGGCGACCGGCAGGCGCCGCCGCTGGAAGGATCTGGGCATGGCCGACGGTTCTACAATCTGGAACCTCCTGATGACTCCGAACGGCCGGGCGTATGCCTACGACGTGAGAACCATCCTTTCCACTCTCTATCTGGTGGAGGGGCTGAGATAGCACCCCCTGTGAGCCAAAATCTCTGGCGTTTCCGTTCTCCTGGTTGGCGGGCGATGAAGCCCGACCAAGATCAAGGAGAGACGGCAATGACGATCAAGACCAACGTGAAGGCCGGCGGAAAAAGCCTGAATCACAATGAAATCCTGGCGGTCCGCAGCAGCATCAAGGCGGGTGGGCTTCCTCTCAACCACAACGAGACGCTGGCGGTCCGCAGCAACGTCAAGGCCGGCGGGATCGGCACGAACCACAACGAGACCCGGGTGGTCCGGGCGCAGGGGAGGTAACCGTTTCTGGAGACCGGAGCCGAGGCCGTGCGGAGCGCCCGTCTCCGCACACCTCCGGCACCGGCCGCCGCGTTCCACCTGGGAGAAACCTTTTGGCCGTTTCTCGGTATAACTGGGGATGCGCACCTCGATCCGGGCCCTGATCCACACCTTTGGCTTTGTCCTCGCCCTGCTCTCGACGGTCCCGCTGATCGCCGCAGACGCGCCGGCCATTGATCCACCCCTGGCCGTTCCGCGCATACCGCAGGCTGCCGGCAGGATCGACGTCGACGGCAAGCTCGACGACGCCGCCTGGCAGCAGGCGGCCGTCCTCGACACCTTCTATGAGACGTACCCGGCCGACAACACCGAGCCGGCGGCGAAGACGGTGGTCTACCTGACCTACGACGACCACGACTTCTACGTCGGCATCCACGCCTTCGACCCGGAGCCCGGGAAGATCCGCGCGCCGTTCGTCGAGCGCGACGCCATCGTCGGCACCGACGACAACATCGCCGTCTTCCTCGACACCCGCAACGACCGCCGCTCAGCGGTCGAGCTGCGCGTCAATCCGCGCGGCAACCAGACGGATGCGGTCTTCAACGACGGCACCGGGAACGAGGATTTCTCGCCGGACTTCTTCTACGACACCGCCGCGCAGATCACCGGCGACGGCTGGACCGCCGAGATGCGCATCCCGTTCTCCTCGCTGCGCTATCCCCGGCTGGCCGAGAACCGCTGGGGCATCCTGGTGTGGCGCAACTACCCGCGCGACCAGCGCTACAGCTTCTACAGCAGCCCCATCCCGCGCGCCACGAACTGCACCATCTGCCAGTCGCGCGAGCTCACCGGCCTGACCGGGCTGCCGGGGGGCGGCCACTTCGTGGCGGCGCCCTACGTCACCGGCCAGCAGCTCGGCGAGCCCCGGGACGGCCTCGGCTCACCGATCGAGGACCATGATCCCGAAGCCGACGCCGGCCTCGACTTCAAGTGGACGCCGAGCGCCAGCAATGCGCTCGACGCCACGATCAACCCGGACTTCTCGCAGGTGGAGTCCGACGTCGGCCAGCTCGCGGTCAACAACCAGTTCGCCATCTTCTTCCCGGAGAAGCGCCCGTTCTTCCTCGAAGGGCTGGACCTCTTCGACACCCGGATCCAGGCGGTCTATACGCGCACCATTACCGATCCGAAGTGGGGTATCCGCGACACCGGCAAGCTGGGCGCCACTTCCTTCACGGTGCTCCTCACGCAGGACGAAGGCGGCGGCAGCGTCATCATCCCGGGACCGACGGGCAACGATCTCGCGCCGCAGGAGTTTTCCTCCGACGTGCTGATCGGCAGCCTGCGGCGCGACTTCGGGGCCTCCTACCTCGGCCTGCTCGTGACCGCGCGCGAGAACGACGGCGGCGGCTACAACCGGGTCGCCGGTCCGGATTTCCTCTGGCGGCGGAGCGAGACCGACCAGATGACCGGGCAACTGCTGGTGAGCGACACGGAGACGCCGGACCGTCCCGACCTCTACCCCGGCTGGGACGGCCGCAAGCTCACCTCCCATGCCGGCCACCTGGAGTGGCTCCACACCGGCCGCGACTGGACCTGGCGGGCCACCGTGCAGGACTTCGGCGAGGACTTCCGCGCCGACGAGGGATTCGTGCCGCAGGTCGGCTTCCGCCTCGGCCGCTACGCGCTCTACCGGAACTACTACCCGCAGCAGGGCCTGTTCCGCCGCGTCTCGCCCTACACGATCCTGCGCTACCTCGAGAGTCCGGACGGCGAGCTGATCCAGCGCCAGACGAATCCGGGCATCCAGGTGCAAGGTCTCCGCAACATGGCCGCCGGCGTCGAGCTCGCGGTGCGCGAGCAGCGCCGGGTCGGCCGCCAGCTTCTCGAGCGCAGCGACGTCAACTGGTACTTCCAGTACGATCCCGGCCGCCGCTTCTCCCGGATTGGCGTCAGCGGCGTCCTGGGCGACGCGATCGACTTCGCCAACAGCCGGGTGGGACAGGGGGGCGATCTCTCGCTCCTCGCCACGGTCAGGCCCACCGACCATCTGGCGCTCGACGTCAACGCCGACCGCCAGTGGCTCGACGTCAATTCCGGCGGCCGGAAGGGGCGTCTCTTCACGGCCCAGATCGAGCGCCTGAAGGCCACCTACAACTTCACGGCCCGCTCGTTCCTGCGCGTCATCGGCGAATACCTGGACATCAACCGCGATCCCTCGCTCTACACCTTCCCCGTGCGCGCCGGAAGCGGCTCGTTCGCGGGCTCGGCTCTCTTCGCCTACCAGATCAACTGGCAGACGGTGCTCTTCGTGGGTTACGCCGACGACCGGGCCCAGGACAACTTCGGCGATCTGCAGCCAGCCGATCGCCTGGTATTCGTGAAGGTTTCCTACGCGTTCCAGCGGTGAGCCGGCGGCTGGCCCCAACTGAAGGTTCTGTGGACCAAAGGAACCTTCTGCGAGGCAAAGGAAGGTCCCGGACGTGTTCCCCGGAGTCAGCCGAAGATCTTTTCCTGGACTTCATCGCGGGTCAGGCCAAAATGCTGGGCTACATCCTGCAGAATCGAGGATAGGGTTCCAATCCGCAGTGGGCTGTGGTTCGGAACGGTGACGTGATGTTGGCCGGCTCGCTCCGTGGTGAGCCGAAGGTGGCTGCCTGTCTGGCGAGTCAATTGGTAACCGAGAGCACCGAGGGCCTGAGCCAGCTCCTGGCCCGAGAGGTCCCGCGGAAGCCTCTTCATACGGCGATGAGCTCTTCCCGCACGAAGTGGAGACGGATGAGCTTCGGCCGCGCGCTCTCTTCGTCGAAGTGGCAGAGGACCGCATCCCGGACCTGCTCCTGGAGCTGGGAGAGATCGTCCGCCTCCGTGAAGATCGACTCCCCCAGGGCGCGGGCGGTATAGCCACCTTCAGGCGCTTCCTCGACGACGAAGATCAGCTCGTTCATGGTGTGTTCCTCGGGGACGCCCCTCTCCCGGCTGGGGAGAGGAGCTTCGGCAATCTTACGGTCTTACGGCGCGACCTTGAACTCCACGCCCTGGGCGAGTGGCAGCTCGGTGCCCCAGTTGAGGGTGCAGGTCTGGCGGCGCATGTAGGCCTTCCAGGAGTCGGAGCCGGCTTCGCGGCCTCCTCCGGTCTCCTTCTCGCCTCCGAAAGCTCCGCCGATCTCGGCTCCCGAGGTGCCGATGTTCACGTTGGCGATGCCGCAGTCGCTGCCGGTGGCGGCCAGGAAGCGCTCCGCCGAACGCATGTTCAGGGTGAAGATGGCCGAGGAGAGACCCTGCGGCACGTCGTTGTGGACGCGGATCGCCTCGTCCAGGTCCTCGAACTCGAAGATGTAGAGGATCGGCGCGAAGGTCTCCTCGCAGGTGATCGGCATGTTGCCGTTCGCCTCGACCAGGGTGGGCTCGACATAGAAGCCCGGACGGTCGATCCTGTTGCCGCCGTAGAGGATGCGGCCGCCTTCGGCCTTCACCCGCTCCAGGGCCTTCATCATGTTGTCCACCGCGGCCTGGTCGATGAGCGGACCCATGAGGGTGCCGGCCTCCAGCGGGTCGCCGACCGGGATCGACTTGTAGGCGTTCGCGAGGCGCCTCTTCATCTCGGCCGCGATGCCCTTCTGGAGGAAGAGGCGGCGGGTCGTGGTGCAGCGCTGGCCGGCGGTGCCCACGGCGGCGAAGAGGACGGCCCGGAGCGCGAGGTCGAGGTCGGCATCGTCCATCACCACGATGCCGTTGTTGCCACCCAGCTCCAGCAGGGCGCGGCCGAGGCGGTCGGCGATGACCTTGCCGACCTCGCGGCCCATGCGGGTGGAGCCTGTGGCCGAGATGAGCGGCACCCGGCGGTCGGCCACGAGGCGCTCGCCCACGCCGTTGCGGCCGCCCAGGATCATGTTGAAGATCGGCGGCGCGCCGTTGGACTCCAGCACGCGCTGCGCGATGCGGGTCACGGCCACGGCGGTCAGCGGCGTCTGGTGGGAGGGCTTCCAGATCATGGAGTCGCCGCAGATGGCGGCCACCATGGCGTTCCAGGCCCAGACCGCGACGGGGAAGTTGAAGGCGGTGACGATGCCCACCACGCCGAGCGGATGCCACTGCTCGTACATCCGGTGCTTCGGGCGCTCGGAGTGCATGGACAGGCCGTAGAGCTGGCGCGACATGCCGACCGCGAGGTCGGCCATGTCGATCATCTCCTGGACCTCGCCCAGGCCCTCGGAGCGGACCTTGCCGGCCTCCAGGGTGACCAGGAGGCCGAGCTCTTCCTTGTGCTTGCGCAGCTCGTCGCCGAGCTGGCGCACGACCTCGCCGCGCTTGGGCGCCGGCCAGGTGCGCCACTCCTCGAAGGCTTTGACGGAGACGGCGGCGACCTTTTCATAGTCTTCGGCGGTGCCGAACCGGACGGCCGCGATCGGCTCGCCCGTGGCAGGGTTCAGCGACTCGACGCGCTCGCCCGAGGTCTGGAGCCATTCGCCGGCGAAGGCGCCGGGGTTCTCCGCCTCGAGGCCGAGGGAGTCGAGGACGTGGGCAATGCGGGAATCGGTAGCGGCGATAGTCATAGGATCTCTCCTGGGAGCGTTTTGGAGGAACGAGAAGGATATCAGAGCCTACAATCGCGGGATGCCCGGTCTCATTCCCCCTCTCCTGCTGCTCCTCTTCGGAGCCTGGTGCGGCACGTTCGCCGGGAGCGCCGGGTTCGCCGGGAGCACGGTGGGGACCCTGGCTCTGCTCGGGGTGCTGGTCGGAGTGGGGGCTCCCTGGCCGGACCCGCTCGGGCTGGGCCGGGTCGGAAGGCTGCTCCCCGGGGCCCTGTGGATCGTCGCGGCCCTGAGCGCCTGGCTCTCGCCGGTGCCCCGGGCGTCGTGGATGGTCCTGATCCTGCTGCCGGCCTTCCTGTTGCTGCCGGGGGCGGTGGCGCGGTGCTGGAGCCGGGAGGCCGACCGACGGATCGGCGCCCGGGCGGTGGCGGTGCTCACGTCGGCGGTCTCCCTCTGGGCGCTAATCGACTGGAAGGTGCGCGACCTGCCCCGGGTCTCCATGCCGCTCGGCCACCACAACCTGCTCGCCACGTGGCTGGTGATCCTCCTGCCGCTGGCCCTGGCCGCGGCCCGGGAGCCGGGGGTCTGGCGATGG
>DATANP010000488.1:0-3039 GCA_036266195.1 Thermoanaerobaculia bacterium | reverse complement strand
GAATACCGCCGGCGAGGCGCCGGCGGTCCCAGGGTCTACTTGCCCCCTCCGATCGCGCCACCCACGGGCGGTGCCTTCTTCTTTTTCTTCGGCCCGCCGCGCTCGACAGTATAGAGCGCGTCGGCGCCGGTCTCCTCGCCGCTCTCGGCCTGGAGCGACCACTTGTCGCTCAGCAGGTAGCGCACCCGGAACGTGTTGATCGGCTCGAACAGGCCGATGCCGTAGGTCACGTAGAGCCGCGGCGAGAGGTACTTGCCGACCACCAGCGAGGCCTGGTCGAGCGAGCCGTCCGACTCGATGCGCGCCTCCTCCAGTCCGAAGCGGGCGGCCAGCTTCTTGGCGAGCAGGTTGCCGCCGCGCAGGCCGAGCGCGTTGGCGGCGTTCGCCAGCCGGTCGCCCTCCTGCGGCGAGGCCTGCTGGAGCGGCCGGCCCAGGAGCAGGTAGGCGAGCTGGTCGCTCTGGCCCATGGGCGGATCGGACCACAGGGTCACCTCCGGAGACTGGAGCGTGCCCTTGGCGTTGATCCCCGCGACCGTGCCGTCGTTCGCCGTGCGGTAGGCCCGGACGTCCACGCTCGGGTTGCTGATCGGCCCGGCGAAGATCACCCGGCCGCGCTCGATCGTCAGGTCCTGGCCGTATGCCTTGAACGTCCCGTCCTTGACTTCGAGCTCGCCCGACCCGCGCGTGACCTTGCCCGGCTCCTCGATGACCAGCACCGACCCGGTCGGCTTGGCCTTGAGCCCGAACACGTTCATCTGCACGTCCTTGCCCAGCACGATCCCCACCCGGGCCGCGATGGCCACGCCCGTCTTCTCCGGTGGCACGTCCTGGGAAGCGTTCACGAAGACCACGTCCTCCGAGGCGGCCACGGGACCCTTCTCGCGCTTTTCCATCTCGATCTTCGCGGTGGGGACCGCCACGTCGCCGGAGACCTTGATCAGGTTGTCCTCGTAGCGGACGTCGAGGTCCGGCGAGACCGCGACCTTGATCTCCTCCGTATTCATGGCCTGGACGTTCTGGCCGTTGATGGCGAGGCGGACCGGGGTGTCCGGACCCGGCACGCCCGCGCGGCCCTGGATGCGGAGCGTCCCCTTGCCGGACCGGACGCTGCCGTCGATCCCCAGCGCCCCGCTGCCGTCGCCGACCGCGGCGAGCTGCATGTCGCGGAGCTGGATGCCCAGGCGCGGGATGTCCGCCTTGCCGTTCGAGAGCTTCGCCTGCCCCACGAAGCGCGGCGAGCCGACCGTGCCCGAGAGCTGATAGCCGCCCGCGAGCGTGCCGGCCGGGTCGTTCACGTCCGGCACGAAGCCCTCCAGGAAGGCGAGGTTGGCGAGGTTGACGTCGATCCGGCCGGAGAGCGGCTGGTCCTGGAGCTTCGCGCCGCGGGCCATGCGGGGGATGTTCATCCGGGCGCTCATCGTGCCCACGTCCACCAGCACCAGGTTGGCGTTCGCCACCCCCTGGCCGCCGGCCCCCGCCTGCGCCTGGATCAGGCCCTGCTCGTAGCGAAAGGTCAGCGTCCGCCCCTCCTTGCCTGGGAAGCGCATCTCGCCGGGCCCGGGCCGGATGTCGATGTCCGCCGAAGCCAGCTCCGCGTTGACTCCGCGGGCCTTGACGGTGCCGTTGAGATCTCCGGTGACGACGAGGTCGGGCGGAAAGAACGGCTTGAAGCGGTTGAGAGGGAAGTCGGCGATCTTCGAGTCCACGTTCCAGGCGCCGGCCTTGGCCCAGCCGCCGTCCGCGCAGAGGCTGGCTCCTCCCGACGTCCAGCAGAAGCCTTGGAGACCCACCGACTCCGTCGAGGCCGCAAGCGCCGCCGGCCGCGCCAGGCTCCAGTCTCCGACCGGCTTAGAGCGCAGGTCGAGCCGCTGGATCTGTCCGCGCCAGGAGGTCGGACCCGTGAGCCCGCCCGCGAGCGCCAGGTCCAGCCGGCCCTGCTCGTTCTTCGCCGCGACCACGATCTGATGGCTCGACCGCCGGCCCTGGCCCTGGACGGTCAGCTCGTCGATCCGCCGCTCGCCGGACATCACGCCGGTCGAGCGCGCATCGAGCACCACCTGGCCCGTCGGCGAGAGATCCACGTCCGCGACCACCGTCGTCTTGCCAACGGTCGTGGTCCCGAACCGCAGCCCCTCGCCCTGGGCGTTGGCCTGGATGCGCGGCATCTTCATGGGGCCCGAGAGGCGGCCGTTCGCCACCACCGAGCCGCCGCCCTGGGGCACGGCGACCCCGAGGTTCGGCGCCGAAAGCTCCCAGGCGAGATCCAGGTTGTCGCCCACCCAGCCGGACGCGCCCAGGCGGGCGTCGCTCCAGGCAACGTTCAGGCGCGAGATCTGATACCGGGAGCCGGCGAGCCGCACGTCGGCGACCCCCGAGACCGGCTGGCCGCGCAGTACCCCTTCGAGCCGCGGGATGCGGACCGTGCCGACCGGCCCGGCGTCCGCCAACTGGCCGCGGGTGTCCGCGGTGAACGACAGCCGGCCGGGGAACTGGGGCGCGAGCTGGCCGGGATTGATCCCCTCGGCCCGCAGCACCGCGTTCCACTTGACCACCGGCTCCCAGGCCACCTCGCCCCTCCCCAGGATGCGGCCGGCGAACGCGTTGCCCTGAAGGCTCTCGAACCGGAAGCGGTTGCGGTCGCCCGTGCCCGCGATCGTCCAGACCCCCTGCGGCACCGGCCCGGCGACGAGGTCGGCCCGGACGTCGGCCCGGTAATTCTCGAGGTTTCCGGAGAGCCTGGCCGTGCCCGAGCGGCTCGCCACCGTCGGCTTGCCGCCGCGCAGGGGCCAGGCCACGTTCTTCCAGCTCGCCTCGGCGTTCATGTCCATGTCCTCACCCTTGAGGGTGACCGTCCCCTTGGCCGAGACCCGGGTGGGCGTGCCCGGCAGCGTCACGTCCGCATCCTGGATGTTCCAGACGTCGCCGTCCTTGGACAGCGTGTAGTCCACGGCCACGTTCCCGAGCTGCTCCACGACCCCCCGGACCGTCCCGAAGCTGGTGAGCTCCTCCAGGGTTCCCTTGGCCGCGATCTCGCCGCTG
>DATANP010000487.1:0-3524 GCA_036266195.1 Thermoanaerobaculia bacterium | reverse complement strand
GTGGGGGGGGCGGGGGGGAATGGCTCAGCCGCACGCCCCGCGAGTCCCACAGCACGCCGAACTCGCTGCGGCCGGCGAAACCGGTGTCTTCCGTGAGCAGGCGGTCCAGGATCGACAGGGGGATGCGGCCCACGGCCACGCCCACGACCGGTCCGCCGGGCTGGCGCACCGGCACCGAGGCGTGGAGGAAGACGGCCCCGCTCTCGGGGTCGTAGCGCGGCTCGTGGACCCGGGAGTTGCCGGCGACCGCGTCCAGGAAGTAGCGGGTGGCGATCAGGTTGTCGCCTTCGAGGCGCGCATCGGTCGAGAGGAGGACCGTGCCGGACGGATCGGCCAGGATGACGCTGTCGAAGCCGTGCGTGCGCTGCATCAGGTCGAGCGTGACCTGGACGTCCGAGCGCAGCTCCGGCGAGCGGTCCCCGGTCAGGAAGCGGACGGTGCCGGGCGAGAGCGCGACCACCCGCAGGTCGGAGAGCACGCGGTCGAAATGGCCGTCGATCTCGGCGGCCGTGCTGCGGGCGCGCTGGAGGTTGTGGTCCCAGGTGGCCTCGATCAGCTCGGAGTGCGTGGCCGCGCCGTTGAGCAGGGAGGTCACCGCCAGGGGGAGGATGGCGAGCGTCCCGAAGAGGACGGAGAGCTTGGCCGCCCAGGGCCAGTCGCGCCAGGGTTTCAAAACCGCACGCGCACCAGGCTGTAGTCGTTGGCCGGGACCAAGCCGCGCCCTTCGGCCTGGGCGAGGCCCCGGACATGGCTGCGGAAGACGGTCGCCTGGACCCCTTCCGCGATCGGAGCGATCGGGAGGTCCCGCGCCAGGATGCTCTGGACCCGGAAGTAGGCGCGGGCCCGCTGCTGGAGATCGACGCTCGCCGCTCCCGCGGCCAGGGCGGCGTCGAGCTCGCGGCTGGCATATCCCGGGATTCCGCCGGGTGCGCCGGGTCCGGTGGGAGACGCCGATCCGAAGCGGAGCCGGAGGTTCTCGGGGTCGGGCCCCTGCATGCCGGCGAGGATGGTCATGTCGTAGTCGCGGCTCCGGATCACGCGCTCCAGCCACTCGGTCACCGGCACCTCGACGATGCGGACCGGCAGGCCCACGCGGTCGAGGTCCTCGCGGATCAGCCGGGCCATCTCGGTCATCGGGGAGAGGGAGATGATGAGCAGCTCGACCTCTCGCAGGGGTCGCGGGGGCCCCGCGGCCCGGAGCAGGGTGCGCGCCAGGCCGGGGTCATACGGCGGCACGTGGGCCTCGCCGTTGTAGGCCCAGCCCACGGACGGAGTGTAGAAGCCCAGGGCCGGAGCGCCGTAGCCGAACAGCGAGCGGCGGACGATCTCGCTGCGGTCGAGCGCGCGGTTGATCGCCTCCCGCACGCGATGATCGCCGAACGGCGGCCGGGTGAGGTTGAACGCGAGGTAGAACCGCGAGCTGTTGGAGACCGTGACCACGCGCACGCCGGACGTGCGCTGGAGGAGGGGGAGCCGGTCGTAGGGCACCCGGGTGACGGTGGTGTCGGCCTCGCCGCGCACGATCGCCTGCGCGGCCCGCTCCGAGTCCGGCAGCGGGATGTAGATCACCCGATCCAGGAACGGCCCCGGCCGGTGGAAGCGGCGGTTCGCCTCCAGCACGAGGCGGCGGCCCTTCTGCCACGAGCCGAAGCGGAACGGGCCGGTGCCGACCGGCCGGGCGTCCGGCCCGGGCGGTGCGTGGCGGGGGAGCATGTAGCCGCCGTTCCAGGCCAGGGTCGGCAGGAAGGGGGCCCAGGGCTCGGCCAGGCGCACGACCGCGGTGAGGTCGTCGGGGGTCTCGATCCGCGCAATGTGGCGGATGGCCTCCTGGGAAAGGGCGGGGTGGGTCTTCAGCCACTCGAAGGTGAAGCGCACGTCGTCCGAGCCGAACGGCTTGCCATCGTGCCAGACGACCTTCTCCCGGAGGTGGAAGGTGTAGGTCCGGCCGCCGTCCGACACCTCCCAGGCCCGGGCGAGATCGGGCAGGAGCCGGCCGTCGGAGTCCATGGCGACGAGCGGGTTGTAGAGGTTGGGAGCGACGATCAGGGCAAGCTCGTCGCCCGCGGAGTTCGGATCGAGCCTCTTGGGCTCGCCCGGCAGCAGGACGCGCAGCTCGCCGCCCATCCCCTTGAGTGTCAGGACGGGCGCAGGCTCGTACGGCTGGCAGGCTCCTGCCAGTAGGAGAGTTGCCGAAAGGAGAGCTGCTGCCAGGAGGACGGCGGCCCTCCGCGCGTACGGAGGAGAGGGCGGTCGCATTTCGAAGGACCCTCCGATAGAATCGGCGGGAGCTACATCTTCCCATAGATGTACCACGGGGCGACGATTCGTCCGCGCGTTCCGTATACACTGAAGGCCCCTTTTCGCATCCGAGGGCGCAGTCATGAAGATCTTTCTGAAATCGCTCGCGGCTCTGCTGTTCCTGGCGCTCTCGATCTGGGCGATCCGCTCCGACTCCCTCGACCAGCCGGGGAGCGTCAGCCCGGTCTCGGCCGGAGAGGTGAATGCAACAAAGGGCGGCCCCCCGGCCGGCGACCCCGCCTGGCGCCGGGACCTTCTGTGGGACGACGGCAAGACCGAGCTCTGCGCCTACGATGTGACCTGGGAGCACCAGGGCCGCACCTACGACGGCCGCGCCTTGCTGATCCAGGGCGACCGTTCCATGCCCCGGCCGGCCGCGGCTCTGCCGGAGGACGACCTGCCCGCCTTCCTGCGCGGCTACGTGACCGGGAAGGTCCCGGCCGAACTGACGGTCTTCCCGTCCCTCATGCAGTCCAGGCTTCCGGATCTGAAGCCGGCCGTCTGGAAGGTGGAGAGGCGGAGCGTCGAGAGGGGGATCGAGATTCGACTGAGCCGGGGAGGGGAGTCCATGGCCTACACCTTCGACGCGCGGGCGCCGCACCGTCTGCTGCGCCTGGACCGGAGCGACGGCACGGTCTACTCGCTCGCGAAGTGCGACCGTATCGCCTCCTGGGGGATGCACGACCCGGGCGACGCGGCCTGGCTGCCCGAAGCGGCGCGGTAGGGACCTCACCCCCTGGCCAATGTGACCACCTCCTTGAGGTGCTGCGAGAGCCCGCCCTGCCGTTTCCTGAAAGATCAGGAGCCGCGCGGCCTCGATCAGGAGCCGCGCGGATTTCTTCAGATCGTGCGCCTGTGCGCTCAGGAATCACGCCGCTGCGTTCAGGAGCCTGCGGGTCCGGTTCAGGAAGCCCATCGATCCGATCAGGAGCGTCAAAGATCGCGGCAGGAGGCGCACAGATCCAGACAGGAGCCTCGCGGACCGGAGCAGGCGACGCAGAGACTCGGACAGGAGACGCACAGATCCTTGCAGGGGCCTCACCGACTCGCACAGGCGGCGCCGGGAACGCTTCAGGAAGACCGCCTGCACCGACAGGAAGCGCGCAGGTCGGTTCAGGGACTTCGGCGACTCTTTCAGGAAGCGCGCAGGTCTGTTCAGGGCCTTCGGCGACTCTTTCAGGACGACTGTCTGCGGCTCGGATGAGGGCGGTAATGGGAGGAATTTT
>DATANP010000486.1:0-6371 GCA_036266195.1 Thermoanaerobaculia bacterium | reverse complement strand
CTCCCCGTCCCTCCCCCGCTTCGCGGGAGAGGGCGCCACCTCCCGCCCAGAAAACGGTGGCCACAAGGAGAGCATAGATGATGGTTTCGGGGTGGCCGGCCAGGAGGAGAGAGGCGGTCGAGAGGGTCAGGAGAAGGAAGTCCTTCCTTTCTCCTTGCTGCCGGCAGCGGGCCAATGCGTAGAGGACGGCGGGGAGGAGGGCGGCGGCGTTGGCGATCGGCCAGCCGACCCAGAGGAGGACGAAGCCTCCGAGTCCATAGGCGAGCGATCCGGCCAGACTGGGACCTTCTCCCAGACCCTGGCGGCGCATCCAGACATAGGTAAAGGTCAGGGCGAGGAGGACGCGGAGGGTTGCCATGACCCCGGCGGCCCGCCACCACGGTAGGGGGAGGGCGACGAGGGAGATCGGCTGGAGGACCTGGGCCTGGGGATCGCCGAGGAGCGGGGTGCCTTCTCCGGCGAGCGGATTCGTGAGCGGCAGGCGGCCTTCCCGCAGGGCGGTGCGGATCGCGGCCTGCGCGGGGGCGACGAGTTGGAGGAGGTCCCCCTGGAGGAGATTGCCGTGCGGCGCGACCGGCGGCAGGCTCCTGAACGGCACCTGGCCCCGCAGACCGTCGAGAGGAAGCAGGAGCTTGCCGCCGAAGAGGACCGGGCCGAAGAGGATGCCCAGTACGGCGGCGAAGACGGCCAGGATGCGGACCGGCAGGGCGTCGTACCAGCGGCGGAGGGCGGACCACAGCAGCAGCGCGAGCGCTCCGGCCCAGAGGCCGGGGAGGAGGTCCACCGGGATCCAATCGGTGATCGGGGGCACGGCCGGGAGTGTACCGCCCTTGACACCCCGGGAGGGGTGGGTTAGAAGTCGCTTTCCATGCTCCGGGTCGCAGGTCAGCTCTTCCGCTTCCGCGGCCTTCTGGCTACGCTGACCTCCCGCGAGCTCAAGGCGCGCTACCGGGGCTCCGCCCTCGGGTTCCTCTGGTCGCTCGCCAATCCGCTCCTGCTCCTCGCGGTCTACACCTTCGTGTTCAGCGTCGTGTTCCAGCCGCGGGTCGCGGGCGCCGACCCCTACGCCCTGTTCGTGGTGAGCGGCCTCTTCCCCTGGATCTGGCTGTCGACCTCGGCCCTCGAAGGCTCGATGTCGCTCATCGCCAACGGCGGCCTGATCCGCAAGGCCGTGTTCCCCGCCGAGCTGCTCCCCATGGTCACCGTGCTCTCGAACCTCGTCCACCTGCTGCTCGCCATGCCGGTGGTGCTGGTGGCGGTGGTGGCGAGCTGGATGCTCACCGACCACGGCGTCGGCGGTCTCTCGGTCGTGCTGCTGCCGGCCGTGATCCTCCTCCACCTGCCCCTGGTGGCCGGCCTGGCGCTCGGGGTGTCGGCCCTCACCGTCCACTTCAAGGACGTGCGCGACCTGCTCGCCAACTTCCTGACCCTGCTGTTCTTCGTGACCCCGGTCCTCTACCCGCTGGACTCGATCCGCCACCTCAAGCCGGTCTGGTGGCTGGTGCGGCTGAACCCGTTCACCCCGTTCACGCTCGCCTACCAGGAGGTCCTGTTCTACGGCCGCTGGCCCACGCCGCAGCTCTGGATGCAGATGGCCCTGGTCAGCCTCGCCTCCTGGCTGATCGGGACCTGGTTTTTCGAGCGCCTGCGCGAGACCCTGGTGGAGGCGGTATGAGCGACACCCCGGCAATCACCGTGGAGAATCTGTCCAAGCTCTACCGCCGGTCCGTGCCGGGCGACCGGTTCCGGACCCTCAAGAGCGCGCTGGTCGGCGGCACCCTGACCCGCAACCTCCGCCGGGAGGATGCCATCGCCGCCCTCGAAGAGGTCAACTTCACCGTCAACCGGGGCGAAGCCTTCGGCGTGATCGGCGGCAACGGCTCGGGCAAGTCCACCCTTCTCAAGCTGGTGGCCGGCATGCTCAAGCCCTCCACCGGCCGGATCGTGGTGGACGGCCGGGTGGCGGCCCTGATCGAGCTGGGCGCCGGCTTCCACCCCGAGATCTCGGGGCGGGAGAACGTGTTCATCAACGGCGCGGTCCTGGGCCTGACCCGGAAGCAGATCGAGCGGCGCTACGACGACATCGTCGAGTTCTCCGGCCTCGGCGACTTCATGGAGGAGCCGGTCAAGAACTACTCCTCGGGCATGTACGTCCGCCTCGGCTTCGCGGTCGCGATCCACACCGATCCGGACGTCCTCCTGGTGGACGAGGTGCTGGCCGTGGGCGACGAGGCGTTCGCCCACCGCTGCATCCGCAGGATCGAGGAGTTCCTCGCCCAGGAGAAGACGCTGCTTCTCGTCAGCCACTCCCTGGACCTCGTCGAGGGGGTCTGCGACCGGGTGCTCTGGCTCCAGAACGGGGTGCAGAGGCTGGTCGGCACGCCGCGGCGGGTGATCGACGCCTACCGCCAGGAGGTGGCGGTGGCCGAGGGCGAGGCGCACGGGCGCGAGAACCGGCAGAGGAATTTCGAGGTGATGGAGACCGGCCCCGACGGCGAGCCGCTGCGCTGGGGCTCGCGCGACGCCGAGATTCTCGGTGTCCGCCTGCTGGCCAGGGACGGCGAGCGCTACCACCTGGAGTCGGGGGAGCCCGCGGTGTTCGAGATCCGCGCCCGCGCCGGCCGGCCGCTGACCGATTTCGTGTTCGGGGTGGCGGTCTCCACCCCGCGCGGCGTCGAGTGCTGGGGCACGAACACCGACCTCGCCGGCTACGTGCCGGAGACGTTCGAGGGCGAGGCCACGGTGAGGCTCGTCTGCCCGGCCCTCCGCCTCGCCCCGGGAGACTACGTGGTGGACGCCGCGGTTCACAGCCGGGACGGCGCCCCCTACGACTACCAGCGCCGGGTCCTCTCCTTCACCGTCAGCTCCCGGGAGCGCGGGGTCGGCGTCTACTTTCCCGAGCACGGCTGGGAGTTTTCCGGCGGAGTCCGCTGGCAGGGATGACAGACCTCCCGGACATCGCACGAAGGATCGCCGCCGCGGCGCTGGCGGCGGTGGACCCCGAGCGATTGGTCCGGGAGCACATCGGAGGTCACCGAGATCGCAGGTTCGACGCGGTGCTCGCGGTCGGCAAGGCCGCCGCGGCTCTGGCGCGGGGCGTCCCCGATCCCCCTGCTCGACGCCTCCTGATCCGCCCGCACACCAGTCCTCCTCTCGGCGATCCCTCCTGGGAGGAGCTGAGCGGCGGCCATCCGCTGCCGGACCGTCTCAGCCTCGCGGCCGGAGAGCGGCTGCGCGACTGGCTGATCGGGATCGGCCCGGATGAGACCCTGCTCGCGCTGATCTCCGGCGGCTCCTCGGCCTGCATCGAGCTGCCGGCGGACGGCCTCTCCCTGAACGACGTGATCCGCGAGAACCGCCGGCTGCTGGCCTCGGGGCTGCCGATCCACGAGGTCAACGCGGTCCGCAAGCGCCTCTCCGCGCTCAAGGGCGGCGGCGCGCTCCGGCTGACCCATGGCCGAATCGACCGGGTGGTGGTCCTGATCCTCTCGGACGTGCCCGGGGACGACCCCGGAACGGTCGGCTCCGGCCTGTTCGAAGGCGCCGACACGATCCTCCTCGGAAGCGTCCGGACCGCGGTGGCCGGCGCCGCGGCCGAGGCGCGGCTCCAGGGGTTCTCGGTGACCGAGGGGGACCTCCAAGGCGAGGCTTCCAAGGCCGGCCGCGGTCTTGTCGAACGCGGGCGGTCGGTGTCCGGAGGGGTGGGCAATTCCGTGGCACTGATCCTCGGAGGCGAGACGGCCGTAACCCTCTCTGAGGACCATGGCCGGGGTGGACGGAATGGAGAGCTGGCCCTGGCTGCGGCGCGGGACCTGGCCGAGGGCGAAGTGGTCCTGGCCCTGGCCACGGATGGCGAGGACGGGCTGACCGGCACGGCCGGGGCCGTGGTGGATCACGGCACCTGGAAGGCCTGTCCTGATCCGGAAGCGGCCCTCGCCCGGCACGACTCGCTGACCGCTCTCGAAGCCGTGCCCGGCGCCCTGCTGCGGACCGGGGTCACGGGCACGAACGTGGGGGACCTGGCGCTCTATCTGCGCCGAATGAAGTAGAGTCCCCCCATACATGACAAGGAGGCAGCACGTGGAGGAGCCCCCGAAGGCACTCGAGGTCAAGATCGGAGACGAAGAGCTGAAGGGCCGGTACTCGAACCTTCTGCGGATCGTCCATACACGCGAGGAGTTCGTCCTCGATTTCATCAACCTGCTGCCGCCGCAGGGCATGGTCACGGCCCGGATCGTCACCAGCCCCGGCCACCTCAAGCGCATCCTCCGCGCGCTCGCCGCCAACCTGGAGAGATACGAGCAGGTCTACGGCCCCATCCAGGAGGCCGCCGAGCCCGACGGCGACGCCGGAGTGAACTGACCAACCCCCCGATACCACCACCCCATGGCGCGAGGAGACCCTCCAGGACCGCGGCTGAGGACGATCGTTTCGGTCGGCCTGTTCTGGCTCACCCTGGCCTGCCAGTCGTCCGGCCGCACCTCCACGGCCGCCGGACTGGCCGACGGACCCACGCGCTGGCTCATGCTCCCGGACGAGCTGCGCCAGGTGCAGCGCATGCGCACCAACCGCGAGGCGGTGGACTGGCTGGAGACCTTCTGGCGCCGGCGCGATCCCACGCCCGAGGAGCCCGGCAACGAGCGCGCGAAGACCTTCTACCAGCGCGTCGAGGCGGCCGACCGCCTGTACTCGGAGGGCGGCCTGCGCGGCAGCCTCACCCCGCGCGGCCGCTCGCTCATCCTCCTCGGGCCGCCGCCCGTCCTGCGCTACACCCAGAAGAGGGTGCCCTCCTTCGAGCCCGGCCGGCCCGGCGCCAAGCCGGCCATCCAGACCCGGGAGGTGGTCCTGGAGTCCTGGGTCTATGCCATGGAGGACCTGGAGCCCGCCATGCGCGAGCGCATGGCCCAGGACCACCCCGGCGACGCGGAAGTGGTCCTCGTCTTCCTGGTGGAGCCCCGGCGCACCGAGCTGCTCGAAGGCGAGAAGTACCTGGACCTCGCGGTCCGGTCCACGGTCCGCGACCCCTGACCGCTACGCCCGTTCCCGCGTCACCTGCGCCAGACCCTCGCGGCTGATCGTGATCAGCCGGTCCCAGAGCGGCGCCGGGATCTCGGCCACTTCCAGGTCGGGGTTGCCGACCAGCTCCCAGTCCTGGAACTCCGGATCGTCGAGCAGGGCCGAGAGCGGGATCTCGTGCTCCAGGCGCTCGACGGGCTCCAGGTCGACGACGTGGATCGTCGAATCGTCCTGGGCCGGGTCCGGGTAGGCATCGGAGACCACCCGGGCGACGCCGACGATCACCGGCTCATTGCCCTGATGAAGGATGAGCGCCATGTCCCCCTGCTCGGCGTCCCGCAGGTTCTTCTGGGAGACGTACTCCGTGACCCCGTTCCAGACCGTGCCCGCTTCCCGCTCCAGGTCGGCGAAGCCGTAGTCCCCGGGCGCAGTGGCGAGCAGCCAGTAGTTGACCTCGGATTCTCGTGGCTGCATGGTGGTCCTTTCGTGTCCGTCCGCGGGCTCCGCCGTCGGCGCCCGGCGGTTGGACCTCTTGCGATCGCTGTGCCACCATACGGGGCCTATGAGCGAAAGGAGACCTCATGAAGTCCGCACTTCTCTTCTGTCTGGCCGGCCTGGTCCTGGCGACCGGCTGCACCAGCCCGGCCGAGACGCCATCGGCCGAGGCCCAGCCGGCGAAGGCGCAGGAGACCCCCATCGTGCCTGACATCGAGCAGAGGCTCGCGAAGTTTTCCCCCACCCCCCTGGAAGCCGACCTCTCCTCCCTCTCCGCCGAGGACCGCAAGGTGCTCGACCTCCTGGTGCAGGCGTCCCAGTACATGAACGAGATCTTCCTGCGCCAGGTCTGGGCCGGCAACCCGGCACTGCGCGAGGAGATGAAATCCTGGAATGGGAAGGACGCCGAAGCCGCCCGCCAGTACTACAGCCTCAACTTCGGACCCTGGGACCGGCTCGACGCCTTCAAGCCGTTCATCGGCACCCAGGCTCACCCCGAGGGCGCCGGCTACTACCCCGAGGACATGACCAAGCAGGAGTTCGAGGCCTGGGTCGCCAAGCACCCGGCCGACAAGGACGCCTTCCTCTCCGGCACCACGGTCATCCGCCGCGAGGGAGGCAACCTCAAGGCCGTGCCCTACTCCCAGGCGTACAAGGAGCAGCTCCAGCCCGCGGCGAAGCTGCTGCGCGAGGCCGCCGCGGCCACCAGCAACGCCTCGCTCAAGAAGTTCCTCGAGCTGCGGGCCAAGGCCTTCGAGACCGACGACTACTTCGACAGCGACATGGCCTGGATGGACCTGGACGCGCCGGTCGAGGTCACCATCGGCCCCTACGAGACCTACGAGGACGGCCTCTTTGGT
>DATANP010000485.1:0-2776 GCA_036266195.1 Thermoanaerobaculia bacterium | reverse complement strand
CCCGGAAACGCCGACCGCAGTTCCTCCTCCCCCACCTCCCGCCACCCACCCGGCTGGAGGTCGCCCAGTTCCAGCCCGCCGAACGACACCCGCTTCAGCCGGGTCACCTCATGCCCGACCGCCGCCATCAATCTCCGGATCTCCCGGTTCTTGCCCTCCGTCAGCTCGACCACCAGGTGGGTCTCCCGTCCGGACCGCTTCCGAACCGTCACCGACTTCGCGGCCAGGATCTCCCCCTCATCCTCCACCCCCGCCTCCAGACTCCTGGCCTTCGCATCGCTCAGCTCTCCCCGGACCGTGACCAGATAGACCCGCGGGATCTCATTCCTGGGATCGGTCACCCGGTCCGCGAACCGGGTATCGTTGGTCAGGAGCAGCAGACCCGTGGTCGCCGCGTCCAGGCGGCCGACGGGGACGACGTGAACGTCCAGCCCCTCCAGACAGTCATACACCGTCCGACGCCCCTCCGGGTCGGACCGGGTCGTCACCACGCCCCTGGGCTTGTGGAGCAGGATGGTCACCGGTTTCGGCCTTTCCATAGACTGGCCGTCGATCTCCAGACGGATCGTCTCCGGCACGACCGGCGCCAGCGGGTCGGTCGCGGCACGGCCGTCCACCTTCACCCGGCCGGCCCGGATCATCTCCCTGGCCTCGGTGCGGGAGGCCAGGCCCAGCTTCGAGAGCGCCCGTTCGAGGGGGACCTTACCCTTGTTCATGCTACATTCGATTTCCGCAACGACAGCCGTTCCTCGCCATGGGAGCACTACATGCAGCAGATCCTTGAGAACGAGTTGCTCGGCTACTGCTTCCTCCCGCTCGGAGAGGATGCCGGCGCTCTGGCGGACTCGCTGACGGACGACGATGCCGAGGCTCTGCGGACTGCCCTGGCGGAGCTTCTCATAGACCAGGCGGCGGAGGATGGCCTGATCGAGACCGGCGCCGTCGAGGTGCCGGCGGTCCAGGATTTCAAGAGCATTCTCTACCGCGACAGCGGCAAGGGCGGTACCCGGAAGGTGGTCGCGTTCAGCTTCCGGGACGCGGCGGTCGAGACGGCGCTGCCCCTGATCGGCATCGCCATCACGGTGTTCACCCACAAGCTCGCTCTCGCCACCCTGCCCCAGATCGGCGGCGTGCTCAAGACGCTGTGGTCCAAGGTGGTCGTGCTGAAGCGGCCCGCCGATTCGGACGCCATCGACGCGCTGGAGGCGGTCGTCAGGATCCGGGCGCGCCAGGTCGCCAAGGGCGGAGAGGATTATCCGACCACGGCCGAGGTGGAGCGGCACCTGGACCGGCAGACGGAGACGGTACGGCGCGCCCTCACCCGCCTGAAGTCCTCCGCCGTGCTCGAGGTCGTGAGCTGGGGCGGGCAGACCGAGGATGTGGGCCACCCCGGGACAAGCTGGAAGGTGCGGCTGTGAGCCACACCTTCTCCGCCCGCGCGGGGAGCACCCAGTTCGGCTCGTTCCACTACGCGCTGGGCCTGATCGAATTCACCCTGTCGGAACCGGCGCAGGAGTTCATGCAGGCGATCATCCGCCGCACAGAACCGCCACCCGCCGAGGGCGACCCGGTCCAGATGGCCTACGAGGTGACCAGCCTGTTCCACGAGATGCGGCACTTCTTCGACACCTTCGGCACGATGGCCGGGCTGTCGCTGTTCTCCGGCCGGCTTCAGCGCCTCAAGGAGTTCGTGTCGATCTCCGAGGCGCTGCGCGAGGCCGGCTCCCACTGGCGGCTTCCGCTCGCCGAGTGGGCGGCGGAGGAGGACTGCCCTCAGATGGTCCGCGATTTCGTGCGGCGGGCGCGGGGGTTCCATACCGGTGCCGACCTCTACATCGCACCCTTCACGCCGCTGGAGATCGACGGCCACCGCGACGACCTGATGATCGAGCTGGAGTACGAGCAGGGGGGCACGGCCGATGCCTTTCCGCTGCGCGTCGGCAGGATCGGCGCGGACGGCAAGCCGAGGCCCAGGACCGTGCTGTTTCCCCTCGGCCTCGAAACGCTGCTGGAGGGCAACGCGCACGCGCTCAGCCGGACACTCGTCGAGCGCTACTTCCCGGCTTCGGTCGCCGAGGAGCTGCAACAACGCACCGCCACCATCGCGGCGCTCGACGATCAGGGGAAGGGCGAGCAGCGCGCGGCCCAGACCTCGGCGCCCTACATGGTGTGCGACCTGCTGATCACGCGCTACATGCGGCTCCACGGCGTCGAGACGTTCCCGCGCAATCTCGTGCTGGCGGCGATCGACAAGGCGCTGGCCACGAGCTCCATCCGGTCGGAGGAGATCGCTCCGGGTGCGACGGCCCTGGTGGCCGACCGCCTGGGCAGCCGGCTGGTGGACGTCCTCGAAGCCGAGGATCCCGCAACCCTGGCCGTCGGCGCCATGTCCGAAGACGCCAGGATGACCAGGATCTACCAGGGGCTTCTGGCCGCGTTCGAGGCGGGCGGCGACTGGCAAAGCGTCAAGGACGATCTCTCGCCGGCCAGCTCCATCGCGATCTGGGAGGCCTATATGGCCAAGACCTTCATCGTGCCGCTGCTGCGCAAGCGCCTGGCGACAGGGAGCCGCGCGTTCCGGACGTACTCCGGGTTCCTCGAGCTTCTCCAGGAGGTCGGCCTGCCGCCCGCGCGGGTCGGCAACGGCGCGCTGATGCTGGCGATCATGCCGGGCCGCGTGCAGCAGGCCTGGTGGCACCAACTGATGCTGGGCGAGATCGCCTGGCAGCTCGTGCGCGGCGGCAGCTCCGTGTTCTGCCCGCGCGCGCACGCCACG
>DATANP010000484.1:0-6613 GCA_036266195.1 Thermoanaerobaculia bacterium | reverse complement strand
GCCCCGCGGCTCTATCTGGTGGACCGCTCGTTCCGGCCGGTGCCGGCCGGCGTGGCGGGGGAGCTGTGCCTGGGCGGTGCCGGCCTGGCGCGCGGCTATTTGGGACGGCCGGAGCTGACCGCCGAGAGGTTCGTGCCGGATCCGTTCGGCGAGCCAGGCTCACGGCTGTACCGCACGGGCGATCTGGCGCGCTTCCGGACGGATGGAGAGGTCGAGTATCTCGGGCGGATCGACCATCAGGTCAAGCTGCGCGGCTTCCGCATTGAGCTGGGCGAGATCGAGGCCGCGCTGCTGGCCTGCCCCGGCGTTCAGGAGGCGGCGGTGCTCGCTCCGGGCGAAGGCGCGGACCGCCGGCTCGTGGCCTACGTGGCTCCGGCCGTCGAGGAGGACCTGCGAGCCCGCCTTGCGTCCCGCCTGCCGGACTACATGGTGCCCTCGGCGTTCGTCCGCCTCGACGAGCTGCCGCACACCCCGAACGGCAAGATCGACCGCAAGGCGCTGGCCCGGACCGCTCCGGACCGAGTTCGCGGGGAGAAGGTCTACGTCGCGCCGGAAACGCCGACCGAGCGGGGCCTGGCGGCGATCTGGGCCGAGCTGCTGGGGGTGGAGCGGGTCGGGATCGACGACGGGTTCTTCCATCTCGGCGGGCACTCCCTCCTGGCCACCCGGCTGGTAACCCGCGTGCGCGACGTCTTCGGGGTCGGGCTGCCGCTCCGGGCAGTCTTCGAGAGCCCCACCGTGCGCGAGCTGGCGGCGCGGATCGATGCCGCGGCCCGGTCCGGAGTCCTGGCAGGTCCGGCGGCCCGGCGCTCCGGCCCGCAGGCGGTGCTCTCCTTCGCCCAGGAGCGGCTCTGGATCCTCGACCGCCTGGAGCCGGGCAACCCCATCTACAACATGCCCATGGGCCTGCGGCTCTCCGGCCGGCTCGACGTCCTGGCCCTGGAGCGCTCCATCGGCGAGATCGTCCGCCGGCACGAGGTGCTGCGCGCCACCTTCCACGAGCGGGACGGCGAGCCGGTCCAGACCCTCGCGGCGCCGGCGCCCTGGCGGCTGCCGCTGGTGGATCTCGCCGGACTGGCCGCGGAGACTCGCGAGGCCGAGGCGCGGCGGCTGGGACGGCGGGAGGCCTCCACGCCGTTCGATCTCGCCCGCGGGCCGCTGCTGCGGACCCTCCTGCTGCGCCTGGACGGCGAGGAGCACGGCCTGCTCGTCAACATGCACCACATCGTTGCCGACGGCTGGTCGTTCGGCATCCTGGAGCGCGAGCTGGAGGTGCTCTACCCGGCGTTCCGGCAGGGGCTGACTTCGCCTTCCCCGGAAATACCGGAGCTGCCGCTCCAGTACGCAGACCACGCTGCCGAGGAGCGCGAGCGCCTGCGGGGCGAGGCCGTCGAGGAGCAGATCCGGTTCTGGCGGGAGGAGCTGGCCGGGGCGCCCGCGGTTCTCGACCTGCCGGTCGACCACCCGCGGCCTGCGGTACGGACCCATCTCGGCGGCCACGCGACGGCCGTGCTGCCGGCGACCCTGAACGAGGCCCTCAAGGCCCTGGGCCGGCGCCACCATGCCACGCCGTTCATGGTCTTCGTGGCGGGTTTCCAGGCACTGCTCCACCGCTACACCGGGCAGCCGGACATCCTCGTCGGCACGCCGGTCGCGAACCGCGACCGCCTGGAGGTGGCGGGCCTCATCGGGCTCTTCGCCAACACCCTGGTCCTGCGCGGCCGGCCGGTCCTGGCCGCGGGCTTCCGCGGGTTCCTGGAGCAGGTGAGGGCCACGGCCCTGGCCGCCTTCGCCCGCCAGGAGCTGCCGTTCGAGCGCCTCGTGGACGCGCTCCACGTCGAGCGGAGCCTCGCGCACAGCCCGCTGTTCCAGGTGATGTTCGCCCACCAGACCTCCCTGGTCGAGCCGCTCCGGCTGCCGGACCTCCGGGCCTCCCACCTGGAGGTGGCGATCACGAGGGCCAAGTTCGACCTGACGCTCAATCTGACCGAGGTGGCAGGCGGCACCCTGGAGGTGGATCTCGAATACGCCGCCGAGCTGTTCGAGCCGGCCACGGCGCGCCGCATCCTCGGGCACCTGGAGACCCTGCTTGCGGGGGTTGCCGCCGATCCGGACCGGCGGATCTTCGACCTGCCGATGCTCACCGCGTCCGAGCAGGCCGAGGCGAGATGGCCGAGGTGGCTGCGGACCGGACCGGTCGAGCCGACCGAGAGTGAGATCGAAGCGCCGGGCCGGCCGCAGGCGTTCACGCCGCCGCGCACTGTCACCGAGCAGCGCCTCGCGGCGCTCTGGGCGGGCGTGCTCGGCGTGGATCGCGCCGGCACCGGCGACAGCTTCTTCGACCTGGGCGGCAACTCGCTCCTGGCGGTCCGCATGCTGGCCCGGGTGCGGGACGGCCTCGGCGCCGAGCTGCCGCTGCGGGCCGTGTTCGAGAGCCCGACGCTCGCAGCGCTGGCGGAGAGGATCGACGCCGCCGGCCCGTCCGTGCCGAGCGCCCCGGTATCTCACGGCGGTCTCGCGCCGCTCTCCTTCGCGCAGGAGAGGCTCTGGTTCCTCGACCGCCTGGAGCCGGGCAATCCCGTCTACAACATGCCCATGGGTCTCCGCCTGGCGGGCGCGCTCGACGTGGCCGCCCTGGAGCGGTCGATCGGGGAGATCGTCCGCCGCCACCAGGCGCTGCGCACCACGTTCCCGGAAGTGGACGGCGAGCCGCGCCAGGTGATCGGAGAGGCTGAAGCCTGGCGCCTGCCGGTGGTGGACCTGCTGGCGCTCCCCGCGGCGGCGCGGGAGGCCGAGGCCGGTCGGCTGGGCGTGGCGGAAGCCGTACGGCCGTTCGACCTGGCCCGCGGGCCGCTGCTGCGCACGACCCTCCTGCGGCTGGAGCCGGAGGCCTGGTCGCTCCTGCTCAACCTGCACCACATCGTGGGCGACGGCTGGTCGCTCGGCGTGCTGGAGCGCGAGCTTTCGGCGCTCTATCCCGCGTTCCGCGCCGGCCTGGGATCGCCGCTGCCGGAACTGCCCATCCAATATGCCGACCATGCCGTCTGGCAGCGCGACCGGTTGAGTGGCGAGGGGCTGGAGAGCCAGCTCCGCTTCTGGCGCGACGAGCTGGCCGGGGTGCCGGCCGTGCTGGAGCTGCCGGCCGACCACCCGCGGCCCGCGGTACGGACGAGCCGCGGCGCGGTCGAGGAGGGGTTCCTGTCCACGGAGTTGATCGCGGCGCTGCAGGCACTGGGCCGGGAGCGGGGGGCCACGCCCTTCATGGTCCTGCTCGCCGCCTTCCAATCGCTCCTGCACCGCTACACCGGCCAGCCTGACATCCCGGTGGGCACGCCGGTGGCGGGCCGCGAGCACCCGCACGTGGAGGGCCTGATCGGGCTCTTCGTCAACACCCTGGTGCTGCGCGGCCGGCTCGGAGCCGACCCGACGTTCCGGGAGCTGCTGGAGCGGACCCGCTCCGCCGCGATCGCCGCCTTCAGCCACCAGGAGCTGCCGTTCGAGCGCCTCGTGGACGCGCTCCAGGTGGAGCGCAGCCTGGCCCACAGCCCGCTCATCCAGGTGATGTTCTCGCTCCAGACCGACCTGGTGGAGGAGCTCCGCCTTCCGGACCTGGAGGTGTCTCCCTTCGATCTCCCGGCCACGACGGCGAAGCTCGACCTGACCCTTTACCTGGGAGAGGGCGCCGGCGGTCTGCGCCAGGCCTGGGAGTACGCGCCGGACCTCTTCGACGCCGCCACGGTGCGGCGGATGCTCGGCCACTTCCGGACCGTCCTCGAAGGCATCGCGGCCGATCCGGACCGGCGGGTCTCGGAGCTGCCGCTCTTGACCGGAGCGGAGAAGGCCGAGCTGGCGTCGTGGAACCGGACGGAGGCCGACTATCCGGACGTCTGCCTGCACGAGCTGATCGAGGCCCAGGTGGAGCGCACGCCGGACGCGGTCGCCCTGGTGTTCGAGGGCGAGAGCCTGACCTACCGCGAGCTGGACGAGCGGGCCTCGGCGCTGGCGGCGGAGCTGCCGGCCGAGCTGATCGGGATCTCCGTCGAGCGCTCGCTGGAGATGGTGGTGGGGCTCGTGGCGATCCTCAAGGCCGGCGGCGCCTATGTGCCGATCGATCCTGGCTATCCGGCGGAGCGCGTGGACTACATGGTTGAGGACTCCGGGGTCACCTTGGTGCTGACGCGGGAGGAGCTGAAGGACGGAAGGGACGGCAAGGACCGCAGGGACTTCAGGGATCCGGACAGGCCGGCCTACATGATCTACACGTCCGGGTCGACGGGGCGGCCGAAGGGCGCTCTGAACACGCATCGCGGAATCGTCAACCGGCTCCTGTGGATGCAGCGGCAGTACGGGCTCACGCCGGAAGACCGGGTGCTCCAGAAGACGCCGTTCAGCTTCGACGTCTCCGTTTGGGAATTCTTCTGGCCGCTGATCGTCGGCGCCCGGCTGGTGGTGGCGCGGCCGGGCGGCCATCAGGACCCGGCTTATCTGGTCGAGACGATCCGGCGCGAAGAGATCACCACGCTGCACTTCGTGCCGTCGATGCTTCAGGTTTTCGTGGAGCAGCCCGGCGTCGAGCGCTGCACCAGTCTGCGCCGGGTGATGGCGAGCGGCGAGGCGCTGCCGGCCGAGCTTGCGAAACGTTTCTTTGCGCGGTTGCCCCAAGGCGTCGAGCTGCACAACCTCTACGGTCCGACCGAGGCGGCGGTGGACGTGACTTATCACGCCTGCCGGCCAGATGAAGAAAGGGTTCCAATCGGCCGGCCGGTGGCGAACACACACATCCACATCCTCGACCGCTACGGCAATCAGGTTCCGGTCGGAGTGGCCGGCGAGTTGCTGATCGGCGGCATGCAGGTGGGCCGGGGCTACCACGGCCGGCCGGATCTCACTGCGGAGAGATTCGTTCCGGATGAAGGTGGTGCCCGGATGTATCGCACGGGCGACCTCGCGCGGTGGCTGCCCGAGGGCGAGATCGAATACCTGGGCCGGATCGATCACCAGGTCAAGAACCGCGGCTTCCGGATCGAGCTTGGCGAGATCGAAGCCGCGCTGGCGCGCCATCCCGAGGTGCGGGAGGCCGTGGTGCTCGTCCGCGATCAAATCCTCGTGGCCTATGTGGCGCCTCCGCTCCCCGCCGATACTGCCGACCTGCGCGCCTTCCTGGGCGCAAGCCTGCCGGAGCACATGGTGCCGTCTGCCTTCGTCCTCGTGGAATCCATGCCCCTCCTGCCGAATGGCAAGGTGGACCGCAAGGCGCTGGCCACCATCGAGCCGGAGCGGCGGAAGCGGGGCTTCACGGCGCCGCGCACCGAGACGGAGCGGCGCCTGGCCGCGGTCTGGGCCGACCTGCTCGGCCTGGAGCGAGTCGGCGTCGAAGAAAGGTTTTTCGATCTCGGCGGCCACTCGCTGCTCGCGACGCGCCTAGTGGCCCGCATCCGCGACGGGTTCGGCGTCGAGCTGCCGCTGAAAGCGGTGTTCGAGGCTCCGACCGTGGCCGAGCTGGCGGTCCGCGTGGAATCCCTGCTCCCGTCCGTCGGCCCTTCCCTGCGGCCGCGGGTGAGTGGAGGCGATCCGCCGCTGTCCTTCGCGCAGGAGCGTCTCTGGTTCCTGGATCGACTGGAGCCCGGGAGCGCCGCCTACAACCTTCCGGCCGCCCTGCGGCTCACCGGATCGTTGGACGTGGCGGCCTTGGAGCGCGCCTTTGCCGGCGTCGTCCGGCGCCACGCGGCGCTGCGCACCACCTTTGCCGACCGCGGAGGAGAGGCGCGGCAGGTCATCGCTCCTCCGACAGGCTGGACGCTGCCGGTCGTGGACCTGCGAGCGCTGCCCGAGGCTGAGCGCGAGGCGGAGCGGCTGGCCATCGAGGAAGCCCTGACACCGTTCGATCTGACGGCCGGACCTCTGCTGCGGACCCGCCTGCTGCGCCTGTCGGGAGACGAGTGGCTGCTCCTGGTGAGCCAGCATCACATCGTGAGCGACGGCTGGTCCCTGGGAGTGCTGGTCCGCGAGGTCGCCGCCCTTTACTCCGGAGCGCCGTTGCCCGACCTGCCGATCCAATACGCCGATTACGCGGTCTGGCAGCGCGAATGGCTGTGCGGCGAGGTGCTGGACGCCCAGATCCACTACTGGACTGCCGAGCTGGCCGGGGCTCCCGAGGTCCTAGAGCTGCCTTCGGACCGGCCGCGGCCGGCGGTGCGCAGCGATCTCGGAGGGATCGAGACCTTCGGGCTGAGCGGCGAGCCGCTCCGGAAGCTGGCCCGCAGCCAGGGCGCCACACTCTTCATGGTGCTCCTGGCCGCCTTCCAGGCCTGGCTGCACCGATACTCGGGCCAGCCGGACATCCTCGTCGGCACTCCGGTGGCGAACCGCGGGCGGACGGAGATCGAAGGGCTCATCGGCTTCTTCGTGAACAGTCTGGTGATGCGCGGCCGGATCGAGCCGCCCGGCGCTTCGCGGCTGAGCTTCCTGGATCTGCTGGCCCACGTCCGGTCCACGGCGCTCGCGGCGTACGCGCACCAGGACGTGCCGTTCGAACGCCTGGTCGAAGAGCTGGGCGTGGAGCGGAGCCTGTCGCACACGCCGCTGTTCCAGGTGATGCTCGCGCTCCAGAACG
>DATANP010000483.1:0-5204 GCA_036266195.1 Thermoanaerobaculia bacterium | reverse complement strand
AGGGTCCCCAGGAACTCCTTGATCCCCTGGTCGAGCCGGTGCCGGTCGCGGTGGCGCTCCAGGGCGATCTGCACCAGCCGGTCCACCAGCTTCGGCAGCGGCACTCCCGAAAGCTCCCACAGGCGCGGATACATGGAGATGCTGGTGAAGCCGGGCAGGGTGTTGATCTCGTTGACGTAGATCCCTTCGCCCTCGACCAGGAAGTCCACCCGGGCGAGGCCCACGCCGCCGATGGCCTCGAAGGCGCGCACGGCCAGCTCCCGCAGCTTGTCGGCCAGGTCGGCCCTCAGCTCGGCCGGGGCGATCAGCTCCGCGGTGTCCTGTAGGTACTTGTCGGCGTAGTCGTAGAAGTCGTTGCCGGGGACGATCTCGCCGACGGCCGAGGCCTCGATCTTCTGATAGCCGAGCACCGCGCACTCCAGCTCCCGGCCCTGGACGCCCCGCTCCACGATCGCGGTATCGTCGAACTGCAGGGCGAAGCGGACGCCGGTCTCCAGGCATTCCGGAACCGGCACCTTCTTGACCCCCACGCTCGACCCGCCGACGCTCGGCTTCACGAAGAGCGGGAACGGCAGGCGGCGGGCCTCCTCCAGAAAGGAGCGGGAGTCGCGCTCGAAGTCGGCGCGCCGGACAGCCGCGTACTCCACCACCGGTACGCCGGCCGCGACCATCTGCCGCTTGAACAGGAGCTTGTCCATGGCCAACGCGCTCGCCGTCACCCCGGGTCCGACGTAGGCCACGTCGATCATCTCGCACAGGCCCTGGAGCGTGCCGTCCTCGCCCCAGGTGCCGTGGACGATCGGGAACAGCACCTCCACGCCCGAGGCGAGCAGGTGGCGGAGGGTGGGCGCGACCGGCATCTCCAGCGGAGCGATCGTGGCGATGCCGCCGGAGAGCACTGCCTCGGACGCCACGGCGTCGATCCAGCAGCCGTCCTGGGCGATGCCCAGCGGGGTGACCTCGTGGCCGGCGGCGCGCAGCCCCTGCACCACCGTCCTGGCGGAACGGATCGAGACCTGGTGTTCGACGCTCCGGCCTCCGAAAATGACACCCACGTGGGCCATGCTTCCTGTCTCCTTTCCTCTCGTCAGGCCTTGCCCAGGTCCACCCTGCGGGCGCTGCGTACCACCGGCAGCTCGTCGAGCTCCTTCATCACCTTATCGTCCACGTCCTGGTCCAGCCGCAGCACCGCCAGCGCCTCCAGCTCGCCCTTGTCCCCGGCGGGCCGGCGGGCGAGATGGATGTCCGCGATGTTGATCTCGTGCTGTGCCAGAAGCGTGCCGATCTTCCCCACCGCGCCCGGCACATCCCGGTTCTCGATGAACAGGAGCTTGCCCTCGGGCCGGAACTCCAGGGGATAGCCGCCGAAGCGGACCACCCGCAGGTCGCGCTCGCCGAACAGCGTGCCGTCGATCTCCACGGTCCGGCCGCCGCCGCTCAGGCAGATGGCGACCAGGTTCGGATAGTCCACCTGGCCGCCGTGGGTGGAGCGCACGACCTCGATGCCGCGCGACTCGGCGATCAGCTCGGCGTTGACGTAGTTCACCTCGTCGCCGGCCGACGGCTGGAGCACACCCTTGACCGCGGCCACCGCCACCGGCACGCGGAAGGCCTCGTCGATCCCCCAGGTGTTGACTTCCAGCTTCTGCGGCGGAGCGCCGAGGAGCAGGAAGGCCATGCGGCCCAGTTTTTCTCCCAGAGAGAGGTAGGGGTCCATCTTGCCGCCGGCCGGGCGGAACGGCAGGTTGACCGCCGCCACCGCCATGGAGCCGGCGAGCGCCGCGAGGACCATCTGCGCCGTCTCCTTGGAGATCCGCTCCTGGGCCTCCTGGGTCTGGGCGCCGAGGTGCGGCGTGGCGACCACTTTTGGGTGGCGGACCAGACGCAGGTCGGTCGGCGGCTCCTCGGAGAACACGTCGAGCGCCGCGCCGCCGAGGTGGCCGGACTCCAGGGCTTCGAGCAGCGCTTCTTCATCCAGAATGCCGCCGCGGGCGCAGTTGACCAGGAGGGCGCCCTTCTTCATCAGAGCGAGCCGCTCGCGGCTGATCAGGTTGTGCGTCTCCGGGCTGTAGGGCGTGTGCAGCGTGATCATGTCGGCGCGGCGGAGCACGTCGTCGAGCGGCAGCAGCTCGACCTCCAGGCGCCGGGCCACGGCCGGGTCGAGGAACGGGTCGAACGCCACGACCTGCATCTCGAACCCGCGCGCGCGTGCCGCCACCCGCTGGCCGATGCGGCCGAAGCCGACCACGCCGAGCGTCTTGCCCTGCAGCTCGACGCCGGTCAGCTTGCGGTCCCACTTCCCCGCCTTCATGCTGGCGTCGGCCTCGGGCACCCGGCGGGCGAGCGACAGGAGGAGCGCGAAGGTGTGCTCCGTGGCCGACATCAGGTTGGCCGTGGGCGCGTTGACCACCAGGATGCCGAGCCGGGTGGCGGCGGCCACGTCCACGTTGTCGACGCCGATCCCGGCGCGACCCACGACCTTGAGCTTCCTGCCGGCCTGGAGCAGGTCGGCAGTCACCTTGGTGGCGCTGCGCACCACGAGCGCGTCGAAGTCGCCCAGGATCTCGGGCAGCCGCGGGCGCTCGTCCTTCTTGAGCTGGTAGATCTCGATGTCCGGGTCCTTCCTGAGCAGCTCCAGCCCGGACGGGTCGAGCTCGTCGGCGATCAGGATGCGGCTCATGGCCGGATCCCGTCCAGCCCGTCGAGGATACTGTCGATCTCGGCGAGCAGGGCGTCGAGGTCGGACATGCGGACCTCGCCCATGTGGCCGATGCGGAAGGTGGAAGGCTTCCAGTCGCCGTAGCCACCGCCGATGGTCCAGCCGCGCTCGGCGAGCTTCTTGACGATCGACTGCGGATCGACGCCCGCGGGCGGCTTGAGGCAGCTCACGGTGAGCGAGCGGGCGTCCGGCGCCGAGGCGTACTCGATGCCGCGCTCCGCGGCCCAGGCGGCGGTGCGCTTCTGGAGCGCCTCGTGGCGGGCCCAGCGCGCCTCCATGCCCTCGGCCAGGATGGCGTCGAGCTGGACGTCGAGCGCGTAGATCAGCGGGATCGCCGGGGTCGTGATGTTGCCACCTTCGCGGTGCTTGTCGCGGTAGCGCAGCAAGTCCGTATAGAAGCCGCGGTGCTGGACCTGGGCCGCGCGCTCGGCCGCGCGGTCGGAGAACGAGAAGACGGCAATGCCCGGCGGCAGGGCCAGAGCCTTCTGGCCGCCGGCGAGGACAACGTCGAGTCCCCAGGCATCGGTCTCGATCGGCGCGCCGCCGAGGGAGGAGACGGTATCCACCAGGATGAGCGCGTCGCTCTCCTCGCGGATGGCCTTCGCGATGTCGGCGAGCGGGCTCATGACGCCGGTGGAGGTCTCGTTGTGCACCACCGTAACGGCGTCGTACTTCTTGCGGCGCAGGGCGGCACGGATCACGTCGGAATCGACCGCCTCGCCCCAGGGGAAATCGATCTTGTCGGCCGACCGCCCCACGGACTTCGAGATACCGTGCCAGCGCTCGGAGAACGCGCCGTTGACCAGGTTGAGCACCTCGGACCGGACGCAGGAGATCACGGCGCTCTCCATGATGAGCGTGGAGCTGCCGGAGGCGACGATGCCGTCGCCCGCGGTGCGCAGCACCTTGGGCAGGCGCTCGGCGATGGACAGGTAGAAATTCTTGAACGGGGCCGAGCGATGCCCGACCATCGGCTTCGTCATGGCCTGTCGGGCAGCCTCGGTCACGTAGCTGGGACCGGGCAGGAAGAACTGGATCTTTTCAGTCAAGGGGGACCTCGCAGTCGATTGCCGCATTGTGGCAAAACCGCCCCGGAGGGGCAAGCGGCCGGGGTTGGGATGGTATCGCAGGAAGGCGGCAGGATGGCGGCGGTCTCCTGGACCAGTGCCGCCGGAATGGTGCTCTCTTCCCAGGTTCCCGGATGTGGAGATGATTTGACGAAACCGGGATGATTCCCTACACTCGACCCATGGCTGAGCCCACCAGGAACCGGCCGACCTTCGAAGATCCGGACGAGTGGACCTCTACGCTCCTGCGTTACGTCGAAGGGCCGGACGGCCGCATGGAGCTTCGGGAGATGCCCCTGACGCCGGAGGAATTCCTCGACCCGCAGGTCGGGGACACCATGGTCCAGGGCAGACAGCACAACCTTGCCGTCATCTTCCTCTTCGAGCTCCTCGCTCGCTGGTTCCAGGATCGCACGGACGTGCTGGTCCTCAGCGACCTCAAGCACCTGATGGCTCCGCACCGCGGGCCGGCCCCGGACGTCTCGGTGCTCATGGATCTGGAGGAAGACTTCGACCGCGACATCGAGAGCTACGACGTCCGGACCGGCATCGCGCCGAACCTGATCATCGAGGTGGTCTCCCCCTCCGACCGGCGCATCCGCAAGGTCGACGAGGTCGACAAGCTCGACCTGTACGAGCGTCTCGGGGTGAGGGAGTACCTCCTGCACGACCTGCCCACTGAGAGGAACGGCGGGCGGGCGAGTTGGCGCGGCTACCGGCTGGGTCCGTCAGGCCGCTATGCGCGGATCAAGCCCGACAGCCAGGGTCGTCTCTTCTCCGAGACCACGGGTTTCCTCTTCGGAACCCATCCCGATGGGAGTTGGGCGGAGGTCATCGACGCAAAGACCGGACAGCGCCTCCTGAGTCCCAGCGAAGAGAAGGACGGCCGCCTGCGCGCCGAGGAAGCGCTCCGGCGCGAGGCGGAGAAGCGCCAGAGGGAGACGACGGCCCGCAGGGCCGCCGAAGAGCGGGCCGCGTCGGCCGAAGCCGAGGTCGCCCGCCTGCGCGAGGAGCTGGCCGGACTCCGCGGGAAGGGTTGACGGTTCCCGGCGTAGCCGGAAGGGTTCCCGGAACGGCGGGGAGGGTTCCTGCCGCGGCCGGAACGGGTCCCGGACGAGTTGGGAAGGATTCCGGATGAGCCGGGAAGGGTTCCCGGCGTGGCCGGAACGGGTCCCGGCGGTTCGGGAAGGATTCCTGGCGCGACCGGAACGGTTCCCGGCGGTTCGGAGAGGGTCCCCGGCACGGCCGGAACGCTTCCCGCCGCGGCAGGAAGACTCCCGGCGCTCCCGCCTAGTCCGCCCGCAACGCCACCATGGGGTCCACGGTCGCCGCCTCGCGTGCCGGGATCCAGCAGGCGGCGGCGCAGACGGCGGCGAGCAGCGCGGCGACGCCCAGGAAGACCGCCGGGTCGGTCGCGC
>DATANP010000482.1:0-10115 GCA_036266195.1 Thermoanaerobaculia bacterium | reverse complement strand
TCGGTCTTGACCGGCTCCTCGATCTTGACCTGCCAGCGGGCGAGGTCTTCCTTTGTAATCAGGCCGCCGGCCTCCTGGGTCCCGCGGGCCAGCTCTTCGGCGATGTCGCCCTTGTAGAAGCGGTCGTAGGCGGCCAGGATGGCGGCCTTCCGATTCTTGCCGGAAGCGAGTGCCTGGCGCTCGGTCTCAACCAGCTTGCGCAGCGTGGCCGCGAGGTCGGGCTGGCGGAAGACCTGGCCCGGCTCCGGCGCGCTGTCTCCGGGTCCCGGCAAGAACACGGCCTTGGAGAACGGCCATTCGAGGATGCGCTTGCGCTCGGCCTGGATGCGGCCGATGGCCTGGGCTTCGATCGGATAGCCGTCGGCCATCTGGATCGCGGGGCCGAGCACGTCGGCCAGGCTGAGCTTGCCGTACTCGGCCAGCATGACCAGGAGGCCGCCCGGCGTGCCCGGAGTCACTGCGGCCAGCGGTCCGAACTCCGGCGGATAGGGCATGTCCTTGCCGTGGAAGAATTCAGGCGTAGCGCCGGTCGGTGCGACACCCAAGGCATTGATGGCGATGACCTTGTGGGTCTTCGGGTTCCAGATGAGAGCCTGCGTCTCGCCGCCCCATCCGAGCGTGTCCCACATGGTGGACGTGGCGGCCAGCATGGCGCAGGCCGCGTCCACCGCGTTGCCGCCCTTCTGGAACATCATGGAACCGGCCGTGGCGGCGAGCGGCTTGCCGGTGACCGCCATCCAGTGGCGGCCATGCAGGGGGGGCTTGTTGGTGCGGGCGGAGACGGTCCGGATCGCGAAGAACGAGATCCCCAGCGCAGCGATCAGGACGGCGGGCACGACGAGACGATGGAATCGCATGGCTCCCTCCTTCTCGGGTCAGGAGCATACAGGAGGGCGCGGCCGGAACGGATCAGCGGCGGGAGTCGATCTCCCGGCGGAGGCGGGCCAGTTCTTCCTCGGCGGTCCGGAGAGCCTCGGCAAGTCGAGCTTCCTCCTCTTGGTAATCCTGGAGGCTCCGCAGGGACTCCCCTGTGTCAAGGTCGATCAGGTGCAGACGATCTCCCTGCCTACGGAGGCCCAGACCAGTCGTCCGGCTGACCAGCGTGCCGTCCCGTTCCGGCGCGATCCTCCGATAGCATCCGCCCTGCAAACGGAAGCCTTGAAGGGGAGGATTCAGGTACTCCGACAATAGGTCGTGAAGGAAGTACTCCTCGATCCCGAGGCTCTGATAGAGGCTCTTCTTACCCTGATCCTCATCTCGGGTGCTCTCCGACGTGACTTCGATGACTAAGGACGGAGAACGTCCCTCTTTCCAAAGCAGGAAGCACCTCCGCGATCGCTTCTCAACACCCTGGACCACGAACACGTCTGGCGCAACGGCCGCTTTACGATCCCCTTCAATGTAATAGAGGAGGAGGTTACCGCTCACATAGACATTCTGGTCATGACGGTAGAAGCGCTGAAGAGCCTCAATCAGGTAGGTCATCTCGTGGCGGTGAAAATCGGTCTCCGCAAACGGCCTACCGTCAGCGCTCGGGTATTCTCTTTCCTCATCGCGAGTTCCTGTCACAGGCGATATGCTATCATAAGATAATGCCTTGACGAAACTCAAGTGCGTTTTTACGACGGGTGGACGCTCCTTCCCCGACGTTCTAGAATGCCGGGGTCTTTCCGGGTGGCGTTCCGCACCCGGCCCCCATACTGCCAACCCGACGGGAGGAGATGAAGATGGCTGAGACCACTGCGGCCGAGCGCACCCTGGTCCATTACGAGGTGAAGGACGGCGTCGCCTACCTCACCCTTGACGATCCGCCGGCCAATACCTATACCCACGAGATGATGCGCCAGCTCGACAGCGCAATCCTCGAGGCCCGGTTCGACAAGGACGTCTATGTGATCGTCCTGCGCGGCGAAGGCGACAAGTTCTTCTGCGCCGGCGCCAACATCAACATGCTCAAGTCGTCCGATCCGTACTTCAAGTACTACTTCTGCCTGCACGCCAACGAGACGCTCAACCGCCTGGAGCAGACCCCCAAGCTGGTGATCGCGGCGCTCGACGGCCATACGGTCGGCGGCGGCCTCGAGATCGCCATGGCGGCCGACATCCTGGTGGCCCGCAAGGGCTCCGGCAAGCTCGGCCTGCCCGAGATCAACCTCGGCGTCCTACCCGGCACCGGCGGCACCCAGCGCCTCGCCCGCCGCGTGGGCAAGACGATCTCGATCGACCTCATGGTCACCGGCCGCCTCATCGACTTCGAGGAGGCCCAGAAGCTCGGCATCGTCAATTACATCTATGAGGGCGACAACGCCAGCTTCGCCACCCAGATCCACGACTACGCCAAGCAGTTCTGCCCGCCCGGCAAGGCCGCCAAGGCCGCGGGCCGCATCAAGCGGTCGGTCCAGTCCGGCTGGGAGGTCCCCTTCGAGAGCGGCCTCGCCATCGAGCGCGAGCTGCAGCAGCAGCTCTTCGAGAGCCCCGACGCCAAGGAAGGCCTCGATGCCTACATCAGCAAGCGCAAGCCGGAATTCCGGGGCTGGTAATTCGCTGTTAGGAAGAAAATGAAGCAGGACAGCGACATCGTTCTCGCCGCGCCGGTGCGGACCCCGATCGGCAAGTTCCTCGGCGGACTCTCGACCCTCACCGCGGCGGATCTGGGCACCGCCGCGGCGAGGGCTGCTCTCGAACGCGCGAAGCTCGACCCGGCGAAGGTGGACCAGGTGATCTTCGGCCACGGCCGGCAGGCCGGCGGCGGTCCGAACACCGCGCGCCAGATCGGCCACCGGGCCGGCGTTCCGGACGACCGGCCGGCCTTCACGGTCAACCAGGCGTGCGCTTCGGGTCTCCAGGCCGTGCTCTCCGCGGCCCGGACCATCCTCACCGGCGAGGCGAGCGTCGTCCTGGCCGGCGGCACCGAGAGCATGTCGAACACCCCCTACTATCTACCGCGGGCCCGCACCGGCTACCGGCTCGGCAACGCCGAGATCGTGGACGGCATGTACAAGGACGGGTTCAACTGCCCGATCTCCAACCTCGTCATGGGCGAGACCGCCGAGGAGCTGGCCGCGGAGATGGGCATCGACCGCGCCGCCTCGGACGCCTTCGCCCTGGAGAGCCAGCTTCGCTGCGAGCGCGCCCGGGCCGAAGGCCGCTTCGTGAGCGAGATCGCGCCGATCACCGTTCCCGGCAAGAAGGGGGATGTGACGATCGACAAGGACGAGCACCCGCGCGACGGCGCCACCCTGGAGTCGATGACCAGGCTCAAGCCGGTCTTCCGCGACAACGGCGTGGTGACCGCGGGCAACGCCTCGGGCATCACGGATGGGGCGGCGGCCATCGTGGTGGCCTCCCGGGCGGCCGCGAAGGAACTGGGGCTGCCGGTCGTGGCCCGGCTGGCCGGCTGGCACGTGGTGGGAGTCGATCCGCGCATCATGGGCATCGGCCCGGTGCCGGCGGTCCGCAAGGTGCTGGAGAAGGCGGGCCTGGACGTCGGGTCGATCGACGAGATCGAGCTCAACGAGGCCTTCGCCGCCCAGGTGCTCGCCTGCAACAAGGAGCTGGGCTTCGACATCGCGCGCCTGAACCCGGACGGCGGCGCCATCGCGCTCGGCCATCCGATCGGCGCCACGGGCACGCGCATCCTGGTCACCCTCCTCCATGGAATGGAAAAGAGAGGCCTGGAGCGCGGGATCGCCACGCTCTGCGTGTCGGGCGGCATGGGCATCGCGGCCCTCGTGGAGCGGGAGGCGGCATGATCCTGGTCGCCACGGCCACGGACGAGTACGCGATCCCGTACGGCAAGGCCCTGCGGTCGGTCGGCGTGCCGGAGGAGGGCTTCCGCTACGTCACTCCGGACATCGATCCGGAGGAGGCCCGGTCTCTGGCGACCCAGGCGTCCGGGCTCGTGCTCTGCGGCGGGGTGGACGTGGTCCCGGAGCGCTACGGCGAGACGGTCCTCAACGATACGGTCGAGACCCTCCCCGAACGCGACGTGATGGAGTGGGCTCTGGTCGAGGGCGCCCGCGAGGCGAAGGTGCCGGTCTGGGGCATCTGCCGCGGCATCCAGGTGCTCAACGTCTTCCTCGGCGGCTCGCTCTGGCAGGACATCCCGACCCAGAAGCCGAGCGACGTCCCGCACAGCATCACCCAGCCCAAGGACCGCATCGCCCATACCGTCAACGTGGTGCGACCGGAGATGCCGCTCGGGGAGATCCTGACGAGAGAGATTCCGCGCGTGAACAGCCGCCACCATCAGGCCATCAAGCGGCTGGCGGACGGGCTGATCCCCGTGGCCGAGTCGCCGGACGGGTTGATCGAGGCTGTCGTCCTCGACCGGCCGGACTGGTGGGTGCGCGCCGTCCAGTGGCACCCCGAGAACCTCGTTGCCATGGATCTGCACCGCGCCCTCTGGACCGACTTCGTCCGGGCGACCCGATGAGCAGCCTGCTCCTCACCCGGGATGGGCGAACGGCGACGATCACCGTCAACCGTCCACCGCTCAACATCCTGGACATCCCGACCATCGGGAGCCTGGCCGCGGCGCTCGACGATCTGGAGAAGGACGAGGATCTCCAGGTAGTGGTCGTCCGCGGCGCCGGCGACCGGGCGTTCTCGGCCGGCGTAGCGGTCCAGGACCACACCCCGGACAAGGTCGGGCCCATGCTCTCGACACTCCACGGCGCGATCAAAAAGCTCCGCACACTGCCGGCCGTGACCGTGGCCGCAGTCCAGGGCCACTGTCTGGGAGGCGGGATGGAGGTGGCGCTCGCCTGCGATCTCGTCCTCGCCACGGACGACGCCCGCTTCGGCCAGCCGGAGATCGAGCTGGGCTGCTATCCGCCGGTGGCCGCGGCGCTCTATCCGTCGCTGATCGGACGGGGCCGGACGCTGGAGCTGCTCCTCACCGGCCGCACGCTCACCTGCGAGCAGGCCGAAGCCATGGGCCTGATCGCCCGCCGGGTGCCCAGGGGGAGCCTGGACGAGGAGACCGCGAAGCTCGTATACGAGATCACCGCCCGGAGCGCGGCCGTGACCCGCATCACCAAGAAGGCCGTGCGGGCCGGAGAGCGGGCGTCCGAGGAGGCCTTCTTCGCGGCCCTGGATGCCAACGAGCGCCTCTACCTCGACGAGCTCTGCCCCACCGCCGACATGGCCGAGGGGCTCGCCGCCTTTCTGGAGAAGCGGCGGCCGGTGTGGACGCACCGTTGATCTATTCTTCTGGAGGAGACTCTGATGCCTGAAACCATCCTGATGGACAAGGAAGGCCGCGTCGCCATCCTGACCATAAACCGTCCCGACAAGCTGAACGCCCTGAGCCAGCAGGTGCGGGACGAGATGCTGCAGGTCCTCGCCGAGATCGAGAAGGACGACTCGGTGGGGGTCGTCGTGATCACCGGCGCCGGCGAGAAGTCGTTCATCGCCGGGGCGGACATCGGCGAGTTCGCCGGCCGCACGCCGTTCGACCAGCGCGAGGCCATGGCGAGCCCGCGGATCTTCGACATCATGGCGGCGTTCCCGAAGCCGGTCATCGCCATGATCAACGGCTTCTGCCTGGGCGGCGGCTGCGAGCTGGCCATGTCCTGCGACATGCGGACCGCGTCCGAGAAGGCCCGCTTCGGCCAGCCGGAGATCAACCTCGGGATCATCCCGGGCGGCGGCGGTACCCAGCGCCTGCCGCGCCTGGTCGGCCTCGGCAACGCCATGCGCCTGATTCTCTCCGGCGACATGATCCCCGCAGCCGAGGCCAAGGAGATCGGCCTCGTGGACCTGGTCTTCCCAGCCGAGGAGCTGCGCGCGAAGACCCTGGAGCTGGCCGGCAAGATCGCGGGCAAGAGCCCGATCACCCTCAAGGTCGCCAAGGAGGCCGTGCGAGCGAGCGAGCGGCTGGCGATCGAGGACGGCATCCCGTACGAGCGCGATCTGTTCTGCCTCTGCTTCTCCACCCAGGACAAGGAGGAGGGCGTCAAGGCCTTCCTCGAGAAGCGTCCGGCGCAATGGACGGGACGCTGAGGCGACCATGATGACCAAGACCGCCGCACCCCACGAAGACCTGCTGGCGCTGCGCTCCGAGTTCCCGATCCTGGAGCGCACGACCTATCTCATCAACAACTCCCTGGGCGCCATGCCGCGGGGGGTGAGCGACGAGCTTGCCCGATTCGCGAAGGACTGGGGCGAGCGCGGCGTGCGGGCCTGGCACGAGGGCTGGTGGGAGATGGCCGCCGAGACCGGAGACCTCCTGGCCCCGCTCCTGGGTGTCCGTCCCGGCGCGGTCTCCATGCACCAGAACGTGGCCGTGGCCGCGGCGCTCTTCGTCTCGGCGCTCGACTATCCGGCGGACCGCAACCGTATCGTCTACACCGAGCTGAACTTCCCGAACGTGATGTACATCATGGAGGGGGAGCGCCGGAAGGGGGCCGAGATCGTCATGGTGCCGTCGGACGACGGCATCGGGGTGCCGACCGAGCGCCTCCTGGCGGCGATCGACGAACGCACGCGGCTGGTGCCGATCTCCCACACGCTCTTCCGAAGCGCCTTCGTGCAGGACGCCGAGGCCATTGCGAAGCGCTGCCGCGAGGTCGGGGCGATCCTGCTCCTCGACGTATACCAGTCGGCGGGCGTCCTGCCTCTGGAGCTCGAGGCCTGGGGGGTGCACGCGGCCATGGGCGGCTCGGTGAAGTGGCTCTGCGGCGGCCCGGGCGACGGGTACCTCTGGGTGGAGCCCGAATTCGCGAAGACTCTGCGGCCGACCTTCACCGGCTGGCAGGCGGACGAAGAGCCGTTCCAGTTCCGTCCCGGCCCGATCCGTTACCGGGAGGAGGCGAACTGGCGCTTCCTGACCGGCACGCCCAACATCCCGGCCCTCTACGCCTGCCGGCCCGGCTACCGCATCGTGGCCGGGGTCGGAGCGAAGAGGATCCGCGAGCGCTCGCTCGCGCTCACCCAGCACCTGATGGATGCCGCCGAGGAGGCCGGCTTCGAGCTGCGCACCCCGCGCGATCCGAAGCACCGGGGCGGCACGGTCTCGATCTGGCACGAGGATGCCGAGCGCCTCTGCAAGGAGCTGATCGCGCGCGAGATCATCTGCGACTTCCGCCCTCGGGCCGGCATCCGCCTCTCGCCGCACTTCTACAACACCGAGGCGGAGCTGGACCACGCGGTCAGGACGCTGAAGGAGCTGGCGGGGTGAGCTTGACGCCGGGCCGGCCATAGAGCCGCAGACGATCCGTGAGCACAGCCTGCAGGATGCCGCTGAGGGCATAGATACCGGCGAGCAGGAAGAAAAGCCCCAGCGGCCTCCGGCCGTTCAGGACGGCCACCGGTCCGGCCTGGACCGACAGCAGGATTCCGGCGGCAACGGCCATCGAGGCCGCACAGCGCCAGCCGGCGCGCAGGCCAAGACCGATCGCGAGGCCTGTGGCCGCCGCGATCAGAACCTCGGCAGCCGTCGTGAGATTGGGGGATGTCCAATGGACACCCGTCAGCCGGAACAGGAGGGAGAGGCCGGTCGCCGGGACGAGCGCGACCCAGGCGCCGAGACCGAAGACGAGGCCCGCGATCAGCACACGCCGCGGCAGGACTCCTCTCTCCAGAAGCTCCGCATAGGCCCAGGCCAGCGCCAGGGCTCCGGCGATCGTGAAGGGCAGCCCTCCGAGCAGCCGTCTCCAGATCGGGACGATCCAGACGGCATGCACCGTCCCGAACGCGAGGAGCGCGAACAGCGCGGTGCCGAGCGCGGCGGTCAGGGAGGCCCTGCGCAGGCTCATGACCTCGCTAGCTTACAGCCGGGGTGCGGCGCATGGCCAGGATCGCGAACATCACGGCCGTCGCGAGGACCGGCGCCAGCGTTCCCCACTGCAGGCCGGCCCTCGTGGACGCCATACCGATCTTGAAGGCCACCCCGAGAGCCCCCGCGAAGAGGAGCAGCGGCAGGAGTCCTACCACCAGGGCCGAGATCCGCGCCCAGGTCTTCTTCGGTGGGAAGGCGGCCAGCAGCCCCAGCGGGAAGAGCAGGACCGAGAGCACCGGAGAGAGGAGAACCGCGGCCAGGAAGAGCGCACGGAACAGGACCCCAGGCAGATGGCGGTGCCAGGCCATCGACCGCTCCTCGGCGGTCGCGAACCGCGCTCCCCGCGGCCGGCCGCGGAACGCCAGGAGCAGCCAGAGACCGATCCCCAGCCAATAGAGATCCCGCCGGCTCCAGACGCGGTTGAACAGGACGAGGAACTCGTCGTCCTGGACCGGCCGGCCAGCGAGCCGGTCCATCCGCCGGACCGCCGCGGTCACCGCGGTGGTCCACCCTTCCATCCGAGCCGGATCGAGACGCGCGGGCGTGTCGGTCGGCCGGTGGTAGGCGGGGTCCATCCGCAGGAGCGAGCTGTCCGACACGGAGATCGCCGGGATCCCCTGCGCCGTGAAGGCGTTGGCATCGGCCCCGAGCCGGATCCGGGCCGAGCGCAGGACGAGTTGGGCCAGGAAGGGCGCCTGGGCGTCTGACATGCCGTAGTGCCAGTCCACCGCGTCGCCGCTGCGCAGGAGGAAGTGGACGAGCCAGGCCGGCGCCAGAGTCCACTCTCCCTTCACGTCCATCGGAAAGCTGTGGAGGGTCGGACCGGCGCTGCCGGCCCAGCCCACCATCTCGACGTTGAGGTCCGCCAGGATGCGGTCGCGCTGGGCCGTGGCGAGGCTTGCCACCCAGCCCTTGCTTCCCTTGAGCCCCGCCTCCTCGGCGTCGAAGAGGACCACCCTCACGGTATGCTCGAGCGGTGTCCGGGCCAGGTCGGCCGCGGCCGCGATCGCCACGCCGCACCCCGAGGCGTCGTCTCCGGCGCCCGGCCCCGCGGGCACGCTGTCGTAGTGGGCCGACAGCACGATCTCCCGCTCCGACCGACCCTGCAGCACGCCGGTCAGGTTCACCCAGTCCGGATGCCCCGCCACCGGCGCGGTCCGGACGTCCTTCAACCCCGCGCGCCGCATCGAATCGAGAAGAAAGCGCGCCGCCGGCCCCTGGGCAGGCGCGCCGTCCGGCCTCGGCCCGAGCCGCGCGAGCCCGGTCGCCACCCGCCAGGCGAGCGGCTCCTGGGAGAAGACCGGAGCAGCGGCCAGGAGAAGGAGGACGGCAGAGATTCGCGCTGGCCGGATCATGCGGGCTGCATCCTACCAGCTCTGGCGAGACCAGATTCTCATGGCATATACTCATGGCAGGAGGCACGCCATGGCTGCGCTTTCCAACTTTCACCTCCCCCTCTCTCCGGACCTGCACGACATGCTGAAAAACGAAGCCGCACGCTCGGGACAGCCTGCCACGACCATCGCGCGCGAGGCCTTGCGAAGTTGGTTGGAGCAGCGACAGAAGCAGCGGCTCCATGACGAGATCGCCGCCTGGGCTGCCGATCACGCCGGAACCGACCTGGACCTGGACAAGGAGTTGGAGCGGGCTGGAATCGAGGCTCTCGAGAAACGGTCCTGATGAAGCGAGGTGACATCTTCTGGGCGGAGCTCAGCCCCCGCTCGGGCTCGGAGCAGCAAGGCCGACGACCCGTTCTCATCATCTCTCACAACGCTTTCAACGAGATTCCGGCCTGGCAGTCCGTCATCGTCATCCCCTGCTCGACCTCCAGTGCCCAGCGCCGCCGCGGGCCCACAGCCGTCTTTCTTCCGGCCGGGACCGGTGGCTTGCCTGAGGACTGCTTCGCCATCTGCCATCAGATCACGACCCTGGACCGCTCGAAGCTCACCCGCAGGATCGGTGTTCTGCCCGAATCCGCGCTGCGCTCCGTGGAGGGTGGCCTTCGCGCAGCCGTGGATCTCGTCTCCTGACTGCCCCGCAATCCCTCCCGGAAGCACCTTCTTGAGTAGAGGGGCCAAGAAGGTGCTTACACTCAGAGCGTAGTTGAAGTATGATTCAATTACTACTTGAAGTCGCTCTCATCTACTGCTGCTCTGGGGATGTTCCACCCCATGGAGACGTTTCGGGTTGCCTCGACCTCACCGCATCGTTTCGCTGATCGTCGCCGTCGCCGCGGCGGTTTCCCTCGCCAGCGTCCTGCTGGTCCGCGAGGCCGGCTGGACCGTGCTCGCCGTCGCCCTGTCGTCCGGAGTGCTCTCGGCCATGCTGGCCT
>DATANP010000481.1:0-21636 GCA_036266195.1 Thermoanaerobaculia bacterium | reverse complement strand
CGGGAGAGGGGGAACCTTTCTGGGGCGATCTTGCCGAAGCTTGGCAGGACTGCTGGCATGCGTCCCCCCTCTCCCGGGGTCGGGTGGGTGGGAGATGGGAGAGGGGGATAGGGGGTGAGGTCTTCCCTCCGCTTCCTTCTTCGTCTAAGATACGTCCAGCCGTAGCTGTATGCATCTTTGTCTCTGAACGCTCGGAAGCGGGTGTATGAAGAAGACGATCTCCGTCTCGGCCTGGATCCTCGTCGCCCTTTGGCCGGTGCTGGCCTCGGCGCAGGTGCGCGTCGGCCTCAGCTCCGAGGGGCGGAAGATCATCTTCAACGAGGGCGTCGCGGACCGCGCCCGCCGGCTCTCCGACCGGCTCGTCCCGATCCCCAAGGCCGACATCCAGATCGCCATCGACCGCCACGCCCAGGCGCAGAGCCTCGATCCCAAGCTGGTGCGGGCCGTGGTCCAGGTCGAGTCCGGCTACAACCACCGGGCGCGCTCCCAGAAGGGGGCCATGGGCCTGATGCAGCTCATGCCGGCCACGGCGAGCTTGTACAGCGTCGAAGACCCCTACGATCCGGACGAGAACGTCCGCGGCGGCACGCGCTATCTGCGCTACCTGGTGGACCGGTTCCCCGGCCGCCTGGACCTCGCGGTGGCCGCCTACAACGCCGGCCCGGCCGCGGTCGATCGCTACGGCGGCGTGCCCCCGTACCGCGAGACCAAGGACTACGTGCGCCGGGTTCTCGCCCTCTACCAGGGCGGCACCCAGGTGAGCTTCCCGCCCACGACGACCCCGAAGGTCGGCGTCCAGACCATCATTCCGGGGCGCCGCAAGCCGTACATCACCCGCAACAGCCAGAACCGCATCGTCGTCACGACGGCCATCGACACCAGACGGTGAGCTGTCCCGGACGTGCCGTTCCCCCCGGCGGTGGCATAGAATGCCCCGGTTTGCCGAGTCGCGCCCAATGCTGAACATCCCCAACCTGCTCTCGATCTTCCGCATCCTCCTCGTGCCGCCGCTCGTGGTGGTGCTCCTCACCAAGTTCGAGGGCAAGGAGTGGTGGGGCCTCGCCCTGTTCCTGCTGGCCGCCGTGATGGACTTCTTCGACGGCTACCTGGCGCGGCGACGCAAGGAGGTCACCCGGCTCGGGACCCTCCTCGACCCGGCGGCCGACAAGATCCTGGTCTCGGCGGCGTTCATCTCCCTGGTCGAGCTGGACCACACGGTGGTGCCGGCCTGGATGGTGGTGGTCATCATCGCGCGCGAGTTCGCGGTGACGGCGCTGCGCAGCTTCGCCTCCGCCGAGGGCCTGGTCATCCCGGCCGGGTTCTCGGGCAAGATCAAGACGATCGTGCAGATCGTCGCCATCGCGCTCCTCATCATCTACAACCAGCTCGGCGAGTTCCGGCACCTGGCGCCGATCTCGCTCTGGGCGGCCATGCTCCTCACGGCCTACTCCGGCATCGAGTACTTCGTTCGCTTCGGACGCCTGATCCTCAAGGGTGAGGTGCCGATCTCCCTGTTCCCTCCCTCCGGCCCGAGGACCTAGATGAAGACACTCCTGGAGCGCCTCGCACGGTTCGCGAGGCACCGCTATCGCGCCATCTTTGTCGTTTTTGGCGTGCTCGCCGCGATCTCGATCGCCCTGATCACCCGCCTGTCGTTCGACACCGACATGCTGAACCTGCTGCCGCGGCGGGACCCGGCCGTGGGCGCCTACGTGGAGACCCTGCAGGATTTCGGCAGCCAGACGTTCCTCCTGATCACGATCTCGATTCCCGAGGGCCGGGTCCCGGACCCCTACGAGTCGCTGGCGGACGATCTGGCGGCGCGGCTGTCGAAGCTCCCCGGGCTCAAGAACGTGCAGCACCGGATCGGCGATCCGGTCGAGCTGCTGCAGACCTTCTTCCCGAAGTCGCTGCTCTTCCTGGACGCGCCTGGCCGCGAACGGCTCGCGGCGAAGCTCCAGGACGACGCCATCCGCCAGCGCGTGAGCGAGCTGCGGCGCCAGATCTCGACGCCGCAGGCCCTGGCGGTCAAGGAGCTGGCCCGATACGATCCGCTGGGGCTGTCGGAGGTCTTCCTCGGCCGGCTCGAAAGCTCCCGCGGCACGCTCAACGTCGACTGGACGAGCGGCTACTACCTGTCGCGCGACCACCAGCTCCTGCTGATCCTGGCCGAGCCGACCCAGCCGCCGCAGAACATCAAGTTTATCGAGGGCCTGGCGAAGTCGGTGGACGGCGCGATCGCCGAATCGCTGTCGAAATGGGACGAGATCGCCGGGCCCGAGCCGCCGCCGCGGCCCGAGGTCCGGCTGGGCGGGCCCCACCTCACGGCGCTGGGAGACGCCTCGCTGATCCGCAACGACATGATCGTCAACATCGCCACCTCGGCGATCGGCGTGTTCCTGCTCTTCCTGTTCGCCTTCCGGCGCATCGGGGCGCTGCTCTACGCTTTCGTGCCGCTGCTCGGCGGCCTGGTGCTCACCTTCGGCTTCGCGGCCCTGGCGTTCGGCGCCCTCAGCTCGGCCACCAGCGTGGTGGCCGCGCTCCTGATCGGGCTGGGGATCGACTTCGTCATCGTCTCCTATGCGCGCTACATCGAGGTGCGGCGCAACGGCGGCAGCCTGGAGCAGGCGTTGAAGGAGATGCTCGGCTCCTGCGGCCCCGCGGTCATGGCGGGCGCGATCACCACGGCGGCCACCTTCTATGCCTTCACCTTCACCGACTTCACCGGGCTGCGCCAGCTCGGGCTGCTGACCGGCACCGGCATCCTGCTCTGCATGACCTCGGTCCTGGTGCTCCTGCCGGCGATGCTCGCCTGGAGCGAGGACCACCACCTGCGGCGCAAGACCGAGCCGCGCCTCTACCTGCACAGCTTCGGCACCAACCGCCTGACCGCCGTGTGCATGCGCCACCCGGTCACCGCGCTGCTGATCGGCATGGCCCTGACGGTCGCCGCGCTCGGCCTGGCCTTCCGCATCGAGTTCGACGAGAGCATGCGCACCATGCGGCCGACCGGCAACCGGGGCATCGAGGTGGCGGAGAACGTCGGCAAGCACTTCGGGTCGGGCTTCGATTCCATGATCCTGATCATCCGCGGCAAGACGCTGGAGGAGGTGCTGGCGCTCTCCGACAAGGCCGCGGAGGGCGCGAAGCGGCTCGTCTCCCAGGGGGTGCTCTACGGCTACAGCGGCCCGACGTCGCTGATCCCGCCCCGGGAGCACCAGCGCGAGGCACTGGACTGGCTGGCGCGCGAGCGCGCCAGCGGCGGTCTGGATCTCGATCGCATCCGCGCCACCTTCGCCAGCGCGGCCGCCGACGAGGGGTTGCGGGTGGAGCCCTTCGAGCCTGGCTTCGATCTCCTCACCCGGGCCGTGAGCCTGACGCGGCCGATCGGGCTGGAGGACTTCGCCTCCACGCAGCAGACCAAGCTGCTCCTGGACCGCTACCTGAAGAAGAAGGAGGACGGCTGGAAGGCGGCCGTCTATCTCTATCCGCCGGCGAACCGCTGGCGCCGCGAGCCGCCGCCGCAGGCCGTGAAGCTGGCCGAGAGGCTGGGGCCGCAGGTGCGGCTCTCGGGCGTGAACGTGATCAACCAGCGGGTGCGCGCCATGGTGCTGCGCGACGCCTGGATCGCGGGCATCCTCGGGTATTTCCTGGTGGCGGCCATTCTCTGGGTGGACTTCCGGAACCTGCGTTTCGTGGTGCTGGCCCTGACGCCGCTGATGGTCGGCATCACCCTGATGATCGGCGGGATGGTGCTTTTCGACATCCAGATGAACTTCATCAACATCTTCGTGACCACGATGATCATCGGGATCGGGGTGGACTACGGGATCTACATCCTGCACCGCTACTCGGAGATGCGCGGCCTGCCGGAGGCGGAGCTCGAGCAGGGGCTGCGGGAGACGGGCAAGGCGGTGATGGCGGCGGCGGTGTCGACGATCGTGGGCTTCGGCTCGATCATCTTTTCGCACTATCCCGGCCTGCGCTCGACCGGCAAGGTGGCCATCCTGGGAGCGCTCTTCACCTCGCTGGTGGCAACGATGCTCCTGCCGGCCTATCTGGTCTGGAGGGAGCGGGCGAAGCGGAAAGCCGCCTGATTCTTCCTGGGACCGCCGGCGCCCCGCCGGCGGCGGGCGGGGGCCGTCGTCGGATTGGCGGTATACTTCCGGGCGTAAGGACCGGACCGTGCCATGTTCCTGAAACGAATCGAGATCGACAACTACAAGTCCCTGAAGGGCGTGGTCGTGGAGCCCACGCCTTTGATGGCGCTTGTCGGTCCAAACGCGGCGGGGAAAACCAACTTCTGCGAAGCTCTCGATTTCCTGTCGAGAGTCTATGAATGGAATCTCGAGAGGGCTGTGACTGCGAAGGGGGGCTACGAGAACATTTGTTATCGAGACGGAGAGGGACTCTCCAGGGATCCGATACGTTTTGGCATGGTCGTGGAGCAGATGCTGCTGGTGCCATTGGGCAAGATAACTGTGCAGGTCGGCTGGGAGCACGCCTTTGAATTTGAGCGGGATCAACCAGCGTCTTCGCTTCTAGTTACGATGGAAGACTTGACCTATCGAGGACCGCAAGGTTCTGTTCATCTCAAGCGCAAAGGAGATCATTTTCAGACGGTTGAACTTTCCAGAGTTGAAATGTCCGGAGAAATGGATGCCTCTTTAGCAGCAGCTATCCTTGGCATGGCACTGCCCCGCGGTGAATTGATACTGCCGCCCTATTCAGCTGTTGTGCTCGGCAATCTCCCTGCTCCGCGGATGGTTGGTCTGCGGGTTTTCCAACTCAGCGCCCTTGCCGCCCGGTCTATGGGATCTCCCATTCCTGACCCAAATCTGGAGCGGTTCGGCGGCAACTTGCCGGCGGTTATTCTGCACTTAAAAAGGTATTACCCGGAAGCATACGACCAGATCCTGGTCAGTCTTCAGAGGGTACTACCCGGCGTAGAGGGACTGGAAGTCACCCAAGCAAGAACACTGGCATTGTCTCTGCAACAGGGGGGGCATTCCTGGCCTGTAGAAGACCTGTCGGACGGAACGCTTCAAGCGATTTCAACTCTGGCGGCAGCCTTCGATCCACGGATATCCGTATTGGTGCTCGAAGAACCCGAGAACCACGTCCACCCTTGGGCACTCCGTGGCTTTGCCGAAGCTTTCCGTGAGGCCTCAAAGACTAAGCAGATCATCCTGACCACACACTCGCCCATCCTCCTCGATCAACTGAAGCCCGAGGAGATCTGGATTGTCCAGAAGCCCGGCTCAGTGACGAAGATCGATCCTCTCTTGACCCTCGACCCTTCGCTGAAAGAATCCTGGGAAGGCGGGCATTTCACGTTGTCCGAGTACCTGGACAGCGGCGCCCTGCCCGAGGCCGTTCCAGCCGCCGCCCCATGAAAATCGGCCTGCTGGTGGACGGCAGGGCGGAGTATCAGGCCCTTGGCTTGCTCGTCTCCCGATTGAGCACGGCGCACACCGTACTGCACCAGCCACTGCTCTGCGACATCCAGCCGTTCGCCAGCCCTCAACAGATGGCGCTGGCCGCCAGCAAGAAGTTCCCCATCCTCGCGCCGACTCCGTGAACGCCCTGGAGTTGCTGAAGGGCTGCTCCAGAGGCAAGGGCTACGACAAGGTGGCGGGTGCCATGGCTATCTGCAGGAAACTCGACCCGGAGCGAGCGGCGGCCAACTCCCGGTCCTTCCGGAAGCTCTTGAAGACCCTGGGACAAGGCTGACGGCTAGCTGACTAGGTTCCGGCGTCCCGCCGGAAGGAGAAACCGGCCGCCTGAAGCTTCCGGCGTCTCGCCTGAAGCTTCCAACGCGGGGCCTGAGGTTTCAGGCGATTCGCCTGAAGCTTCCAGCACGGCGCCTGAAGCATCCGGCGTCTCGCCTGAAGTTTCCAATGCATGCCTGAAGCTTCCGGCGACTTGCCTGACGTTTCCAATGCAACGCCTGAAACTTCCGGCGTCTCGCCTGAAGCTTCCGACGCAGGGCCTGAGGCTTCCGGCAACTCGCCTGAAGCTTCCGGAGCGACGCCTGATGCATCAGGCGTCTCGCCTGAAGGTGAAACCTGCCGCCTGAAGCTTCCAGTGACTCGCCTGAAGCTTCCAACGTGCCGTCTGAAGTTTCCAGCGTGACGCCTGAAGTTTCCAGCGTGACGCCTGAAGCTTCAGGTGAAGCGCCTGAAGTGTCAGGCGGCCTTCATGCTGCGCATTGCTGTACACATAGTAGCCCGGATTCGTCGCCCAACTCCACGACGCGAGACCCTGAGAGCCCGTCGCGAAATAAGTGCTGCAAGCGTAACGCCTGGGACCGCCGGCGCCCCGCCGGCGGTTTCACGATCGTTGCGGGAGCGTTTTGGCGCTGTTGGATGGACCCTCTGCTCATGGAAAGTTGGCGCCGGCGAGGCGCCGGCGCTCCCAGGCGCTACGCTCTCAGCCGACGTACTTACTTTGTGACGATGCCTAATCGGCGCGCCGAGCCACGTCTTTGATCGCGGCCGCCAGTTCGTCGGGGACCTCTTCCTGGAGGAAGTGCCCGGCCCCGGTCCGGGTGACCGGCGCCTGGGGAAAGTCCCGCTCGTGACGGCGGAGGGCGCGGCCGAGGATCGGGTCGCGCGTCCCCCAGACCAGGGCCATGGGGCCGGAAAAGGACTTGGCCCACTCGGAGCCGAGGTGGAGCGCCGGCAGGCTGGGATGGTCGGGCCGGTGCGGGACCAGGCGGGCCAGGGCGAGCGGGGTGCCGCGGTCCTTCCAGGTGCGGAGCGGCCAGCGGTAGGCGCGCGCCACGTCGCCGCGGATCGAGCGCCGGTCTCCCTGGGCTTTCCAGAGGACGTTCTGGGGGAACCCGAGGCCGCGGAAGACCAGGTCGCTCACCAGTGGCATGCGGGCGAAGGTGTGGAACCAACTCGCCCGCGGGTGGCTCGGGACCGTGACCACGGTGTTCGCGAACACGCAGCCGGCGATCCGGTCCGGCACCCGCCGCGCCGCGTCGGTCCCGAAGGCGCCGCCCCAGTCCTGGCCCACCAGGATGACGCCGCGCAGGTCGAGCCCCTCGATCAGCTCGGCGATGGCGGCGCCGTGGCGCTCGATAGAATGCTCTTCGAAGCCGATGCGGTCGGAGAGCCCCAGCCCTAACAGGTCGGGCGCCACGCAGCGGAGTTCAGGCAGTCGGGAGATGACCTTCCGCCAGAGGAAGCTCCAGGTGGGGTTGCCGTGGAGCATCAGCACCGGCCGGGCGGCCGGGTCGCCGTGGTCGATCAGGTGCAGGCGCTCGCCGCTGCGGAGCGTGTACAGGCCGCGCCGAAACGGGAGCTCCCGGGCGATGAAATCGGGCAGGGCGGGCGCGGGGGCCAGCATTGCTACCGTCCCAGCTCCACCACCGCGAACCGCGGCGGACACCAGAACCGCACCGGCAGCACCGAGGTGCCGACCCCGGCGTTGATGAACAGCGCCGTGAGCCCCCGCCGGTTGGGCGATCCGAAGTAGTAGCGGCCGTAATCGTAGTAGGCCCCCATGGCGTCGCGGGCGGTCAGGGCTCCGATGAAAGGCAGCCGGACCTGGCCGCCATGGGTGTGGCCGGCGAGGACCGCGTCGAGCCCGCGCTCGGCGGCTTCCAGGGCCACGGCTGGGGTGTGGGAGAGCACCACCGTCGGCGTGCCCGGCGGCACGTAGGGGCTCCGGGCCAGAGCCATGGCGAGGCGCGTGCCCCGGGCGCCCTGGCGGAAGCCCTTCGGCGGATTGGACCCGGTGAGCGGAGTATCCAGCAGGACGGTGCCGTCGTGGCCGACCACCTTCAGGTTGCGCCAGGCGATCGTGCCTCCGCCCCAGGTCCACAGCCCGGCGGTGCCGGATTCGACGCGGTTCCTGGTGCGGTCCTCGCCGCGCGCCTGCCACTGCCCGGGCTCGGCCTCATCCGCGGGCCAGACGCGGGCGAGCAGACGGACCACCCCTGGCTCCACCTCGGTGCGCACGCGCATCCGGTACCAGCGGCCGGGCTCGGGCGTGACCTTCGTATCGAGGTTGCCGGTCAGCTCGGTACCGCGCGCCCACAGCGAGAAGGTACCCTCCATGGACTTGCCCTTGCCGTAGGTCAAGCTGTACATCCGGTCCTCTCCGAGCACGAAGCGGCTGTGGAGCACCACGCCGGTGCCGGCGTCCTCGTTGTCCACCAGGGTGTCGCAGAGCACCTCGTAGCCGCTCCAGGCGAGAGGGCCGCTCTCGTCCGTGATGCCGAGCGGGGCCGGGTCCCAGTGGCTGTAGAAGTTCCGGAAAGGGTTCTCCCGGACGGCCCCCCAGAAGGACTCGCCCTTCCAACGCACCACCCGGTAGGGGGACCGCCAGGACCAGCCCATGTCGTCGTAGCCGACCTGCTGATTGAGGCCGAGGAGCAGCAGCGAGCCGCCCCGGCCGATCCGCCGGCCTTCGTTCGACAGCAACTCCACGCCGGCCCGGTCGAGCGCCGCGATGACCTCCCCCTGGTGCTCGCTGTGACCCTGGACGCCGATGATCGGCGCGGTCCGGCGCAGCTCGGAGAGGAACGCGGCGGTCGCCTGGATATGGGGCTTCATCTCACCCTTCCTGGGCACGTCCCGGATGAAGTCGCCGCTGATCAGGATCAGGTCGGGCTTCGCCTCGGCCGTCTCGCGGAGCAGGCGGTGGAGAAGCGGCCGGTCGCTCCCGATGTGCAGGTCGCTCAGGTGGACGAGGCGGAGCCGCGGCGCGTCGAGCGGGATGCGGACGTCGTCCCGGAAGAGGAGGCGCTGGGGCTCGTACCAGAGGCTGTCCGCGAGCCCGAGGATCGCGACGAGCCCGAGGCCGATCAGGAGACGGCGCGTCACGACCAGGCCGTGCGCTCGGGCTCCGGTGGCCGGCGGAACCCTCCGAAGAGGAAGAGCAGCAACGGGCCGGCCACGAAGCCGCCGATGTGCGCGAACCAGGCCACGCCGCCGGCGTCGTCCATGGTCCGGGCTCCGAGCGAGGCGAAGCCGGAGAAGGCCTGCAGCAGGAACCAGAACGGCAGGTAGACCAGCGCCGGGATCTCCACCAGGCGGATGAAGAAGAGGATCCACACCACGGTCACGATCCGCGCCCGCGGATACAGGAAGAGGTAGGCCCCGAGCACGCCCGAGATGGCGCCGCTCGCGCCGATCGCCGGGATCATCGACTGCGGGCTGACGAAGGCGTGGGCGAACGTGGCCGCGAAGCCGGAGAACACGTAGAAGTACAGGTACTTGAAGTGCCCGAGCCGGTCCTCGATGTTGTCGCCGAAGATCCACAGGAAGAGCATGTTGCCGAGCAGGTGGCCCCAGCCGCCGTGGAGGAACATGGACAGCAGCGCGCTGCTCAGCCCGGGAATCCATTCGCCGGCGGTGACCGCGCCGCCGTCGAAGAGATGCCCGGGCACGAACGCCGACGCCATCAGGTAGCCCTCCAGCCGCTCGCCCAGGGAGAGCTCGTAGAGGAACATCAGGATGTTCGCGGCGATCAGCGCGATGTTGACCACCGGCGTGGTGCGGCTGGGGTTCCGGTCGTGGAGCGGCAGCATTCAGGGTCTCTCAGGCTGGACGGATGCGGTGGACCCGCATCAGGTTGGTCAGCGGCTTGTCGCGGATCGGATGGCCCATGAGGATTAGGACGCGCTCGCCGGGCGCCGCGAGACGCCCCTCGCGCAGGGTGCGCTCGACCATCTGCACCAGTTCGTCGAGCGTGCCCACCTCGGTATCGGTGACCAGCGGGCGGACGCCCCAGACGAGCTGGAGCTGGCGGGCCACTCTCTCGTCCGGCGTGAAGGCGATCACGGGCGAGATCGGCCGGTAGCGGGCGACCAGCCGCGCGGTGAATCCGCTCTGGCTGAAGGCCACGATACGCCGGATCCTGAGCTCGTCGGCGGCGTAGACCGCGGCGGCCGAGACCATGTCCGGCACGTCGAGATCGCCCTCGGTGTCCTCCTGATGCTGGTGGGTCGAGGGGTCGAGCTGGAAGGTGCGGCGGGCGTGGGCGTGCCCGAGGGGCTGGATGGAGGGGCCTTCGGTGTCGCTCTCCCGGTCGTAGGTCTCGGCCTCCACGATGATGTTCGCCATGGTCTGGACGACGGTCACCGGGTATTTGCCCATGGCGGTCTCGCCCGAGAGCATGAGCGCGTCGGCGCCGTCGAACACGGCGTTGGCCACGTCGGTGGCCTCGGCGCGGGTCGGGCGCGGCTGCTCGATCATGGACTCCAGCATCTGGGTCGCCACGATGACCGGCTTGCCGGCGCGGCGGCCGGCGGCCACGATCCGCTTCTGGTGGACCGGCACGGTGGGGAGCGGCACCTCGACGCCGAGGTCGCCGCGGGCCACCATGAGGGCGTCCGCGGCCTCGGTGATGTCGTCCAGGTGGGCCATGGCGGTGGCCCGTTCCAGCTTGGCGATCAGGGGGATGGTGCCGCCGGCCTCGTGGACCACGGCGCGTACCATCTCGACATGGGCGGCCTCGCCCACGTAGCTCGCGGCCAGGTAGTCGGCCCCCTCCTCGACCGCGAAGCGGATGTCGGAGCGGTCCTTGTCCGAGATCTCGAACGGCAGGTTGGTGTCCGGCAGGTTCATGCCCTTGCGGGTCCGCACCGGGCCGCCGTTGATGACCCTGGCGCGCACGCGGGCGCCCTCGTTGGAGAGGACGCGCAGCTCGACCAGGCCGCTGTCGATGAGCATGCGCTCGTCGGCCTGGAGGTGCTTGAGGACGTTCTCATCCACCGGCAGGTCAGTTGGGGAGGGCTCGGAGCTGAGCACGACCTCCTGGCCGGCTTCGAGGGTGCGCTGGGTGTCGGGCAGGACGCCGAGCCGGTAGCGGGGGCCCATGAGGTCCATGACGATGGGCAGGTGGCAGCCCTCTTCGGTGGCTACGCGGCGGACGAGCTCCAGGGTCTTGCGGTGCTCGTCCTGCGATCCATGGGAGAGGTTGAGTCGGAAGAGGTCGACGCCGGCTCGAACGAGTCCCCTGAGGACCCCCTCCTCCGTGCTCGCCGGCCCCAGGGTGGCCATGATCTTCGCGCGTCGTTCCATAGTTCGGGGAGTATATCGATTGACGGCCCCTCACCCCCTGGCCCCCTCTCCCATCGCACACCCACCCGACCGGGAGAGGGGGGACGCAACCGAACCACTTTGCCGAGATCCGGCCACTCAGCCCCCGTTACGTCCCCCCTCTCCCGGGGGTCGGGAGGGGATGGGAGAGGGGGCCAGGGGGTGAGGGGCCGTGGTAGGATGCCGGTCCCATGTTTGACGGACTGCAAGGAAAGCTCCAGGACGTCTTCCGCCAGCTCAAGGGCGAGGGCAAGGTCACGCCCGAAGCCCTGGAAGCGGCGCTGCGCCAGATCCGGCTGGCGCTGCTTGAGGCGGACGTCCATCTCCGGGTCGTGAAGCCTTTCGTGGAGCGGGTGCGCGAGCGCGCGCTCGGCCAGGAGGTTCTCGAGAGCCTCACCCCCGCGCAGCAGGTCGTGAAGATCGTGCGCGACGAGCTCGCCTCGCTGCTCGGCGAGGAGGGCACCGATCTCCGGCTCGACGGCCGGCCCACGGTCATCATGATGTGCGGCCTGCAGGGCTCGGGCAAGACGACGACCAGCGGCAAGATCGCGAAGCAGCTCAAGAAGCGCGGCCGGCACCCGATCCTGGTGGCGGGCGACCTTCAGCGCGCCGCCGCGGTCGAGCAGCTCAAGCAGGTGGGCAAGGGCGTGGATGTGCCGGTCATCGAGCCCGAGCCGGGCGAGACCGTGGTGGCGCTCGGCGCCCGCGCGCTCGCCCTGGCGAAGCAGCGCGGCCATGACGTGATGATCATGGACACCGCCGGGCGACTTCATGTGGATACGGCGCTCATGGAGGAGATCAAGCGCCTGTCCGAGAAGATCCAGCCGCACGAGATCCTGTTCGTGGCCGACTCCATGACCGGCCAGGACGCGGTCAAGAGCGCCGAGCAGTTCTCCTCGACCCTGCCGCTCACGGGCGTGATCCTGACCAAGCTCGACGGCGACTCCCGCGGCGGTGCGGCGCTGTCGATCCGCACCGTGGCCAAGGTGCCGATCCGCTTCGTGGGCATCGGCGAGAAGTCGGACGACCTGGAGCTGTTCCACCCGCAGCGCCTGGCTTCGCGCATGATCGGCATGGGCGACGTCCTGTCGCTCATCGAGAAGGCCGAGCAGGGGCTCGACGCGGCCGAGACCGAGCGCCTCGCCCGCCGCATGGTGGAGCAGGAGTTCACCCTGGAGGACCTGCGCGACCAGCTCCGGCAGATCCGCAAGCTCGGCCCTCTGGGCCAGGTGCTGGAGCTGCTGCCCAAGGTCGGGCCGCTCAAGGGGATGGATACTTCCAACGTCGACGAGGGCGGCCTGCGCAAGGTCGAGGCGATCATCAACTCGATGACTCCGCAGGAGCGGCGCCGGCCGGACATCCTCAACGGCAGCCGCAGGAAGCGCATCGCCATCGGCTCCGGCACGTCGGTGGCGGACATCAACCGGCTGCTCAAGCAGTACAAGGGCATGAAGAAGATGTTCAAGGGCGTCCAGGGCAAGTGGCTGAAGAAGGCGCTGGGCGGGGCCCAGGGCCGGATGCGGATGTAGGCCCCTCACCCCCCCTGTCCCCCTCTCCCATCGCACACCCACCCGCCCGGGAGAGGGGGGACGTTTCTGGGGCGATCGTGTCAGATCAGGGCTGGGCCGCCTCAACAAGGTCCCCCCTCTCCCGGGGCAGGGAGGGGATGGGAGAGGGGGCTAGGGGGTGAGGGGTTCCTGTGTTACAATCCCACCTCTTTGCGCGCGGGCGCTTGTGGTAGAGCCCTGCCCGCGCAGCCCACACGAGAACCTTGGAGGTCGAGAGAGATGCTGACAATTCGGCTGCGCCGCATGGGCGCCCGGAACAACCCCTTCTACCGCGTGGTGGTGTCCGATTCGCGGAACGTGCCCACCGCGTCCGCCGTGGAGGAGATCGGGTACTACGACGTGACGAAGAACCCGGCCCAGGTGAACATCGACACCGTGCGCGCCCAGTACTGGGTCGAGCGCGGCGCGCAGATGTCGCCCACCGTCAAGAAACTGGTCGCCAAGGCGCAGAAGAGTGCCTGAGCTGGCCGACGACTTCAGGGAGCTCATCCGGCTCCTCGTGGATCAGCCGGACGAGGTGGAGGTCACCGAGATCCCGGGACGGCGCGCCAGCATTCTCGAGCTGAGTGTGGCGCCCGACGACCTGGGCAAGGTGATCGGCAGGCAGGGACGGACCGCCCGCGCGCTGCGCACCCTGTTGGAGACCCGGGAGGACCGGCTGGGCGTGCGCCATGAGCTTGAAATCCTCGAGGACGAAGACTGAGCCGCGAGCTGACCTGCCCGAGCGGGTCGTCGTGGGCCGCATCCTGCGCCCCGTCGGCGTGCGCGGCGAGGTCGTCGTCCAGGTCCTGAGCGACGTGCCCGGACGCCTGGCGCCCGGCAGCTCGGTGGATGGGACCCGCGACGGCAAGCCTTCCATTCCCCTGGTCGTCGAAACCCACCGGGAGCACAAGTCGGGAGCCGTCGTCCGCTTCGAGGGTTGGGAGGACCGGGACAAGGCCGAAGAGCTTCGCGATCTTCTTCTTGAGGTCGACCGCTCCGAAGTCCCCGCGGCGCCCGAAGGTACGTACTACTGGTACCAGCTCCTCGGATGCCGCTGCGAAGCCGGCGGCGAGGATCTGGGCGAGGTGGTCGATCTGCTGGAGGACGGGGGCGGGCTGCTGCTGGTGGTCTCGGACGGGGAGCGGGAGGTTCCGATCCCCTTCGTCCAGAGCTTCCTGAAGAACGTGGACGTGGAGCGCGGGCAGATCGAGCTGGAGCTGCCCGAAGGATTGCTCGAAGCATGCGCATCCGGGTCCTGACCATCTTCCCCGAGCTGTTCGGCCCGTTCCTGGCCACCAGCCTCGTGGGGAGGGCGATCGAGAAGAGGCTTCTGGACGTGGAGGTTCACGACCTCCGGCAGTTCACGGAGGACCGGCACCGCAGCGTGGACGACGAGCCCTACGGCGGCGGTGGCGGGATGGTGATGATGGCGCCGCCCTGGATCCGGGCGGTGAGAGAGGTGGCGGAGGGGGGTTGGAGGATCCTGCTCTCGCCCCAGGGGAGCCGGCTCGACGAGGCCAAGGTCCGGGAGCTGGCGGCGAAGGGGGCGGAGCGGGGGCTGGTGCTGATGTGCGGACGATACGAAGGGATTGACGAGAGGGTGCGGCTGACGGTGGTGGACGAGGAGGTCTCGATCGGCGATTACGTGCTGTCGGGCGGCGAGCTGCCGGCGATGGTGCTGATCGAGGCGGTCTCGCGGCAGGTGCCGGGGGTGGTCAAGCTGGCCGACTCGGTGGAGCAGGACAGCTTCCGGTCGGGCCTGCTGGACTATCCGCACTACACCCGGCCGCCGGTGGTCGAAGGGATGGCGGTCCCGGAGGTGCTGATCTCGGGGGACCACGCCGCGATCCAGCGGTGGCGGGAGCGCGAGGCGCTCCGGGCGACCCGGGAGAAGCGGCCCGATCTTTTGGCGGGGTTGCATAGCGATTCTGAAATAGAAAATAATGGCGGGAACGTCTCCCAGGCGGGCGCCGCCAGCTTACGAGGTGAGCCATGAACCAGTTGGATCAGGTTGAGAGCAGCTATTTCCGCGGTGGGAAGCCCGAGTTCGCGCCCGGAGACACCATTCGCGTCCATGTGCGGGTGAAAGAGGGCGACAAGGAGCGCATCCAGGTGTTCCAGGGCGTGGTCATCGGCCGCCGGGGCGGCGGAACCCGCGAGACCTTCACCGTCCGCAAGATCTCGGGCGGCGTCGGCGTCGAGAGGATCTTCCCGTTCCACTCGCCGATCATCGACAAGATCGAGCTGATGCGGCGCGGCAAGGTCCGGCGGGCCAAGCTGTACTACCTGCGCAACCTGCGCGGCAAGGCGGCCCGCATCGAGGAGCGGCGGGACGAGCGCCGGGACGACAAAGCGGCGCGGGCCTGATCGGGTACCCGGTATCCTCCGGGAGCCCCGGGAGATGGTCACGAAAGGAGCACGGTGACGAGGGCGACCCCGGCGGCTCCGGGAATGCTCGATCTGTTCGCTGAAGCCTGCCGCCTGCGCCTGATGCGCAGGCTGGAGGATTGGCTTGCCGGCTGCGGCTACTGCCGCGTGGCGGGCGTGGACGAGGCGGGCCGCGGCTCGCTGGCCGGCCCCGTGGTGGCCGCCGCCGTGCTCGTGAACCCCCACTGCGCCGTCCCCGGCGTGGACGACAGCAAAGTCCTGACCGCCGCCGAGCGGGAGCGTCTGGCTGCTGCCATCCGCGCCACCGCCCTGGCCTCGGCCGTGATCGCGGTGCCGGCCGACGTCATTGACCGCATCAACATCCTCGAAGCCACCCGCCGCGCCATGGCGCAGGCGGTCTCCTCGCTCCGCCCCGAGCCCGACTGCGTAGTGGTGGACGCGGTCCTCCTGCGCGGCTTCCAGGCCCCCTGCATCCCGCTGATCCGCGGCGACGCCGTGAGCTACGGCGTGGCCTGCGCCTCCATCCTCGCCAAGGTCGAGCGCGACCGCATGATGAGCGAGCTGGACGGCCAGTATCCCGAGTACGGCTTTGCCGTCCACAAGGGCTACGGCGTGCCCGAGCACCTCCAGGCGCTGGAGACCTACGGCCCCTGCCCGGTCCACCGTCTGACCTACAAGCCGGTGCTTCCCCGTACCGCGGAGGCGGGCTGATGGCGCTGCAGCGCGAGCAGGTGGTCCAGACGGCAGAGAAGTACGTCTCGCGGGGCAAGATCGAGCCTGCCATCCGCGAGTACCGCAAGCTGCTGGCGGAGAACCCGAGCGACATCAACACCCTGAACCGGGTGGGCGACCTCTACGCCAAGATCCAACGTATCGAGGAGGCGGTCGACTTCTTCAGCCAGATCGGCGAGCAGTACTCCTCGCAGGGCTTCTTCGTCAAAGCCATCGCGATCTACAAGAAGATCATCAAGCTCGATCCCACGCGGCTCGACATCTACGAGCAGCTCGCGGACCTGTACCACAAGCAGAACCTGGTGACCGAGGCGCGCACCCAGTACCAGGTGCTGGCCGATTACTACACCAAGCACGAGAACGCGGCCTCGGCGATCGCCATCTACAACAAGATGACGGTCCTGGAGCCGGAGAACCCGACGTACCACGTCAAGCTCGCGGAGATCTACCAGCAGCAGAAGCTCTTCGAAAAGGCGATGAACGAGTACCGGGTCATCGCCGAGCTGATGATCCAGCACGGCCGCACGCAGGACGCGTCGCAGGTCTACGAGCGGGCGCTCGCCATCGACTCGAAGAACCTCCGCTTCATCTGGGACGCGGCTGAGGCGCTGCGGGCGGCCGGGGACGATGCGTCGGCGGCCCGCTTCCTGACCGTGGCGGTCGAGCGCAACCCCGAGGCCGAGGAGGTCGCCCGCGAGCTTGCCGCCCGGCGTGCGCCGCAGCCGGAGCCCGAGCCGGAACCCGAGATGGAGCTGAGGGTCGAGCCCGACGAACCGGCCGCGCTCGTGGTCCAGGACGACGCCTCCGTCGAGCTGGAGATCGACCTCGGGGACGACCTCATGGCGGCCATGAAGGCTGCCGAGGCCTCGGTCGCCGACAGCGACGAAATAGAAATCGATCTCGATCCACTAGGGGAGATGGTTGTCGAGCTGCCGACCGAGGAGGAATCCGCCAGCCAGGTGAAGCCGCCGCCGGATCTCGCCGGAGCGCCGGTCCGTCCTGCCTGGGCCCGGCAGGAGCCCGTCGAAGAGCCGCCAGCGCTGGAATTCGAGCTGGATCTGGGGGATTCGCTCACGCTGGAGCCCCTGGAGGTCGAAGGTCTCGCCGCCGAGCCCGCACCCTCCGCGCCCTCGGCCTACTCCGCTCCGGCCGGCGAGTCGTTCGCCGAGGCCGACGCCTTCGTCCTGGAGCCGCTGGAAGCGGAGGTCGAGCTGGAGGCCCTGCCGGCCTGGGAAGCCGAGGAGGCGGTAGCGGCCGGGCCGAGCCGCGAGGAGATCGAGCGCGACGAGCTGATCACCGAGGCCGAGGTGCTCGCCAAGTACGGCCTGGACGAGAAGGCGGTCGAGCGCCTCGAAGAGGCCCTGCGCGCCCGCCCCGACAGCCTTCTCGCCCATTCGCTTCTCATCAAGATCCACCTCGACAAGGGCCGGCACGAGAAGGTCTTCCCCCTGGCGCGGAGGATGGCCGAGATCGCGGTCATGGACGGCGTGGCCGAGCCCTGGGGGAGCGTCCGTCAGCGCCTGGAGGAGTCCGGCTACCGGCTGAACGGAGACGTGGTCGTCGCCGGCCCCCACATGGCCGCACCCGCGCCTGCCCCTGTCGTCGAGGAGCCCGAGCCCGAGGCGCCGGTCCTGGACCCGGTCCTGGAGGAGATCGCGCTCGACGATCTGGAGGAGCTCACGCTCGACGAACCGGAGGCGATCCCCTTCGAAGAGCCCGCTCCGCCGCCTCCTCCTCCCGCGCCGGAGCCGGTCCTGCAGGCACCACCTCCAGAGCCTGCCAAGCCGGCGCCGCCCAGGCGTCCGGCCGCTCCGGCCAAGGGAGTGGACGACCTCCTGAAGGGCATCCTCCAGGACAAGCCCGCGCGCAAGCCGGGCGCCGCGACTCCGCCGCCGCGTCCGCCGTCACCGCCGCCTGTCGCGGCACCGCCTCCCAGCCCGCCGCCTCCCGCGCCGGCCCCGGCGGCCAAGAGCGGCCTGTTCGACCTCACCTCGCTCGGCTCGATGATCGAGGAGGAAGAGGCCGGAGTCGCGCCGGCCAGTCCCGCGTTTCCGCCTGCGGCCGCCTCCGACGCAGACGCCCTCTGGGAAGCGACGAAGCCGGGCCTTGCCGCGCCTCCTCCTCCCATCGAGGACAGCGGCGTGAACTGGCTCGACGAGGCCGATGCCGCCACCGCCAAGCCGCCGGCCCAGCAGACCGGCCCCGGCCTTTTCGACGACGAGGAGGACTTCTTCGACCTCGCCGGCGAGCTGGTCGAGGAGCTGTCCAAGGAGGAGGTCTTCCAGGACGGCGTCCAGGCCGAGCAGTCGCTGGAGGAGATCGTCGAGGGCTTCAAGAAGGGCGTGGCCGAGCACCTCTCGCCCACGGACTACGACACCCACTTCAACCTCGGCATCGCCTACCGCGAGATGGGCCTGCTCGACGAAGCCATCGGCGAGTTCCAACTCGCGGCCAAGGACGCGCGCTACCTGGTCGTCAGCTCCTCGATGCTCGGCCTCTGCTTCCAGGACAAGGGCCTGCCCGAGCTGTCGGTCAAGTGGTACCGCCGCGGCATGGAGGCCCCGAACCTCTCCGAAGAGGACCAGCTCGGCCTGATGTACGACCTCGGCAACGCCTACATGGCTATGGGCGACATGTCCTCCGCCTTCGCCACGTTCGTGGAGCTCTACGGCATCAACACGAACTACCGCGACGTGGTGGCGAAGCTCGAAGAGCTGCGCAAGTAGGGCTCGGAAGAGCCGCTGACGCACCCGCGCAGGCAGTGATAGGATAAGTCGTTCCGCGATGCATCTCGCGGTACGACTCATCCCCTGGAGAGCCTCATGCACGCACAGACTCCTCCCGAGAGGCTGGTGTTCCTCTCGTGTGTTGCCGCGATGCTCGGCCTGTTGGGAGGAGGGGCGGCCTGGGTGCTCCTCCACCTCATCGGGCTGATCACGAATTTTGCGCTGTTCCACCGTTTCGGCTGGGATCTGCCGCCGAGCTCCGCGCTGCGGGCCGGGCCGTGGATTCCCGTGGCCGCCATGGCCGGAGCGTTCCTGGTGTCCTGCCTGGCGAAGTGGTCGCCGGTGATCCGCGGCCACGGCATTCCGGAGGCCATGGAGGCGGTGCTCGTCCGCCAGAGCCGGATCGCGCCGCGGGCGGCGCTGGCGAAGCCTCTCTCCGCGGCCATCGCGATCGGCACCGGCGGACCGTTCGGAGCCGAGGGGCCGATCATCGTGACCGGCGGCGCCCTGGGCTCGCTCCTCGGCCAGATCCTCCATGTGTCCCCCTCGGAGCGCAAGATCCTCCTGGCCTGCGGAGCGGCGGCGGGCATGTCGGCGACGTTCGGCGCACCCCTGGCCTCGGTGGTGCTGGCGATCGAGCTGCTGCTGTTCGAGTTCTCGACGCGCGCTTTCATCCCCCTGGTGGTGGCGGCGAGCGTGTCAGCCGGCGTCCACTCGGCGCTGTTCGGCGCAGGGCCGCTGTTCGCCATGCCGGACCACGACTTCGCCGGCCTCCAGGTGCTCCCCTGGTTCGTCTTGCTCGGCCTGGTCTGCGGCCTCCTGGCGGTGGTGGTGAGCGAGGGCCTGTTCGCGGTCGAGGCGATGTTCCGCCGGCTGCCGGTCTCGGAATTCTGGCACCCGGTGATCGGCGCCGCGGCGTTCTCCGCGGTCGGGCTTCTGGCGCCGCGCGCGCTTGGCGTGGGCTATGACGCGATCGGAGACGTGCTCAACGACCGGCTGGCGCTCGGGGCCATCGCGGTCCTGGCCTGCGCGAAGCTGGTGGCCTGGTGGCTGGCGCTGGGGTCGGGGACCTCGGGCGGCACCCTGGCGCCGCTCCTCCTGATCGGCGGTTCGTTCGGGAGCCTGTTCGGCATGGCGGCGAAGGCCATCTGGCCCGGCCTGCCGTTGGCGCCGGGCGCCTTCGCGGTGGTGGCCATGGCGGCGGTGTTCGGCGCCTCGACGAGGGCCACCTTCACGGCCATCGTCTTCCTCTTCGAGCTGACCCGGGACTACCGCATCATCCTGCCGCTGATGCTCGCCGCCGTGGTGGCCGACCTCGTCGCCGCCGCGCTTCTACGCGAAAGCCTGATGACCGAGAAGCTGGCGAGGCGCGGTCTGCGGGTCCACGCGGAGTACGAGGTGGACCTCCTCCGCACCACGCACGTGCGCAACGTCATGACCTCCCGGGTCGAGACCGTCGCGGCCGGCGCCACGGTCAGCGAGGTGTGCCGCCAAGTGGAGGCCGGACGTCACAGCGCATACCCGGTGGTGGACAGCGACGGTCGCTGCGTCGGGATCGTGGCCCGCGGAGACCTGCTCCGCCGGCCGGTGGAAGACTCGGCGTCGATCCTGGAGGTCGCGAGCCGCGACGTGGTGACCCTGGGGCCGGACGACCTCGTGTTCGTGGCGCTGCGCCGCATCCTGGAGGAAGGCGTGGAGCACCTGCCGGTCATCGAGGACGGCCGGCTGGTCGGGATCTGCACGCGCACCGACGTGCTCCGCGCCCGCCGTCCCCAACTCGACCTCGAGCGCCCGCAGCCCGGCTGGCGACTGCTGGGCAGCCCGCGAGCCTAGTGGATGTAGCCCAAGGCTCGAAGGCGCTCGCGCTCTTCGGGCCGGAGGTCGCGGCCCGCCACCTCGTCCGGGGGCAGCCTCTTGCGCTGGCTGTCCTGCTTCCAGCCTTCGATCAGCCTCGACAGCCGCTGCACCACGTCCGGATGCTGCGCGGCCACGTTGTGGAGATCGCCGGAGTCGCGCTTGTGATCGTAGAGCTCGAGCTCCGTCGCGCCCGTCGGCCGCTTCGCGTTCCAGACCAGCTTCCACCCCTCGTAGATCACCGTGAACGTCTCGTTCGCGCGCGGCGCCGGTGACGCGAAGTGGGGCGCCGCCGGACGATCGGTGAACACCGGTCGGGCCTTCCAGGTGCCGGCGTCGACCTTTGCCTTCATCAGCGAAGCCAGGCTCTGCCCCTGCGCCTCCTGCGGGATCGGCAGGCGGGCGAGCGAGAGCATCGTGGGCATCACATCCACCAGCCCCACGGTCTCTTCGATCTTCTGCTCCGCGGGCACCACGCCCGGATAGCTGACGATCAGCGGCACGTGGGTCAGCTCGTTGTAGGCGGCCTGGCCGTGCCCTTCGAGGCCGTGCTCGAAGAACTCCTCGCCATGATCGCTGGTGAACACGATGAGCGTGCGCTGGTCGAGGCCGAGCTCGTGCAGCCGTTCCAGCAGGCGCTCCAACTCCGTGTCCATCTCCCGGATCGAGCCGTCGTACCACTGGAGCTCCCGCTTGCGGAAGGTCGGCAGGTCGACTCCGGCCGCCTTGAACTCGGACGGCATGACCAGCCCGTCGATCTGCCGTTCCGGATCCTGGATGGCGGCGATCACCTTCTGGGAGTTCTGGTCCTGCTCGGCGGCCCAGGTGGGCTCGCCCCAGAGCCGGTCGAACGGCGGGTCCGGGCGGTAGGGCGCGTGCGGATCGAAATAGTGGACGAAGGCGAAGAACGGCTCGTCCCTGTGCTCGTCGAGCCAGGGCAGCAGGAGATTGGTGATCGGCCGCGCGGTCTTGCTGCTGTCCAGTGTCAGGGGCGACTCGTAGAGCTGCTCGTATCCCTGGTGCAGGTTGCTGAAGGTGCCTGTGAACGGCGCCGAGGTGAAGCCGAGCGTGGTGTAGCCGCCCTTGCGGAACGCCTCGGCGAGCGTGGTCGCGGCGCTCGGCACGCGGTCCGGGAAATCGCGGACCCCGGTCGTCAGCGGGAAGAGAGACGTCAGCAGGACCGGAGCCGAGACCTTGGTCCAGGTGGCCTGGCTGTGCGCGTCCCGGAACAGCGTCCCCTCCCGCGCGAGGCGGGCGAGGGTCGGAGCCGTCTGCCGCTGGTTTCCGTAGGCCTCCAGGCGGTCGGCGCGCAGGGTGTCCGTCATCACC
>DATANP010000480.1:0-7398 GCA_036266195.1 Thermoanaerobaculia bacterium | reverse complement strand
GCGCTGATCCTGGAGGAGGAGACGATCCCGTACGGAGAGCTGGACGCCCGGGCGAACCGGCTTGCCCGCCATCTGCTGGCGATGGGGATCGGACCGGAGGCGCGGGTGGCGGCCTGCCTGGAGCGCTCGGCCGGGCTGATCGTGGCGCTGCTCGCCGTGCTCAAGGCCGGCGCCGCCTGGCTGCCGCTCGATCCGGACTACCCCCCGGAGAGGATGCGGGGCATCCTGGACGACTCCGGCGCCGACCTGCTGGTCAGCGTCGAAGAGCTGGCCTCCCGGATCGAGTCGCCCCACTGGGATATTCCGGCGGTGCTCCTGGACCGGGACGCCGAAGCCATCGCTAGCCGGGGCGCGGAGCCGCCCGGGGTCGAGATCCACCCCGAGTCCCTGGCCTACGTCATCTATACCTCGGGCTCCACCGGGCGGCCCAAGGGGGTGGGCATCTCCCATGGCACGCTGGCGGCCCACCTGGACGCGGTCCGCGCGGCCTATGACTTTGGCCCCCGGGACCGCGGCCTGGTGTTCGCCTCGCCGGGCTTCGACGTGTCGGTCGAGCAGGTGCTCAATGCGCTCACCTCAGGCGCCTCCCTGGTGATCCAGGGCGCCTGGCGCTGGACGACCCGGGAGCTGACGCGGAAGATCTCCGAGCTGGGGCTCACCTTCGTGAACCTGCCCACGGCCTGGTGGAACCGCTGGGTGGCCGATCCCGGAGAGGCCGAGTCGATCACGCCCCTGCGCCTGGTGCTCGTCGGCGGCGAGGAGATGCTCCCGGCCAACGTCCGGCTGTGGGCCGGCTCGCCAATCTCCGCGGCCCGGCTGCTCAACGGTTACGGCCCGACCGAGGCCGTGGTGACCGCGACGCTGCATGCCGTCCGGCCGGAGGACGGCGAGGCCGACACCGTTTCCGTCGGCCGGCCGATCCCGGGCCGGACCGCCTGGGTGGTGGACCGGTTCGGGAACCCCCAGCCGCCTGGCGTGCCGGGCGAGCTGCTGCTGGGCGGCCCGCTGGCCCGGGGCTACCTGAACCGGCCGGATCTCACGGCCGAGCGCTTCGTCCCCGATCCCTTCGCCGGACGTCCGGGCCGGCCCGGCGCCCGGCTCTACAGGACCGGCGACCGCGCCCGGTATCCGGCGGGTGTGGACGGCGAGCTGGAGTTCCTGGGCCGGATCGACGAGCAGGTCAAGATCCGCGGCTTCCGGGTGGAGCCGGGCGAGGTCGAGGCGCTCCTGGCGCTCCATCCGGCCGTGCGCGAGGCCGCGGTGGCCCCGATCGCAGCGCCGGTGGGCCTGGTCCTCGCCGCCTGGGTGGCCGCTGAGTCCGAAGACGTCATCCCGGTATTGCAGGCGTGGCTGAAGGATCGCCTCCCCGACTACATGGTGCCGGCCGCCTGGGCCGTGGTGCCGGCGCTGCCGCTCAACGCCCATGGCAAGGTGGACCGCCGGGCCCTGCCGCAACCCGGGCTGGCGCCGGGCGGAGCGGGCCTCGAGACCGACGATCCGGACACCGAGCTGATCGCCAACCTCTTCGCCGGGCTCCTCGGCCGCGACCGGGTCGGCGCGGGCGACAGCTTCTTCGATCTCGGCGGGCACTCGCTCCTGGCCACGCAGCTCGTGTCGCGGGTGCGCTCCGTGTTCGGCGTCGAGCTGCCCCTGGACGCGGTCTTCGAGGCGCCCACGCCGGCGGCCCTGGCGGAACGGCTGGATGCGGCGCGGCGCGCCGCGGTCCTGGGCCTGGAGCCGCCGCCCCTGGAACGGGTGGAAGCCGCTCCAGGACCGCTCTCTTTCACCCAGCAGCGGCTCTGGTTCCTCCACCAGCTCGATCCCGAGGACGCCTACCACGTGCCGGGCGCGCTGCGGCTCCGGGGGCCGGTCCGCGAGGACGTGCTGGAGCGCACGCTGGCCGAGATCGTCCGCCGCCACGAGGCGCTCCGGACCGTGTTCCGCACCGAGGGCCGGACGCCGGTCCAGGTCGTGCTGCCGCCGTCCGGCTTCCACCTGCCCGTGGTGGACGTGCCCGACGAGCGCGAGGCCCGGCGGCTCCTGGAGCAGGAGGCCCACCGGCCGTTCGACCTGGAGACCGGACCGCTCGTCCGCGCCCTCCTCCTCCGGCTGCCCGGCGACGAGCGGCTCCTCGCGGTGGTGACCCATCACATCGTGTCCGACGCCTGGTCGCTCGGCGTGCTGCTGCGGGAGCTGGGCGCGATCTATACGGCTTTCGCCGCGGGCGAGCCTTCGCCCCTGCCTCCGCTGCCGGTGCAGTATCCGGACTACGCCCGGTGGCAGCGGCAGTGGCTCGCGGGTGAGGTGCTGGAGCGCGAGGTGGCGCACTGGCGCCGGACCCTGGCCGGGGCGCACGAGTCGCTGGAATTGCCCTATGACCGCCAGCCCTCGCCGGCCACGGGCAACCGCGGCGGCCGGCGCCCCGCCGAGCTGTCGCCGGATCTCTACGGCGGCCTGGCGGAGCTGGCGCGGCGCGACGGCTGGACCTCCTTCATGGCCCTGCTCGCCGGCTGGCAGGCCCTGCTGGGCCGGTACAGCGGGCAGGAGGACGTGGTCGTAGGGTCGCCGATCGCGAACCGCACGCGCCTGGAGGTGGAGGGGCTGATCGGCTTCTTCACGAACACCCTGGCGCTGCGGCTCGACCTGTCGGGCGATCCGTCCTTCTGGGAGCTGGGCCGCCGGGTGCGCGCCGCGGCGCTGAACGCCTACGCCCACCAGGACGTCCCCTTCGAGAAGCTCGTGGAGGAGCTGCACCCGGACCGGCACCTGGGCCGCAACCCGCTCTTCCAGACCATGCTCGTCCTCCAGAAGCCCGTGGCGGAGCCGGCTCTCCCCGGGATCGAGACCGGGCTCCTGGACGTGGACACCGGCACCGCCAAGTTCGACCTGACCCTGATGCTCGCCGAGGAAGACGGCGCCGCGGCCGGTACCCTGGAGTACGCCTGCGACCTCTTCGACGCCGCGACAGCCGACCGGATCGTCGGCCACCTCCGGACCCTCCTGGAAGGAGCGGTCGAAGACCCCGGCCGGCGTCTCTCCGAGCTGCCGCTCCTGACCGCCGCCGAGCGGAGTGAGCTGAGGGCCTGGACCCGGCCGCGCACTCCCCATCCGGCGCCGCTCCTGGTCCACGAGGGCGTCGCGGCCCAGGCGGAGAGGACGCTGGACGCCGTGGCGGTCGTCGATGGCTCGGAGAGCCTGACCTACGCCGGCCTGATGAGCCGCTCCCGGGCCCTGGCCCATCGCCTCCGCGGTCTCGGAGTCGGGCCGGATGTGCCGGTCGGCCTCTTCCTGGAGCGCTCGCTCGACATGATGGTGGCCGTCCTGGGCGTGCTGGAGGCCGGCGGCGCTTACCTGCCGCTCGATCCCACCTGGCCCGCCGAGCGCCTGCGGCTGATGCTGGAGGACGCCCACGCGCCCGTAGTGGTGACGCATGGTCCGCTGGCGGAGAAGGCGCCGGCAATCGGGACCATCCTACGAATGGAGGAAACGCCGCTCGTCGCCGGACTCCCCTCTCCCGGCGGTCCGGGCGGGGGCCTGGGAGAGGGGCAGGGGGTGAGGGCCGCAGGCCACGGACGCCCTGATCCCGGCAATCTCTGTTATTTGATCTACACCTCCGGTTCGACCGGCCGGCCGAAGGGCGTGGCCATGACCCACGCCGCGATCACAGCCATGCTCCAGTGGCAGCAGCGCACCTCGGCGGCCAAGGCGGGGCGGACGCTCCAGTTCACCTCGCTCTCCTTTGACGTCTCCTTCCAGGAGATCTTCTCGACCCTGTGGGCCGGCGGCACGCTGGTGCTGGTCTCCGAGGACGTGCGCCGCGACCCGCCGGCCCTGGCGCGCCTCCTGGAGGAGCAGCGCGTCGAGCGCCTGTTCCTGCCGTTCGTGGCCCTCCAGCAGCTCGCGATGGCGGTCCTGGATGGAGGCTACTCCCTGAGCCTTCGGGAGGTGATGAGCGCGGGCGAGCAGCTCTACGTCACGCCGCAGGTGGCCGGGATGTTCGCCCGCCTGCCCGGCGCGGAGCTGCACAACCACTACGGCCCGTCCGAGACCCACGCCGTCACCTGGCTCGACCTCAAGGGCGACCCGAATGGCTGGCCGGAGCGGCCGCCGATCGGCGTGCCCGTGGACCATGCCCGGGTCTACCTGCTGGATTCGGACCTGAACCCTGTGCCCGTGGGTGTCACCGGCGAGGTCTGGGTGGCCGGCGCGGGGCTGGCGCGCAGCTACCTGCACCGCCCCCGGCTCACGGCCGAGCGCTTCCTGCCCGATCCATTCTCCCAGGCGGCCGGCGACCGCATGTACCGGACCGGTGACCTCGCGCGGCGGCGGACGGACGGCGTCTTGGAGTACCTCGGCCGCGGCGACTCGCAGGTCAAGATCCGGGGCCACCGCGTCGAGCTGTTCGAGGTGGAGACGGCCCTGGCCCACCATCCGGCCGTGCAGCAGGCCGCGGCGGCGGTGCGCGGCGAGACCTCGGGCTCGCGCCGGCTGGTGGCGTACGTGGTTCTTCGTGAAGGAGTGAACGCGCCATCCTTCGGCGAGTTGCGCGCGTTCCTGGCCGCGAGCCTGCCCGATCCCATGGTGCCCACGGCCTGGGCGATCATCGACGCGCTGCCCCTCACCGCCACCGGCAAGCTCGACCGCCGGGCCCTGGCCCGCATCGAGCCGCAGGAAGGGAGCGCGGACGGCGAGACGTTCGTGGCGCCGCGCACTCCCGCCGAGGAGCTGCTGGCAACGATCTGGATCGAGGTCCTCGGCGTATCCCGTGTGGGCTCCCACCAGGACTTCTTCGAGCTGGGCGGGCATTCCCTCCTGGCCACCCAGGTGGCCTCGCGCATCCGCGAGGAATTCAGGGTCGACCTCCCCCTGCGCCGGATCTTCGAGGCTTCGACCCTCTCCGCCATGGCCGCGGCCGTGCTCGACGCCGAAGGCGCGCCGGCCGCGCCGCCGATCCGCCGGGCATCGAAGAGAGGGGAGCTGCCGCTCTCCTTCGCCCAGGAAAGGCTCTGGGTGCTCGATCGCATCCAGTCCGGCGGCTCGGCCTACAACATCCCCCTGGCCCTCTCCGCCGAGGGCCGGCTCGACCCGCGGCGCCTCGCCGAGGCGCTCTCCGGCGTGGTGCGGCGCCACGAGGTGCTGCGCACCGTCTTCGCTGAACGGGACGGCGGGCCGGTCCAGGTGATCCTCCCGTCGTTCGAGGTGCCCCTGCCGGCGGTCGACCTCCGGGGCCTGCCGGAGAGTCTCCGCGCCGCCGAGGCCCGGCGGCTCGCCGCGGCGGAAGCCATGCGGCCGTTCGACCTCGCCCTCGGGCCTCTCCTGCGCGCCACCCTGGTGGACCTGGCGGACGAGAAGAGCCTGGTCCTGCTCGACCTCCACCACATCGTCACGGACGGCTGGTCCATGGGCGTGCTGGTCCGCGAGGTGAACGCGCTCTACGCGGGGCGGAGGCTGCCGGAGCTGCCGGTGCAGTATGCCGACTTCGCGGTCTGGCAGCGGAGCTGGCTCTCGGGCGAGGTGCTGGACAGGCAGATCGCCTGGTGGCGCGAGCGCCTGCGCGGCGCACCTGCGGCCCTGGAGCTGCCCGCCGACCACCCGAGGCCGCCGGTCCAGACCCAGCGCGGCGCCGAGCACGCGTTCTCCCTGGACTCCGGCCGGATCCTGGACACAGCGCGGCAGGAGGGGGTGACCCCGTTCATGGTCCTGGCCGCGGGCCTGTTCGCGCTGCTCTCGCGCCTCTCGGGCCAGCGGGATCTCACGATCGGCTCGCCGATCGCCAACCGGAACCGGATCGAGACCGAGGAGCTGATCGGCTTCTTCGTCAACACCCTGGTCCTGCGCGCCGACCTGGCGCGCGCCGAGACCTTCCGCGACCTGCTGCGGCAGGTGCGGGAGGCGAGCCTCGGCGCCTACGCCCACCAGGACGTGCCCTTCGAGAAGCTCGTGGACGAGCTCCACCCGGAACGCGACCTCTCGCGGTCGCCCCTCTTCCAGGTCGCCCTGGCGCTCCAGAACGCGCCGCTCCCCGCGACCGATCTCGGGGAGGTCCGCCTGGCCGCGGAGGAGGTCCATACCGGCGTCTCGAAGTTCGACCTCGCCTTCGTCTTCGTCGAGGACGCCGGCCGCCTCGCGGGCCTGCTCCAGTACGCCTCCGACCTCTTCGAGCGGCCCACGGCGGTGCGCTACGCGCGGCACCTGGAGGTCCTGCTCGACGATCTACTGAGCCGCCCCCGCGGCCGGCTCGCCGAAGCCTCGCTGCTGTCCTTGGAGGAGAGGCAGCAGATCGTCCGCGAGTGGAACGACACGGCGGCGGTCCATCGGGATCTCACGATCCACAGCCTGTTCGAGGAGCGGGCGGATCGCCAGCCGGGCGCCCTGGCGGCGGTCTGGGAGGGCGAGAGCCTGACCTACGCCGGCCTGGAGGGGAGGTCGAACCGCCTGGCACGGCTGCTGCGGGATCTCGGCGTCGGCCCGGGCGTGCCGGTGGCGGTCTGGATGGAGCGCTCGCTCGACATGATCGTCTCCGTGCTCGGCATCCTCAAGGCCGGCGGCCACTACCTGCCGCTCGACGCCTCGTGGCCCGCGGACCGGGCCGAGGCGATCCTCGCGGCCTCGAAGACGCGGGTCGCGATCGTCCGTTCCGAGCGGCTCTCGGCCGTCCTGGACCTGCGCTGGCGGCTGCCTCTGGTGGATGTGGTCTGCCTGGACGTGGACGCGCCGAAGCCTCCGGCCGAGGCCCTCGACCCGCAGGAGGTCCAGGCGCTCTGGGACTTCGTCGCCGAGCGGGCCACGGACGAGGTCACGGCTGGCGGCTTCGTGAGCAGCTACACGGGCCAGCCGTTCACCCGCGCCGAGGTGGAGGAGTACCGGGACCGCGTCCTGTCGCTGGCCGCGCCCTGGCTGCGGCCGGACGCCCGCGTGCTGGAGATCGGCGCCGGCTCCGGCCTCCTCTTCTGGGAGATCGCGCCGCGGGTGGCCCACGCCGTGGCCCTCGACCCGTCGCCGCTCACCCAGGAGCGCAACCGGGCGCGCGCCGTGGAGAATGTGGAGCTGCGCACCGGCTTCGCGCACGAGATCGACGATCTTCCCGAAGGAAGCTTCGATCTGATCCTCCTCGCTAGCACGGTCCAGTTCTTCCCGGGTCCGCTCTACCTGGAGGAGGTGGTGGAGAAGGCCCTCCGTCTCCTCGCCCCGGGCGGCGCGCTGCTCGTCGCCGACGTGCCCGACGCCCGGCGCCAGGCCGAATTCCGGCGGTCGCTCGCGGAGGCGGGGAGGCCGTACCAGGGCCGCGAGATGTGGCTGGACGAGGATCTGTTCAGGGACCTCGGCGCGGCCTCGGTCCTCCACCGCGAGACGGGCTTCGAGAACGAGCTGCGCTTCCGGTACGACGTCGTGTTGAGG
>DATANP010000479.1:0-4154 GCA_036266195.1 Thermoanaerobaculia bacterium | reverse complement strand
CCGGCGGCGTGGATGACGCCGTGGATCGCGCCGAAGCGCTGCCGGGCCACGGCGACGGCGCGGCCCATCGCCTCCGGGTCGGCCACGTCGGCGGCAAGCGCGAGCACCTCGCCGCCGAGGGCCTCCAGCTCTTTCACCCGGGCCGCCTTGTCGCTCCCCTCCTCCAGCCCCGTGCGGCCGATCAGCACCAGCCGGGCCTGGACCCGGCGCACCAGCTCCTCGGCCAGCACCAGCCCGATGGCCCCGAGACCGCCGGTGATCAGGTACACACCCTGCGGCCGCAGGCGGCTCTCCACCTCCCCCGCTTCCAGGCGCACCGGCTCGAAGGCCTGGACCCAGCGGCTCCCGCCGCGCCAGGCCACCGCCAGATCTGAGGAAGCGCCGCGCAGCTCCGCGGCCAAGCCGTCGGCGTTGATGTCGTCGACGTCGATGCTGCGGCAGGTGATGTGGGGATATTCCTGCGGGATCACCTTGCACGGCGCGAGCACGGTCCACCGGGCAGGCTCTACGGGCTCACCGTCCAGGACCGGCTGGACCCGGCTCGTCACCACCTCCAGGCGCAGGAGGCTCGTAATCCGCTGCTCGCCCAGGGCCTGGGCCAGATGGATCAGGCTGTAGAAACCGAGCTCCTGCTCGACGTCGAAGCTCAGCCCGCCTTCGGCGACGGTCCACAGGTGCACGATCCGGTTCGGAATCCGGCCCGCCTCGCGCAGGCTCCTCATCAGCTCCCGGTAGCCCTCGGGACGGCACGGGTCCAGGACCCACGAACCGGCAGCCAGCTCCTGGAACCCTTCCCCGATGAGCACCGTGTCAACCGACAGCGAGCCCGACAGAGACTCCGCCAGACGAGACCCGAGACCGCCTCCGTCGGCGAAGACCAGCCACCGGGTGTCCGCCAGATCTGACGGCGCCTCCGGTAGAGGGGACTCCCGCCACACCGGCTGGTAGAACCACTCCGCCGGATCCTCCTTCTTGCCGGTCGCCGCCTTCTTCGGCGCGGCCATGGACTGCCCGCCATCCGGGCCGATCCAGTAGCGCTTGCCCTGAAAGGGGTAGGTCGGCAGCGGCACCCGTCGGCGGCTCTCGTGCCGGTAGAACCCCGGCCAGTCCAGCTCCACACCCGCCAGCCAGAGCTTGCCCAGCGTCCCGAGCAGAAACTCCTGGTCGGAGACCTGCTGGTAGACCGGGCGCAGCACCGGCAGGGCCACCTGCTCCTCGCTCCACTGCGGATGCTGCTTGAAGAACGAGCCCAGGGTCTGGCCGGGACCCACCTCCAGCAGCACCCGGTCGCGGTCCTTGAGAAGCTCGCGGATGCCCTCTTCAAAGCGCACCGGCTCACAGAGGTGGCGCACCCAGTAGCCCGGATCCGTGGCCTGCTCGGCCGTGATCCAGGTGCCCGTCACGTTCGACAGGTACGGGATGCGGGGCGGATGCATCTCCACCCCGCCGACCAGCTCGGCAAAGGAGCCGGCCAGCGGCTCCATCATGCTCGAATGGAAGGCGTGGACCGTCTGCAGCCGGCGGCAGGCGACCCCTTCCCGCGTCAGGCGCGCTTCGAGCGCCTCGACCTCGGCGAGCGGACCGGCGAGCACGCACAGCGACGGCCCGTTGACCGCCGCCAGAGACAGGCTGTCGCCCAGCAGGGATCGGGCCTGCTCTTCTCCCATGGGCACGGCCAGCATGGCCCCGGCCGGCAGCTCGTGAATGCTTCTGGCCCGGCGGGCCACCAGCCGCAGGGCGTCCTCCAGGGAGAAGACTCCGGCCAGGCAGGCAGCCACGTACTCGCCCAGGCTGTAGCCGATCATCGCCTGCGGCACCACGCCCCACTCCTGGAGCAGACAGGCCAGAGCGTACTCCACCACGAATACCGACGGCTGCGTCAGCCAGGTTTCATTCAGACGCCGCGCGGCTTCATCCGGCTCCTGAGGATTCCGGCCGAGCAGCGCGCGCAGGTCGAGCTTGCCGTCCGAGCCCTCGCCGCCCTGGCTGAAGAGGGTCTCCCGCACGTCTATTCCAAGCTCTGGCCGCAGCAGCTCGGCGCAGCGGTCCACCACGTCCCGGAACGTCGGCTCCTGCCGGTACAGCTCCGCGGCCATGCCGGAGTAGTGATCCCCGAGCCCCGGAAACAGGAACACGACGGGACGGCGACGGCTCTCCCCCGAGTACGTCGACACCCGGCGCACGTCGAGCGACCCCAGGGCCTCCACCGCATCCGCGGCGCCGCGGCACACCACCATTCGCCGGTGCCCCAGCACCCGCCGTCCCACCTGGAGCGTGTAGGCGACGTCTGCGAGATCCCGACCGCTTTCCAGATGCTCTGCCAGACGCTGCGTCAGCGACTCCAGGGCTGTCTCCGTGTGCGCCGACAGCAGCAGCAACTGCCTTGGCCGCGAGGTCTCCCCGGAGCTCGGGGCCGGCGGCTCTTCGAGCACGAAGTGCGCATTCGTCCCGCCGATGCCCAGCGCGTTGACCCCGGCCCGGCGAGGACGGCCTGGACCGGCGGGCCACTCCGTCAACCGGGTCTGCACATAGAACGGGCTGCTCTCCAGGTTCAGCTTCGGGTTCGGCGTCTCGAAGTGCAGGCTCGGCGGGATCACCCCGTGACGCAGCGACAGCGCCGTCTTGATCAGGCTCGTCACTCCCGCCGCCCGGTCCAGGTGACCCATGTTGGTCTTCACCGAGCCGATCGCACACACCCCCTGGCCGGCGCTGCCGTAGACCTTGGTCAACGCCGCGGCCTCGATCGGGTCGCCCAGCTCCGTGGCCGTGCCGTGGGCCTCGACGTAGCCGATCGTGGCCGGCTCGACCCCAGCCACTTCCAGAGCCTCGGCAATGACCTCCGCCTGCACGTCCACGCTCGGCGCCGTGTAGCCCACCTTGGCCGAGCCGTCGTTGTTGACCGCTGAGCCCCGGATCACCGCGTGGATCGTGTCCCCGTCCGCCAGCGCACTCTCGAGCGGCTTGAGCAGGACCAGGGCCACGGCGTTGCCGACGATCGCCCCCCGTCCCCGGGCGTCGAACGTCCGCGTGTGGCCGTCCGGCGAGTCGATCCCGCCGGGCTCCCACAAATAGCCTACCCGGTGCGGCACCGCCACGCGGACACCGCCGGCCAGCGCCATGTCGCACTCGCCGCCCAGCAGGCTGCGGCAAGCCAGGTGCACCGCCACCGACGACGTCGAGCAGAACGTCTGCACCGCCACCGACGGGCCGCGAAGGTTCAGCTTGTAGGAGACGCGGGTCGTCAGCGAATCGCTGGTATTGCCGAGGCCCGCCTGCAGCACGTTGATCGAGCGCACCACGTCCGGAGACGAGGCCAGGTTGAGCAGGTAGGTGCTGATGTTCGCCCCGCCGAAAACCCCGATCGACCCTGAGTAGCGGTCGGGGTCGTAGCCCGCGTTCTCCAGGGCCTCCCAGGCGCACTGGAGAAACAGACGCTGCTGCGGGTCCATCAGCTCCGCCTCGCGCGGCGAATAGCCGAAGAGATCCGCGTCGAACAGGTCGATGCCCTCCAGCACCGAGCCCGCCTTGACGTAACCGGGGTCCCTGATCAGCTCGGGATCCACTCCCGCCGCCAACAGCTCCTCGTCGCTGAAGAAGGTCACCGTCTCCTTGCCGTCCAGGAGGTTCTGCCAGAGCTGGTCGACGTCGGCAGCGCCGGGGAAGCGGCCTGCCATGCCGACGATGGCCACGCCACCGCTCGCCGCCTGTGCCGCGGAGCGTCGCTGCCGGCGCGCCTCCATGCGCGGCGGCTTCGACGCCTCCTCCGGGCTCAGCCGCCGGGCCAGGGCGCTGACGGTCGGCGCCTCGTAGAGCAGCACGGGCAGGACCTCCCTCCCCAGCTCCTTCTGCAACTCGCCCATGACCTGGAGCCCGATCAGGGAGTTGCCGCCCAGATCGAAGAAATTGTCGTGCAGGCCGACCCTCTCGATGTGCAGCACCCGCTGCCAGACCTCGGCGACCTTGCGCTCCAGCTCGCCGTCGGCCGCGACATACGCCGGCCCGAACGCCGAGCGCTGGCGCGCAGGGGCCTGGGGTCTCGCGGCTTGTGCCGCGGCTCCCCTCTCGGCGGCCTCCCGCAGGAGCTGGTCCACCGTATAGGTCCGGCTCAAGCGGACCAGCTCCGGGAAGTCGGGCGGCGACACGACGAGGTGCGC